>CATLBO010000004.1 GCA_949879025.1 uncultured Hungatella sp. | reverse complement strand
AGTCGTTGACAGCAGCATTAAGACCCGGCTGTATGAATTGAAGAAGCAGCTTCTTAATGTGCAGCTGGCTTAGAAAATATCTCTCATAAGGGCTCAAGCCCGCAGGGAGGTTTTCGTTATGGAAAGAGTAAGCGGCTTTCCATAATCAGATCCGGGGCTTTGGCCCCCAGCTATAAATTAGGAAAGAGGTGCGAACCTTCATGAATTTGAGGCCGGAAGAAATTAGTTCTGTGATTAAAGAACAGATAGAAAAGTATTCTACCAAACTTGAGGTGTCCAACGTCGGTACCGTTATCCAGGTTGCTGACGGTATCGCCCGTATCCACGGTCTTGAAAGCGCCATGCAGGGAGAACTTCTGGAGTTTCCGGGAGAAATCTACGGCATGGTTCTGAACTTGGAAGAGGACAACGTTGGTGCGGTTCTGCTTGGTGATACCAGCAGGATCAGTGAAGGCGATACGGTAAAAACCACAGGCCGAGTGGTAGAGGTTCCTGTGGGCGATGCCATGACAGGACGTGTAGTAAATGCTTTGGGGCAGCCCCTTGACGGCAAAGGCCCTATTGAAACTGATAAGTTCCGCCGTGTTGAGCGTGTGGCTCACGGCGTAATTGAGAGGAAATCCGTAGATACTCCCCTCCAGACCGGAATCAAGGCTATTGACGCCATGATTCCTATTGGACGGGGACAGCGTGAGCTTATTATCGGCGACCGTCAGACCGGTAAGACAGCCATTGCCATTGATACCATCATTAACCAGAAAGGCCAAGGTGTTCACTGCATTTATGTAGCCATTGGCCAGAAGGCATCTACGGTGGCCAACATTGTTAAGACGCTGGAGGAGTTCGGAGCCATGGATTACACTACCATTGTAGTTTCCACAGCTTCTGATCTGGCTCCTCTGCAGTACATCGCTCCTTATGCAGGATGTGCCATTGGCGAAGAGTGGATGGAGAACGGAGAGGACGTACTGGTTATTTATGATGACTTGAGTAAACATGCGGCAGCATACCGTACGCTGTCCCTGCTTCTTAAGAGGGCTCCCGGGCGTGAGGCTTATCCTGGTGATGTTTTCTATCTGCACTCCAGGCTGTTGGAAAGGGCTTCCCGCCTTTCTGACGACTTGGGCGGCGGTTCCCTGACTGCTCTGCCTATAATCGAGACTCAGGCAGGCGACGTGTCCGCATATATTCCTACCAATGTAATCTCCATTACAGACGGTCAGATTTACCTTGAGACAGAGATGTTTAACTCCGGATTCCGTCCTGCCATTAATGCAGGCCTTTCCGTATCCCGAGTTGGCGGCGCTGCCCAGATTAAGGCTATGAAGAAGATTGCATCCCCCATCCGTGTGGAACTGGCACAGTACCGGGAACTGGCGTCTTTCGCACAGTTTGGCTCCGATTTGGATGCGGCTACTAAGGAGCAGCTGGCACAGGGCGAGAGGATCAGAGAGGTGCTTAAACAGCCTCAGTATAAACCTATGGCAGTGGAATATCAGGTTATGATTATCTATGCAGCTACTAGAAAACATCTGCTGGATATTCCTACTTCTGACGTGCTTAAGTTTGAGAGCGACCTGTTCAAGTTTGTTGATACCAAATATCCGGAACTTCCTGCCATGATTCGGGAGAAGAAGGAGATTACTCCGGAGATTGATGAGATGCTGAGCAAGGCTATTGCAGAGTGTAAGGCACAGCGCTAAGGAAAGCAGGTGAACAATCATGGCATCCATGAGAGATATAAAACGGAGAAGAGACAGTATCCAAAGCACTGAGCAGATCACAAAAGCCATGAAACTGGTATCCACGGTAAAACTGCAGAAATCCAAAAGCAAGGCAGAGGCATCGAAACCCTATTTTAATCTGATGTATCAGACCATCAGTTCTATTCTGGGAAAGTCGGAGAATCTGGATCACAAATATCTGCGGCCCGGAACCTCCACGAAAAAAGCAGTTGTGGCCATTACCTCCAACAGAGGTCTGGCCGGAGGATACAACAACAATATTGTTAAGCTGATAAATTCAGAGCTTTCTGCCGGTGATACCATAGTATATGCCATCGGAAGAAAAGGACGGGATGGGCTGCAGAGAAAAGGGTATGAGATTAAGGCGGATTATTCCGAGGTTATTAATGGACCGTTATATCGGGATGCCGCAGATCTGACTCTGGAACTGCTGGACGGCTTTGCCAGAGGTGAGATCGGCGAGATTTATCTTGCCTACACCTCATTTAAGAATACGGTAACCCATATTCCGAAGCTTATTAAGCTGCTTCCGGTGGAAATAGAGGCCGGTGGGCAGACTGAGGGAAAAGCCCATGCGCTCATGACTTATGAGCCCGAGGAGGAGGAAGTCTTAGACTCCATCGTGCCAAAGTATATGAGCAGCCTGATTTACGGAGCCCTTCTTGAGGCTGTGGCCAGCGAGAACGGAGCCCGTATGACAGCTATGGATAATGCCACCAGCAATGCGGAGGAGATGATTGAGGCTCTGAGCCTGCAGTATAACCGCGCCAGACAGGGTGCCATTACTCAGGAGCTTACGGAGATTGTGGCAGGTGCCAATGCTATTTCTTAGGGCAGCAAAAGGCGGCAGGCAATTTGCCGCAGCCTGTTTTCTGCCTGGGAAGGCAATAATATGCTGCCAGCGTGCAGGCTGTAAGCGGCAGTAAGATAGAATAAGAATAAGGAGAAACAAGATGGCAGAGCAAAACGTTGGTAAGATCACACAGATCATCAGTGCTGTTCTGGATATCAAGTTCAGTCAGGGGAAGTTGCCGGAGATTAACGAGGCAATCCGAATCGCAACCAGCGACGGCGGTACCCTTACAGCGGAGGTATCCCAGCATTTGGGCGATGATACGGTGAGATGTATTGCCATGGGAAGCACGGACGGCCTTGTCCGCGGTATGGATGCCGTGGCTACAGGCGCACCCATTACGGTTCCTGTCGGCGAGAATACTCTTGGGCGTATCTTTAATGTTCTGGGCGAGGCAATTGATAATAAAGAACAGCCAAAGGTAGAGGAGTATCTTCCGATTCACAGGAAGGCGCCTACTTTTGAGGAGCAGTCCACCGAAACGGAGATTCTGGAGACAGGCATCAAGGTAGTAGATCTGCTTTGTCCCTATCAAAAGGGCGGTAAGATCGGTTTGTTCGGCGGTGCAGGCGTAGGCAAGACCGTACTGATTCAGGAGCTGATTCGTAACATTGCAACAGAACACGGCGGTTATTCCGTATTTACTGGTGTGGGCGAACGTACCCGTGAAGGCAACGACCTTTATCATGAAATGACGGATTCCGGGGTTATCAATAAGACTACCATGGTATTCGGGCAGATGAACGAGCCGCCGGGAGCGCGTATGCGCGTGGGTCTGACAGGACTTACTATGGCTGAGTATTTCCGTGATCAGGGCGGTAAGGATGTATTGTTGTTTATTGACAATATTTTCCGTTTTACTCAGGCAGGTTCCGAGGTGTCTGCACTTCTGGGACGTATGCCTTCAGCCGTAGGCTATCAGCCTACTCTTCAGACGGAAATGGGCGCTCTTCAGGAGAGGATTACTTCTACAAAGAACGGTTCCATCACTTCCGTACAGGCGGTTTACGTGCCTGCAGACGACTTGACTGACCCGGCTCCGGCCAATACCTTTGCCCACTTGGATGCAACTACGGTTCTTAGCCGTTCTATTGTGGAGCTGGGTATTTATCCGGCTGTAGACCCGCTGGAGTCTACTTCCAGAATCCTTGATCCCCGTATTGTAGGCGAGGAGCATTACAATGTGGCCCAGAGAGTAATCCAGGTGCTTCAGAAGTACAAGGAGCTTCAGGATATTATTGCCATGCTGGGTATGGATGAGCTTTCAGAAGATGATAAGCTGACTGTTTCCCGCGCAAGAAAGGTACAGAGATTTCTTTCACAGCCGTTCTTTGTGGCAGGGCAGTTTACAGGCCTGGAAGGACGATATGTTCCTCTCAGTGAGACGATACAGGGCTTTAAGGAGATCCTGGACGGTAAGCATGATGACGTGCCGGAAGGCTATTTCCTCAATGCAGGTAATATTGATGATGTTCTTGCCCGCACGAAATAGGAGGGTGGAACATGGCTGAAATGTTTAAATTGCAGATCGTCACTCCAGAGAGAATTTTTTATGAGGGAGATGCATCTATGGTGGAGCTGTCTACCACAGAGGGGGATATCGGTGTTTATGCCAATCATATTCCCATGACAGCTATTGTGGCACCTGGCATTTTAAAGATTCATGAGGGGGCAGAGGTGAAAAAGGCGGCTCTTCACGCTGGCTTTATAGAGGTACTGCCTCAGGAAGTGACTGTCATGGCCGAGGTAATTGAGTGGCCTGACGAGATTGACATAAAACGTGCCGATGAGGCAAGGATACGGGCGGAGAGGCGCTTAAAGGACAACAGCGCAGAAAACGATGTGCTGCGGGCTAAGCTGGCGCTTAAAAGAGCCTTGACCCGTCTGTCGGCCAGACAATAATATATATAGTAGAAATGCCGTATTGACATGTGGATGGTCAGTGCGGCATTTTTGCAGTTTGCCTTTTGAATGCGGATATGGTATACTCAAAAGAGCACTATGAAAGCACACTATATTGTTGAAAGGTGGGGGACAGGCATTATGAAACATACTACATTGGTGATTATGGCGGCAGGAATCGGAAGCCGTTTCGGCGGAGGCATTAAACAGCTGGAACCTGTAGGGCCAAGTGGAGAGATTATTATGGACTACTCCATTTATGATGCACTTCAGGCCGGATTTGATAAAGTTGTGTTTATTATACGCAAAGATTTAGAGAAAGACTTTAAAGAGGCCATTGGCAGCCGGATTGAAAAGACTGTCCCTGTGGAGTATGCGTTTCAGGAGCTGGATGACCTTCCGAAAGGCTTTGTGAAGCCGGAGAGCAGAAAGAAACCATGGGGAACAGGGCAGGCGGTCTTAAGCATCAGGGGATTAGTAGACGGGCCGTTTCTGGTGATTAATGCGGATGACTACTATGGGAAAGAAGGATTTAGGAAAATCCATGATTATATGGTCAATGAAATGGACGAGGACGCTGCAGTGTATGACCTGTGTATGGGCGGTTTTATGCTGGTGAATACCCTTAGCGAAAACGGCGGGGTAACAAGAGGCGTCTGTCAGGTAGGTGAAAATGGATATCTGAAAAATGTGGTGGAAACTTATGATATCAAACGGACAGGTGACAGCCTGACGGCTGCGGATGAGAAGGGAAATACTGTCCATGTGGATGTGGGCTGTCATGTATCCATGAACATGTGGGGACTTCCTGCCTCTTTTCTGAATGAACTGGAAAAAGGATTTCCTGAGTTTTTAAACGGGATTCCGGAGGGAGACATTAAATCGGAATACCTGCTTCCAAAGATCATAGATAAAATGGTTAAAGAAGGAAGGGCGTCAGTAAAAGTTCTGGAAACGCCGGACAAGTGGTTTGGAGTTACGTATAAAGAAGACAAGCAGGCAGTGGTGGATTCGCTGAAGGCTTTGATCGAACAGGGAATTTATCCTGAAAAATTATATTAAGAGTCAGAGCGTTTTAGAGAAGCTTTGGCCGCAGAAAGGGTGTTTTCAGCCAGTACCCTTAGCGGCCAGGGCTTTTATTTTTTTCAGTGCATTTGGATCAGATGCCCAGGTTTTACAATTTGGGAATGCCAGGTTTCATTGCCAGAAATACAGCATATGATGGAGTAAAGAGAAACAGGAGTGGTTTATGACAGAATATTCCCCCCAGTGGAAAGAAAAAGCTCAGCCAGGAATGCATGCAGTTCAGGATATGGAGTATTTTCAGGGGATGTACCCGCAGAGAATAAGAGAACTTCAGAAGTATGTTGTATATCAATGTGATATGATGGATTACAGCGGAAGTCCTATTTATGACGAATATCCGGAAGCCCTGATGATTGAGGAGGCCTGCCGGGCTGTCTGCGGGATGATTCCCCAAAGCTGGTTTACAGCAGAAAGGGTGGACGAAGACCAGGAAGCAGATGAAACTGAAGAGACGCCTGCGGCTCAGGATGTAGAAGTGATGCAGAATCGTCCGGGAGGCCGTCCGCCAGGAGGCCCGCCGCCATGGGGGCCGCCGCCAGGAGGCCGTCCGCCGTGGGGCCCGCCGCCGGGAGGCCCGCCGCCATGGGGCCCACCGCCGGGAGGCCCACCGCCATGGGGTCCGCCGCCAGGGAATAACTGGCTGTCAGATATTGTGAAAGTGCTGTTTATGAATGAAATTCAGAGACGAAGATGCCATATGGGAAGATGCTGAAAAGCTGATTTTCAGAAACCTTGCTGAATGGACTGGAAATCAGAGCAGAGAATTTTATAAAAGATTAAGTTGTAGTTTTTTTGGTTAGCATTTACAATAGAGAAAATGCAGATAAAGGAAGTTTTCGTAGAATGAGTAAGATAGTCAAAAGAACATTGATCCTGGCGGGTATATTTGTGACGGCCCTGGGGATTTATTTTATAACTGCGCAAAGTACAATGAATAAGTCTGAGGCAGTGTACACGGTTATGGAGAACCCTGCTCTCCCGGTAGCTTATGCCGAGATGCTTCAGGGAGAGGAAAGCCGTCTGACCCCATATCGGCAGGAGATGGGCCAGACGGTTCTTAGGGAGTCTCTGGTGGTTCTGCCGGAAGACCGCCGTTTGAATGTGCGGATTGCTTACGGCGATTCGGAGATTACTGCTGCACAGTATGAGATACGGAGCATGGATTTAAAGAGACTGGTAGAGCGCACGCCGGTGGAAGAACTTATGAGCAGCCAGGGAGAGAGCCGTATGGTTCTGCCTATTCAGAATCTCCTAAGCCGCGAAACCGAGTATTTGCTGCACTTGATGATAGAAACAAAAGATCAGGGTATTCTGCATTATTATACCAGAATCTTATGGACCGAGAATGATTATGGGGCACAGATGATGGCTTTGGCCCGGGAGTTTTCTGTTAAAAGCCTGTCATCGGCCCAGGCGGGAGATCTGGTGACATATCTGGAAACTTCAGATACGGCAGATAACTCTTCCCTGGGACATGTTACCATCAAGTCCAGCTTCTCCCAGCTGACTTGGGCAGGTCTGGAGATGCGCCTGGAAGGGGATATGCGGGTGATGCTGAAAGACCTTGACGGCATTATGGGGCAGATTCAGGTTCAGTATCAGGTAAGCAGGCAGTCAGAATCAGGTGAGACAGAGCACTATGAGGTTAATGATTACTATACCATGCGGTGGAACACTAAGAGAATCTATATGATGGATTTTGACCGTGTGACCAATCAGATATTTTCCGGTGAAAGGGAACTGTATTCCGGACGGAGACTAATGCTGGGCATAGGCAATGATGAGGCTATTCAGCTGGTGAAAAGCCCAAACAGCCGCTATATGGGGTTTGTATTTAACAGAGATCTGTGGTGCTACGATCAAAACAAGGACGAATCCAAGGCAGTCAAACTGTTTTCCTTCAGAAGCAGTTCTGATGAAAGCGGACGGAGCAATTATGATCAGCATGATATTCGAATCGTGTCCGTAAGTGATGAAGGAGATGTGGAATTTCTTGTATACGGATATATGAACCGGGGACAGCATGAGGGGATGCAGGGAATCAGCCTGTGCAGGTATGACAGCTCGGGAGCTATTGAGGAACGGTTTTTTATTCCGGCTGCAGAGTCTTTTGACACAATAAGGCTGGATATCGAAAAGCTGTCCTGCCGCAGCGAAACCGGCATGCTGTATCTTTTTCAGGGGCAGACCCTTTTTGGCATAGACTTGTTCAGCAATGAACATATTGTGGTAGCAGACGGTCTGAAAGAGGATGCCTACGCCATCAGCAAGGATTGCAGGAAGGTGGCATGGCAGGAAGGGACAGATGGCAATGGCTCCACAATTATACATTTGTTCGACTTGGCTACAGGAGAAAACAGGGAGATCCGGGCCCCGGAAGGAGACTGCATACAGTGCCTGGGTTTTGTTCAGGACGATTTCGTATACGGTTTGTCCAGACAGGACAGCGCCTGGATTCTGAACGGACGGCAGGAAAGCCAGCCTATGTACGCACTGGAAATTGTAGACAGCAATTTGGAGCTTCAGACCCGGTACGAGAGGGAGGGCTGCTATATTGCCGATGTAGAGGTGGAAAACGCCCGAATCCACGTAAAACGCTACGAAAGATACGGGGAACACGACTATGCATACATGGATGATGATACAATTGTCTGCAATACGGCAGTGGAAGAATCATATATGGAAGGAATCGGCTGGTTTGCATCCGAAATTCGGAGGAAGCTGTATTTTATCCAGCTGGATTCGGAAGTTAGATCCGGCAGAAATGTAAAAGTGGCAGCAGCCAGACGGATCACATATGACCAGTCAGATACCCTAGACCTTCAGTCAGGCCTTCCGGTGTCAGGCATGCGGTTCTACGCCTACGGACAGGGCCAGCTTTTGGGAATTTATGAAAAATTTGCAGATGCAGTAAATGCATCTTATGAGAAGATGGGACTGGTAACAGACAAAAATCAGCGGATTGTGTGGAACCGGGTGAACCGGAACAGCACGGCCTCGATCCGTGATCCCCAGAAGGAAGCCTATGATATTATCCGCAGCATCGGACAACTTACGGAAAGCATGGAAACAGACAACCAGGTTCTGATTCTTGACGCAAGAGGATGCTCCCTGAATCAGGTTTTATATTTCATTGGCCAGGGATATCCGGTGCTGGCATATACAGAAAACGGAAGCTATGTTTTTCTCAATGGATTTGACCAGTATAATGTATCAATCTTTAATCCGTCCACAGGGGAGAGCACAAAAATGGGACTCAATGACAGTGCAGAATACTTCCAGAACCGAAAAAATGATTTTATTTGTGCGGCAAAGCCAGGAGACTGATTGATTTTTCGTGCAGTTTGCATGTCACGGGAATCCTTTGCCTTTGCTTTGGGAGGGAAAAAGACCAAACATTGAGGCGGACTTGACGTCCTTCCTTGTATGGAGTATAATTTACTTATGCGAAAGAAAAAAGTAAAATGATTGTAAGAGAATAGATTGATAACATAGAGGTGCGGAATGGAACAGTATATTATGAAAGGCGGCAATCCGTTGGCAGGGGAAGTGACGATCAGCGGAGCAAAGAATGCTGCTCTCGGCATTTTGGCGGCTGCAATTATGACAGACGAGGACGTGGTTATTGACAACCTTCCGGATGTCAGGGACATCAATGTCCTTTTAGAGGCCATTGAGGAGATTGGAGCCAGGGTCGAGAGGATCGACAGACATACTGTAAGAATTAACGCAAAAGATATCCATGAAGTAGAAGTAGATGATGAGTATATACGCAGGATTCGGGCATCCTATTATTTTATAGGGGCTCTTTTAGGAAAATACAAAAGTGCGCAGGTACCCCTTCCCGGCGGATGCAATATCGGGAGCAGGCCCATTGACCTTCATCTCAAGGGGTTCAGGGCTCTTGGGGCAAAGATAGAGATTGAACGGGGCGCAGTGGTAGCCCATGCCATTGACTTGGTAGGAAGCCACATTTATCTGGACAAGGTATCTGTAGGGGCGACGATTAATATTATGATGGCAGCTTCTCTGGCAGATGGCCTGACTATCATCGAGAATGTTGCCAAGGAGCCTCATGTGGTGGATGTTGCCAGCTTTCTTAACAGCATGGGGGCTAATATTAAAGGGGCAGGCACTGATATTATCCGCATCAGAGGCGTGAGAAGGCTTCACGGAACCGAATATTCCATTATTCCGGATCAGATCGAGGCCGGAACATTTATGTGCGCAGCAGCAGTAACACGAGGGGACGTTACGGTGAAAAACGTTATCCCTAAGCATCTGGAGGCCATCTCAGCAAAGCTTTTGGAGATTGGATGCGAAGTGGTGGAACTGGATGACGCCGTCAGGGTGGTGGGAAAGCCCTACCAGAGACACACCAATATCAATACACTGCCATACCCGGGATTTCCGACGGATATGCAGCCCCAGATGTCAGTGACTCTGGCTCTTGCCCATGGAACCAGTATTGTGACAGAGAGCATTTTTGAAAATCGATTTAAATATGTAGATGAGCTGGCCCGCATGGGAAGCAACATTAAAGTGGAAGGCAATGTCGCAGTTATTGACGGAGTAGGATGCTTTACGGGAGCTTCCGTTAATGCCCCGGATCTTCGGGCAGGCGCAGCATTGGTTCTGGCTGGCCTTGCAGCTGACGGCTATACGGTGGTGGACGAGATCGGATATATCCAGCGGGGCTACGAACACTTTGAGGAGAAGCTAAAAAGTTTGGGAGCTATGATCGAGCGGGTAGACTGCGATAAAGATCTGCAGAAATTTCGTCTGAAAATCGGGTGATGCCGGCCAGGGGAAACCTGGGCGGCAGGGACAGCGTGGAGAATTTGCATTGGAATACTTGACAGCTATGCTGGAATCCGCTATAATTTTTAGTGTTACATAACAATTGAAAAGTACGTATATCCCTTATTCAGAGTGATGGAGATACAAAGGATCTGTGAAGTCACGGCAACCCCGGACGATGTGAAAGAAAAGCACATCAGACAGGAAGGTGCCAACCTGAGCGAGAAATCGAACAATAAGAGGATTTGATGTAGAGTAATCAAGTCCGCAGTTCGCACTACGGACTTTTCTGTGTACCTAAATGATTCCAAGGAGGAGATAAATTAATGGAAAAACGGTTGTTTACATCCGAGTCCGTGACAGAGGGACATCCGGATAAAATGTGCGACCAGATTTCGGATGCGATTCTGGACGCACTGCTGGAGCAGGACCCTATGAGCCGGGTAGCCTGCGAAACTGCGGTAACCACAGGAATTGTAATGGTTATGGGAGAGATTACCACCAAGGCATATGTGGACATTCAGAAAATTGTCCGTGAGACTATTCGTGAGATCGGCTATGACAGGGCTAAATACGGGTTTGACTGCGATACCTGCGGCGTGATCACAGCCATTGATGAGCAGTCTACAGATATTGCCATGGGAGTGGACAAGGCTCTGGAAGCGAAAGAAAACAAGATGAGCGATGAAGAAATTGAAGCCATCGGAGCAGGCGATCAGGGGATGATGTTCGGCTATGCCAGCAACGAAACGGAAGAATATATGCCATATCCCATTGCACTGGCTCACAAGCTGGCGCTTCAGCTGACAAAAGTCCGCAGGGATGGCACCCTTACATATCTCCGTCCTGACGGCAAAACCCAGGTAACCGTAGAATACGATGAGACAGGCAAAGCTATTCGGCTGGATGCGGTGGTTTTGTCCACACAGCATGATGAAAATGTGACTCAGGAACAGATTCATGAGGATATTAAGAAGTATGTGTTTGATGAAATTCTGCCGGAGGATATGGTGGACGACAACACCAAATTCTTTATTAACCCTACAGGGAGATTTGTTATCGGCGGGCCTCACGGTGACAGCGGACTTACCGGAAGAAAGATCATTGTGGACACATACGGCGGATATGCCCGTCACGGCGGCGGCGCATTTTCCGGCAAAGACTGCACCAAGGTGGATCGCTCTGCTGCCTATGCTGCAAGATATGTGGCAAAGAATATTGTAGCAGCAGGCCTGGCTGACAAGTGTGAGATTCAGCTGTCCTATGCCATCGGAGTAGCACAGCCCACATCCGTTATGGCGGATACATTCGGCACAGGTAAGGTAAGCGATGATCGCCTGGTGGAGATTATCCGCGAAAACTTTGATTTAAGACCAGCCGGAATTATTAAAATGCTGGATTTAAGAAGGCCTATTTATAAGCAGACTGCAGCCTATGGCCATTTTGGCAGAAACGATCTGGATGTGCCGTGGGAGAAGCTGGATAAAGCAGAACTTTTGAAAAAATATCTTGGCTAGACCCAATATAAAAGAGTAAAAGAATCCCCCTGCCAGGCAAAATGTCCGGTGGGGGGATTTGTGCGTCTATGCCGATGAATCAACGGATTCTTCCAATGCTGGGAAAATACCGAAACAGCACTTTTGCAATGATTTTTTCTTTTTTTACAAATGTATTTTTCCAGAAGCGGGAGTCGGCTGAAAAATTGCGGTTATCCCCCAGCATAAAATAGCACCCCTCAGGCACTTCATAGTGTAGATCCTCTGGGGTTTCCATAGGTTCCCGGATATAAGGCTCCTCTAAAGGAACATCTGCTCCGTTTAAATATACATGACCGTCACGGATATCAATGATGTCTCCCGGAATTCCAATGACGCGCTTTACATAATAGGTCTTTTCCGTCACATCATCAGGGAAATAAAAAATAGCCACATCACCTCTTTGAGGGTCGCTGAAATAGTAAGTAAGCCTGGAGCCGATGACCCTGTCATGGGTCATAATGGTATTTTCCATGGAAGCGCTGGGGACCCTGCTGTTGGCAATGATAAACCGATTGAGCACAAAGGCAATAAGGGCGGCGATTACCAGAACCTGAATCCAGCTAAACAGTTCAGCCTTCCAGTTAAAGGGCTCTTTTGGTGTAGAATTAGGATTTTCGTTCATAATGTACCTTCTTTCTGTCTTATCTTTTTAGTGTAAATGACTTCCTTGTTTTGCGCAAGGACTTTTACAAAATGGTAAGAAAAATTTTGATGAAATTTAATGGCCGGATATGGTAAAATTAAGGGAGAATGACAGAAATAATAGTATCATACTTACAGGAGAAATATATGGAGAGAACAACAGGGAAGAGACAGAATAAAATAATAGTATTTACAGGCATGGCGCTGCTGGCTCTGGCCGCCATAGGGCAGCTGGCTGCCAGGAATATTGAGGGATTTGCCGCATGGTATTCTGTACATATCTATTCCGTTATTGCAGCAGTGTCAGCAAGAGCCTTCGGCATAGTTCCTGTTTCAGTGTCAGAGTTTGGCCTGTATGCTCTGGCGGCAGTTTCTGCCTGGTATGTTGTATACAGAAGGAGACAGTGGCGCTGTATTGCTTCGCGGGCAGTGCTTACCATTGGTGCAGCGGCGTTTCTATATACGTTTAACTGCGGAATCAATTACTACCGCCCTCCTTTTTCCAGCCAACTGAATCTGAATATGCGGAAATCTTCTGTGGAAGAACTGAAGGATTTGTGCAGATATCTTACGGATAAAGTTAACGAGACAGCAGATGATAGCCCTTACAGGGCAGAGTGGGCAGTATGGGGGAGGGACGCCATGAGAAAGCTGGGGGAACAATATCCTGGACTTTCCGGCTATTATCCCAGAGCCAAGCCTGTTGCCATATCCTGGATACTGTCAGTGCAGCAGTTAAGCGGTGTTTATTCGCCCTTTACAGTGGAAGGCAATTATAACAGAGACATGACAGATTATAATATTCCACACACCATCTGCCATGAACTGTCCCATCTTCGGGGGTTTATGAGAGAAGATGAAGCAAATTTTATCGGATATCTGGCATGTATTGAATCAGACAAAAGGATTTTCCAGTACAGCGGCTATCTTACCGGATGGGTTTATGCAGGCAATGCCTTGGCAAAGCAGGATATAGACAGCTACAGGGAACTTTATGGCAGACTGCTTCCTCAGGTAACAGAAGATTTAAGTGACAATTGGGAATTTTGGAACCGGTATGAGGGGAAGGTAGCGGAGGTGTCGAATCAGGTAAATGACGCTTATTTGAAAATCAATGACCAGAAGGAAGGGGTGAAGACCTATGGGAGGATGGTAGATCTGATGCTGGCCTATCATAGAGCAGAAGAACCGTAGGTTTTCATTGTAATCATTTCGAAATAATGGTAAAATATAAAATAAGATATTATTACGGAGGGGGAAATACTTATGGGCAAAACGCTATATGACATGATGGACTGGGCAGGGATTGAGGAATTGGTATATTCAGAGGCAGCGAATCCCCATGGCATGCTTGGACCGCATATGACAGAGGAAGGGATGCTGGTACAGGCATTTGTTCCCACGGCTCAGGCGATTACAGTGAAACTAATATCAGACGGCAGGGAATACCCTATGGAGAAGATGGAAGAGCCGGGTTTTTTTGCGGTTCTGATTCCGGAGAAAACCATGGCAGACTACACGCTGGCCGTATCCTATGATAACGGGACGACACAAAAGATGCATGATCCATATGCCTATGAACCTCAGTTTGACGAGGCGCAGCTGAAGAAATTTGAGGCTGGTATCTGCTATGACGTATATGAGAAGATGGGCGCCCATGTTATGGAAATCAAGGGCGTAAAGGGTGTGTATTTTGCCGTGTGGGCTCCGTGCGCTATGCGTGTCAGCGTTGTGGGAGACTTTAATATGTGGGATGGCCGCCGTCATCAGATGAGAAGGCTTGGGGATTACGGTGTATTTGAATTATTTATTCCCGGTCTGGATGCAGGGATGGTGTACAAGTATGAGGTGAAGGCTAAGAACGGCGATGCCATGCTGAAGGCGGACCCGTATGGCAATTATGCAGAACTTCGGCCTAATAATGCTTCTGTTGTCTGGGATATTAACCGTTATCAGTGGAATGACGGGGCATGGATGAAGGAACGGGCTGAATCAGACAATAAAAAGAAGCCTATGTCCATTTATGAAATGCATCTTGGATCATGGATTCGCAAACCCTTCTCTGTGGATGACCAGGGCAATGAGATTGTAGGAAGCGAGTTTTATAATTATCGTGAGATTGCAGAGAAGCTGGCCGAATATGTGAAAGAAATGGGATACACCCATGTTGAACTGCTGCCAGTGATGGAGCATCCTCTTGATGCATCCTGGGGATATCAGGTAACCGGATATTATGCGCCTACCAGCCGCTACGGAACACCTGATGATTTCCAATATTTTGTGGATTATCTTCATGGACAGGGAATCGGAGTGATTCTTGACTGGGTACCCGCCCATTTTCCAAGGGATCTTGCGGGATTGGCCTGCTTTGACGGCACCTGCGTGTATGAACACAGAGATCCAAGGCAAGGCGCACATCCTCACTGGGGAACTTTGATTTACAATTACGGAAGACCGCAGGTATCCAACTTCCTGATTGCCAATGCTCTTTATTGGGCCAAGAAGTTTCATGCTGACGGAATCCGCATGGATGCCGTAGCTTCTATGCTGTATCTGGATTACGGCAAAAATCCCGGAGAGTGGGTAGCCAATATTTACGGCGGCCACGAGAATCTGGAGGCAGTGGAATTTTTAAAGCATCTTAACTCTATTTTCAAAAAGCAGGCTGGCGGCGCAATGCTGATTGCTGAGGAGTCTACAGCATGGCCGCAGATAACAGGGGATGTGAAGGAAGGTTCTCTGGGATTTGATTATAAGTGGAATATGGGCTGGATGAATGATTTCCTGGGATATATGCAGTGCGATCCCTATTTCAGATGCCACCATTACGGCGGACTGACATTCAGCATGCTGTATGCATACAGCGAGGACTTTATTTTGGTATTCTCCCATGATGAAGTGGTTCATGGGAAGGGGTCTATTGCAGGAAAGATGCCTGGAGCCACATTTGAGGCCAAGTTCTCGAACTTAAGGGCCGCATACGGTTTCATGATGACTCATCCGGGCAAGAAGCTTTTGTTTATGGGACAGGAGATGGGCCAGATTTCCGAATGGAATGAAAATGAGAGTCTGCCATGGAACCTTCTTGAATATGATATTCATAAACAGACAAGAGAATATGTAAAGGATTTGAATCATCTGTACAGAACATATCCGGCGCTGTACGAGCTGGATTATGATCCTGAAGGGTTCCAA
The DNA here is from genome assembly GCA_949879025.1 of uncultured Hungatella sp. Classification (GTDB taxonomy): domain Bacteria; phylum Bacillota; class Clostridia; order Lachnospirales; family Lachnospiraceae; genus UBA3402. The sequence goes on along the minus strand of CATLBO010000004.1, from coordinate 56,657 downwards.
TGGATCGACTGCACCAGCGGCCAGGACAATATTGTTTCCTTTATCAGGAAAACCAGCAAGCCGGAGGAGACTTTGCTGGTGGTATGCAACTTTGCTCCGGTACAGCATGATGATTATCAGGTAGGGGTGCCTTTCCATGGGAAATATAAAGAGATCTTCAACAGTGAAAGCGAAATTTACGGCGGATGCGGTGTGACCAACCCAAGAGTAAAGACTTCCAAGGCAGAAGAATGCAATGGAAGAGATGAGTCCATAAAGATTCAGCTGGCTCCCTTAGGTGTGCTGATTTTCACCTGTACTCCGGTAAAGGAAGAGAAGACGGAAGAACCGAAGAAGAGTGCTAAAACAGTTTCTATAGAGAAAAAGACAGATGAATTGGAAGCCGGCGGAGAGGAAGCCAAGCCTTCTAAACCGAAAGAAAGCCGGAAGACAGAAGCAGCAGATCCTGAAAAGGAGGATAAAGAAGCTAAGGCAGGAGCAAAAGGTCAGAAGAATAAAAAACCTGAAACAAAATGATATTCTAAATTTAGGAGATGAACCGAATGGTATGGAGAGAGGCAGAGGGGCTGACAGAGACTTTGGAAATTGTCCAGGAGGTACAGCAGGATCTGGAGCAACTGAAGCCTAATGTGGTACTGAATACTATGAAAGGCTGGCTCCCCGGCCTTATAAAGCTGGGGTACCGGCTTCTGGCAGTGGCTGTCATCCTGGCAGTAGGATTTAAGATTGCCGCAATTGTGCGGAAGATGCTTGGCAGGACATTTGGCCGTATGGAGATGGAAGTCTCTTTGCGGAAATTCCTTTTGTCGGCAGTGTATGCCTGCATCTGCGGACTGGCAGTCTTTGTGGCGGCGGAAAAACTTGGGATCAGCTCTGCCTCCATTATAGCCCTTCTGGGTTCCGCAGGGCTGGCATTGAGTTTGTCCCTGCAGAATATGCTGGGAAATTTTGCAGGCGGGGTTGCTCTTTTGATGCTGAAGCCTTTTAAAATAGGCGATTACATTATCTGCGGAAGCGTAGAGGGCACTGTGTCAGCTATCGGCTTGGTTTACACCACCCTCCACACCATGGATAACCGGCAGGTTACCCTGCCAAACGGCTCTCTTTCCAACAGTAATCTGACCAATGTGACTGCGCAGGAAAAAAGGCGTCTGGAGATTAAAGTTATGATTGGGTACCAATCAGATCTAAAAAAAGCCAAAGATATTCTGGAAATGCTGTTTAAGAACCATGTGCTGGTGAAGCAGGAGGAGGGAATCCTGGTTTTTGTAGACAGCCTTGGAGACAGCGGCGTAGTGCTGGGAGCCAGGGCCTGGGTCGCTACAGGCGATTACTGGAATGTGAAATGGGATCTGACAGAAAAAATAAAGCTATCCTTTGATGAGGCGGGAATTGAGATTCCCTATCAGCAGGTGGATATTCATCAGAGATAACAGGCAGACGAAAAATGAGAATACAAAAGGATGCTGTAGTATGATAAGGAATATGTCATATACAGCATCCTTTTGTATTTTCATTTTACAGGCGCAATCTGCATCTCATGAGGCCTGAGACGCCTTAATTTAAAGATATGGCCCAGCAGTTTGCAGTGGGAAATAGGGCGAAAAAATAGGGCGAAAAAATGTAAAAAGCTCTTGTATTTAAAGGGATTTTATGGTATAGTTACCATACATTTCGGGAATTTCTTTCCTGATAAATCTATGACAAGAAGATTTATGTCATGTATGGCCGAATCGGCCGAAGTTTTTCCGTATAGTTATGTGTTTCACACAGTCAGAGTACTCTTGGATACCCATGCGTATGTGCTTTTACAGCTGATTTCTGAGAGTGCATCTCAAAGAAAAGGAGGACTATGAAGAAAAGGATATGTAAAAAGGCCGCACTGTGTTTTTGCGCTGCTGAGATGGCTTTCCAGGGGGTTTTCACTTCCTATGGAGCCTGGCAGAATGACGGCACCCAGTGGCAGTACAGCATCCCGGATACCAGAGAGCTGGTAAAATCGTCCTGGTATCAAGTGGATGGTCAGTGGTATTGGTTTGACCAAAAGGGCTTTATGAAGACCGGGTGGCATTTGGACACAGACGGCCAATGGTACTTTTTGAACCCGGTATCAGATGGGACCAAAGGGAAGATGATGACTGGATGGCAGTGGATTGACGGGTACTGCTATTACCTGTCAGAGAAAACAAATGATAAATATCCCAAAGGGGCAATGTACGCAGGAGAGAGAACATCTGACGGCTACAAAGTGAATAAAAGTGGGGCATGGACAGATGAAAACGGCTCTTTAATGTATCAGCCAGGAAGAGGCATTATTACAGCAAAAGAAAAGGGCAATAGAAGCCGGACAGGCAGCTTGATTATCAGAGGTGGAGACGGCATATCCTCTGGAAGGAGCCAGCAGACCAAACCAGCTGTTTCAGAGAAAAACGATCTTAATTCAGAGATTGCAGAAAACACAGGAAACAGAACAGAAGAAAGCGGTAAAACTGTAACGGATCGCAATCCAGACGAAAACGCTGAAACAGACAATGAGCAAAATACAGACCTAACTCAAGACAGTGCCAGAAAAAATCAGGTACACTGGAAAATATATTTTACAGATTCATCCACCCATCAATTGCAGCTGGCGCCTCCTAAAAGTGGAACTATAGCAGAAGGCACGGATCTGGCTGTCAATTTTCAAACCAAGATCGTAGATTCTGAGAACCACATCTGGAAATCTTTACAGCAGTCACCTTATGTTATTACGATTACAGGGCCACAGGACCGAATTATCTATGTGGAATATAAAGAAAGCGGAAAGGCAGTGCAGGAAGCTGACCCGTGGAAAGAGGAAAAGGAACATCTGCAGGAATGTATGGAGTTGGCGAAAAGGCAGGAATTGTTATTTTCAGACAGCATTCTGGGGGATCTTCCAGACTCCAGATTTCTTGCAGAGAACAAAAGTCTCTGTGACATGCGGCTTAAATCTGCTGCTGCAAAGACAGAACCAGGAGAAACCAAAACATTTTATGTAATAGGCAAAAATTATATTCCGGAGGGAAGCGTGCTGGCGGAAGTATACGGTGATAATTTGGAGTATTCCAATATTGTGGAAGACAAAGTGACCCTGAAGGAAGATGTCTATGTTTTATCCAGATTTCAGATACATAAAAAAAAGCCAGCCTATGAGGAGGAATATGTATGGTCTCCTGGTGAGAAACAGCATTGGAATGTAGGTGATGTACAGCAGAGGAATTTAGATGGAGTTACGTATCGATTCCGCTGCATTGACCAGAATTATGGTGACGAGACAGATGGGGAGAGACAGAAGGCTCTGTTTTTGTGCGACTCGGTAATTCCAGCCGACACAGGTTCTTTTTATTCTTATGAAAAGAAATCGGACGGTACCTATGGATATGAATTTTATCCTGGTCCTGTGGTCTCTTTCGGAGATTTGGACAGCTATAAGCATTCCCGCATCCGGGCATGGCTGAAGAGCGTAGAAAAGGGGTTCTCAGATGCTGCGGAAATTCCCACAGGTGTAAATTATGCCTATGAAGGCAGCACAAAGGCATGGAGCGGAAAGGAACCATCCCAACAGGAACTGAGGCCTTTTTACATAGGAAGCCAGACCATGACTGACCGGCTGTTTATACTGTCTGTAGATGAAGCCGTTAAATACAGTTCCTGGCTGTGGAGATTCAACGGATCAGAGAAAGAAAATCCTGAAAGCCAGCAGAGTACTTTCTGCAAAGGCTACTGGCTTAGGAACCCATCTGTCCAAAAAGAAGAGGCCAGTGTCTATATAGTAGATTTGGCTGAGAAAAATATTCATTCAGGGAAAGTAAAACCAGATGGGGACAGCGGGGATTTGGAACTTGATGTAACAGGAACCACTGGAGTCAGGCCGGCATTCACGATAAACCAGAGGTAGAGAAAACGGCCTGGGAAAGCCTTCTGCACGCATTGCTGCAGCTGATTTTCCGGGAAACTCCAATACAGAAGAAAGTGAGAAAAACGATGAGAAAAAACAGAGCGTTATTGTGCCTTATGACAACAGGATTCATCTTGCAGGCATTTATGCCAAAAGAACCTATCTATGCATCTGTAGAAGACGGTATGTACAAATCCGTAAAAGACATGGCGGCAATCGCCGGAGGAAACAGCGAGCTATTAAAAGCAAAGCTGTGGGCAATAGAACAGAAGTTTTGGCAGGAAGAAAATGGCGGAAAAGAAAAGGCAGTAACAAAAGCTACAGCATCATATGCCGAAAGAATAGAGAGGGAATCCGGGCCAGGAGACAGCAAGCCTTTTTCGGCAATTTCTTCTATAGGCGATTTGTGGAATGACTGGGAAGGGGATATGGACTTTCCGGGAGAGGGGACGCAGATAAGCCCGTTTCAGATAAACAGCCTGGCCCATTTAATGGGATTATCAGAACTTGTGGCATCGGGAATTAATTTTGAAGGAAAGTACTTTGAACTGGCCCAAAACATAGATTTGGGGAACTTAAATATTCATAATGGAAGCTGGAATCCCATTGGATGGTATGAGTCAAAAGAGGGCATGGCCCAAGGGGAAATACACGGCTTTTCCGGCAATTTTGACGGATGCGGCAATAAGATTACCGGCCTGAAAATATACAGTACAGATATGATGCCAGACTATGCAGGCCTGTTCGGACTTATTGACGGCGGAAGCGTAACCAGGCTGACGGTTGAAGCCGACGAAATCTATGGCGGAAACCGGGTAGGAGTTCTGGCAGGAGCCATTACAGGCAATTCCCGTATTTATGATGTTCAGGTATCAGGACATGTGCGGGCTGAGGGAGATGCAGGAGGGATTGCAGGTGTGGCAGAAGGAAAGGATGGGAGGGTAACCATTGAAAACTGCAGGGCTCAAGGAATCTCTGTTTTGTCAGAGAGCAAAAGCAGCTTTACCGGCGGAATTGCCGGACAGGCATTCAGGGCAGATCTGGTAGACAATACAGTAAGGACTCAAAACAGCAATGCAGACCGTATCAAGGGAAATGGCTGCGTGGGGGGGATTACCGGGCGCATGAAAGATGCCAATCTCTACAATTCTTATGTAGAGGGGACAATTGGGGGAAACGGAGGAAAGGCTGTAGGCGGCATAGCAGGAATGTATGAAAGCGGCAATGTGATACTGGCAAGGTTTGCAGGAGATATAAGCAGCACAGGCAATGGGGCAGCATCCAGGGAAGGAACGTTTGTAGGGATACGGCAAGGAGTGTTTACTTATGGAACAGAAAAGGGAAGCAACATTTCTTATCTATTTACCAATGCTCCGGACAAGGCAAAAAACGTGTTTGGTTCCAATCAGGATAATGACAATCTGTTTACCGGTTCCGCTCATATTGGGTATTGGACAGATAACGGAAAGAAATATGTTACGGTGGCAGGAATCACCGGCACCGACTGCGGAGACCGGTACTTTTATGAAGAACTGGAGGACGGAATCAGATATCTTGTTACCCAGAAACTGGAAAATGAATTTACGGCAGAAGGATATGCCAAAGGGCTGCCGTATAAGCTGGATCATTATGCACCAGGCTACCAGGGAGAGCCAGTAAGAGGATATCTTCTGTCAATTCCCAGGATTGATGCCATAAATGCAAACGGAACTTATGATACGGATGTGGCGTCTGTGTCTGCAATTCCGTCAGGCTCCAATACCTATTACCGGGCATTTACGAAAGACCACAGTGGTGCAGTGGCGCCAGGGGTTACAGTATCGGTGGCAACTGCAGCAAAGAATACAGACAGCAGCCGATATCAGATGGCCGTTGATGACACAGAGCCTGGGGGAGTAAAACCGCTTTCTTATATAAACGAGGCAGGAGAAAAGGTTCCTATGACTTATGTAAATGGAGGAACCTACAGCTTCCAGATGCCGGAATGTGATACAGAGATCAACGGGGAATATATAAAAGTAACAACCAATGTTGCGTTGGATGTGACAGAGACAACAATTTCTGTAACACAGACCAGAAAGGGGGACAGGAAGAATCCGGATGTTCTCACGGAGGTCAGGAATAAAGATGGGGTTTTAATTGCCAGGTTTATTAATGGAAATCAAGACACAGCGGTGGAGGTGCAGCCGGTTCGGATACATGGGGAACACAATAAAATCGGCAATACAGCGGATCAGTCGCTGAAATGGTCTGTAGATGATGCAAATCTGCTGATTCTTGATTCCCCTGCAGGGTATACAAAGGAAGATGCAGCTATTATGCCTAATTTGGAAAGTTCTTTTATTCAGGGAATCCTGAACCGTGAAATGGAAAAGCAGGCAGACAGTGACTATATGGAAATTATTAATCCGACAGTGTATGAACAGAGCGCAGTTGTGACAGCAGCATCTAACCCTGAAACATCGGCAGATAAAAAGGCTGTTTATGCAAACTGTAAAGTAACCGTAACACTGCAGATTTTGGATCAGACCACCCGAAGGGTGGAAGGGCTGAACCTGAATGAGGCCAGTCTGGTATGCAGGATTACAAGAAAGCTGACTGGAGACAGGAAGAATCCAGAGGAACATATTACGTATTCTGACATGGCGATTTTAGCTGCAGATTTATATCCAAAGCAGCCATTCTATAAGAACATTGCCTGGAAAGACCAGGAGAGCGGTCAGATTATACGTTTGACTCCATCTGGAGAGCATCAGGAAAACTGCAGCGTGGAAGTGCGGTTAGACGAGACGGGACAGTCCAACCCTGCATGGATTCAGAATGTGATTCAGGCAGACAATCAGATAAAGAGAGAGGACCCGTATAGAAAGCTGGAGGGAAGTGCTGTATACCAGGAAGCTGTCACGGCTGTTGCCGAAGATCAGACTCATGGAGTGGTATCTGCCAAATGCAATGTGACCATTGAGTTTGCGACAGAAGATGAGACGGAGATCTGGCCGGAGCAGATAAAAATAGAACCTTCACAGAAAGTATATGAACTGTTGGTAACCAAAACCGGAGATGCCGCCAACCCTTCTGTATCCTGCAAGGGATTTGAGACAGAAAAGCTGCAGGCATCACTCCTGCCTGAATTACCGCAGGAGGAAATTTATGGGTCATTTGCCGGGAAGATCCAGTGGAGCAGTGAGAATTCGGAAATTCTCCAGGTGACAGAAGACGGCGTAATAGGCCCTGTTCAGAATGCGGCATGGGTTGAGGAGGCTTTAAAAGCCGCATCAGCGGCGAAAAACAGAAAAGCTGAAGAAACGAAAAAGGTGCTCATAAATGCTAAAGCAGAAAAGGGGGAGGCAGAGGATTCCATAGAAGTTACGCTGCATCTGACTGCAGAGGATAAGAGTATATTGTATACTGAAAAAACGCCTGAGGTCACCTCTTCCAGGCGTATTAAAGGAAGTTCTTACAGCGGTCCTGGTGTAGAGGGGATTATGACAGGCAGCAGCATAAAGAACGGAATTGCAGGAAGCCTTGATATAAGCATGGATGGCAGAAAGGGAATTTGGGAAACGACAAAAGAAGGTGATTGGACTCTGACCATTAACGGCCGGCTTTGCCGGGATGAGTGGGTATATGCACAAAATCCTTATGCGGATACAGAGAAAGGACAAAATGCTTTGGATTGGTTTCGATTTGATGACCAGGGCAAAATGGTAACCGGATGGTATACAGATAAGGACGGAAGACGTTTTTATCTGAACCCGATTTCCGACAACACCAAAGGCCGGATGATGACAGGATGGAACTGGATTATGGGAAATGATAAATGGCTTCGGTGCTATTATTTCCAGGAAAATTCCGATGGAAATAAAGGCGCTCTTTTGAAAGATAAGAAAACTCCAGATGGGTACTCTGTAAATACCCAGGGAGAATGGACCGTGAAAGAGCAGGTGCAGAAGAAATAGGGTAATTGTTCAATTGTTCCAAGGAACAGCTAATCTGCTGCAAATCCAGGTACAGAAGGAATTCGAAGAATAATCTTTAATACAAGGGGGAGATACATGTGTACAGGATAAATAAGACGCTGCAGAGAACAGCCATATGCTTCCTCACGGCCCTGATATGCGTTATGGCTTTTGTACATATTCCGGTTAAAACCGCAATGGCTGACAGCAATACCGTTTTGGCATGGAGCGGGGACTGGCACCATTACTGCATTGACGGTTCAGGATATGCTCACAACACCGCCAGTACAAAAAATGACAAATATATGAGGGTCAGCACGGAAGAAGGCCTCAATTCAGAAGAGCGGGCGATCCTTTTCTGGGCCATGTTATCGTTTAAGGCAGCATACTGCCATGATCCTGTTGCAGCGGGAAAAATTGCAGCTATTAACCAGGGGGCGCAGGCTTCAGGGCTGAGGCCGATTGAAATAGGAGTGTCAGAGGCTGACTTAAAGGGAGTAATTCATTCATCCAGTGTCCGTGCAAAGTATAATTGGCTGGATTATGCGGCAGCTAATGGGGAACAGTATTTGAGGCTGGCAGGCTTTTTAGACGGTTTTTGTCAGACAGAAAGCAAAAAAGACATACCTGTGTTGCTGCAGAATGCCACATCTTTAGAAAAAGCAGTGCAGGCTGCAGAGGCAGACGGGGAATATGTGCTGGAATTTGATCCCACTGGAAAAGATGGAGACTTTTTGGCCAAGGTTCCTCTTACAATGTCTGCAGACGGAGCCAGCTGGTCTGCAGCAAGTATAAATGGATGGAACATACAAAAAACCAGTACTCAGGTACGCATGACAAATCCAAATCCTGAGGCAGAGCCAGTATATTTGAAATTTGATCCTTCAGGCACAGATTATGCATCATCATCAGGAGGGTTTGGCTCTCCTGATGAGTGTTACAGCAGGACTCTTCAGGTATGGAAATGTGTAGAATGTGCAGGAACCCATGCTACTGGAGGAAAAAGCCACCCACTGGAAGATCATCAGAGAACCATCTGGATGGAACTAACTGATATGCCTGGGACTGCTTACTATGCGGTTCCAGGTAATGGGGGAATATACAACAAAGGTGGGGAGGTTCATTTTCAGATGTACCGCCATGAGGAGGAGCTGGATGCAGATTATCTTGTCCAGCTGTATAAATATGATTATGAAACCGGGGCGCCTTTACAAGGGGCAGTGTTCGATTTATATGAAAGATTTGATGAACAGGATAAAGTAAACAAGGCAAACACAGGAAACGGAGAGGTCTATGAAGAAGGACTGAGACACAGGCCGACATTTTGGGAGGGATTTCGTCTGGTGACCTCTGTCCGGACAGATACCCAAGGCCATGCATCTTATAAAATAGAGAAAGAATACCATTATGACAAAACATTTTGCGATGGCCATCCGGCTCCTATATTTGGCAGCACATCAGATGGCGATGAAGAGAATGACAATGAAAGCGAAGACATGGAAGGGGAAAACAATGAAAAGGACATCAGCATAAAAATAGAATACTATGAAGGATTTGACGAGAGTGACAAAGACGGAGAAGATGAAGAAACAGACCCGGAAAGTGCGGATGCCGATAATGCGGAACTTGCTCAGGAATGGCTTAACTGTGTTGCTGCCTGTGAAGCCAAGGCGGAAGACGGAACCCATTTTCATTGGATTATGGATGAAGTGAATATGGATGCTATTGAAGTGGCAGCAGAATCCGGAGAGGCAGAGGAGGTTGGATGTACCAAAAGTGCAGATGCCGAAAGGGCATATGAGGAGTCAGGCTGCAAAAAAGATTGCCAGGAAACATATAAAAATTTTATTTCTCTGAGATATAGCTACACTTTTGTGGAAAAGGCAGCCAGAGAGGGATATGTGCTCCATGGAATGCACAGAGACGATGTGCCTATCGAAATGATCACTACGGACTCCTCTCAGAATGGGGCTAATGGGGTGTTTGGAGGCGGATACAGCAATGGCATGAAATACAGCAGCTTAAAACCTATGGGACAGATGAAAGAGTATCCTATGGACAGTAATGCGCATAGGAAGCCAGGAGACAGTACAAAGGATAAAACAGATTACTTTGGAAGAACAGGGGCTTTTATAAAGGAAGGAATTTGGGAAGTCCAAAGGAAAAGCCTGGTGGAAGCATTTTTTGGGATACAGCAAAAAGAAGCGCTTCCTAAGCAGACTCCGTCAGATGCTGTCAAAACGGAGGCAAAACCAGCTTTTAGCCAGGATGGAAAGACAGAGCAGGCAACTGTCTCCAATGCACTGAGAGTATCCAAAGATGAGGAGGCTGAAAAGAATGAGAAAAGTTTCTTTACATTTAACAGACCGTTTATTCCACCAATAAAAGGCTCCATAAAAGATAGGGGAGAAGAATCATCGCTTTTTGAAAATGCCTATGAGGAATCCTTGAATTCAGAAAGCCAGGGGGATATGGTGCGTAGAGGGCCGTCAGATTTATATTCTCATGGCGGCGGTAAAGACGGAGACGAAGAGGCATGGAGAATTTATGATCATAGGACTGAGGGAGAGATCCACATCAATAAACGGGACATGGCTCTTGAGGAGCAGGAAAAGGATGGGTATTCTTCCTATGGAGATACACAAGGAGATGCGGTGCTGGAGGGAGCAGTTTACGGCTTGTTTGCAGCCAATGATTTGGTGCATCCTGACGGTATTACCGGAACTGTTTTCAGACAGAATGATTTGGTAGCTATCGCAACCACAGACAAGGAGGGAGATGCATCTTTTATGGCGATTACAGAGGAACCTGGACATACATATGATTACAAAACAGGTTCTGTGTCTGCCACAAAAGAGGGATGGAATCAAAAGGCACCAAAAAACTTATATGTAAAGACGTGGGAAATTGATGATTACAAGGTTGACAAAGCGTATGTCCGAAGATATACAGACTATGAGACGGAAAACGGAAATTGTTGGATAGGAAGACCTCTGCTTCTTGGAAATTACTATGTGAAAGAATTAAGCAGATCAGAAGGTTATGAACTTTCTGTAAACGGAAAGACAGATCCTGTAAGTAATTATGGGTACAGCCTAGAAGTTACTATACCCAGAGGAGAAGGTTCTGCGGCTGTTACCAGAGCGCCTTTTGTGGAACTTCAGTCTTCCGGAGAAGAAGAAGACACTATGCCCAATGTTGTAAATTTTTCAGTTACCTCCCAGGGAACAGGGGATAAAGGGTATGATATTGTTCTGAATCTCTTTCCGGAAGGAACTAAACTGTACCGGAAAGACAGTTCCATGAGAAACCAGCAGGTAGAGACTGCAACAGGACAGAAGGAAAAAAAATACTTGTTTGATGCATGGGGACAGCCTGTTTATAAGAGGGCGGACGCAGAGAATACATATCCCAAACGTAATCCTGACGGTAGCTTTGCTGCAGAGGAAATCACGATAAATGCTGTGATCCCGGCTATGGGTACAGCACAGCTGCAGTCTGTAAATGAAACAATCGTGGCAGAGATCCTGGAGAGCAATCCTGACGGCGGGGAGGATTGGGAGGGAAATCAAAAGCCTTTGGAATCCGGAGATAAGAACAGCTCCCAGTTTTTGTATATAAAAATGAAGACAGAGGCAGCGCTTCGGGGCTGTGGGTTTGAAACACCAAAGAGAATAAAAGCAGAAAACAATGGAACCGGAAACATCGAATATTCCGGAAGGACAGAAGGGATTTTCAACGAAGGGGTACGTCAGGGCGAGCCGGATTATCAGGGGATATCAGGGGCTGCACCAGGAGAAGCGGCAGAAAAAAACGTGTATGGACAGCCTGTCATTGCAATAGAAATTCCCAAGCAAAAGCAGGATGGAAGTCCGGTAACTATAGCAGATGCGGTTCTTTCAATTGTAGATTTTTATGGAGAAAATCCGTGGTACAGCTTTGGAGGGATTCATGACTACAAGGAAACAGATAAGGGGTGGCAGTTTCGGCTTTATGCAGGGGTAAAAGGAAATCCTGGTGACTTTGTGGTTTTAGGCAAGGCACAAAAAGAACATACGATTTATCACAGAATTCCCTGGACTCCTAATATCAGTGGAGAAAGTCCCAGATGGGTTTATGTAAGGTATGGAGGCAGTCCGTCTGTGGATAATTTTGGAACATATGAAGATTTTCAGTCTTGGCAGACTCTGGGACAATATCGGTGCAGCGCTGTTCTGGTAAGCGATGCCAGAGCTTTAGATGACGGAACTATTGAATCCAAGACCATAAAGAAAAATGTATATTATGCAATTGGGGAAATTCTCCAGGAGCCTGACGGAAGCCCTATACAGGCTTACGAATGGGTGGATGTTATGGATATGGCAGAACAGGCTCAGGAAGTCTATACCTGGACGGAGATACCCATTATTCATAAAAACCAAAGTCTTTCAGGACATGCTTTTGGAAGATTTACAGATGCCTATGGAACCGTAAAAAGTGATAAACAGGAATCGCTGATTACCACATACAAGCTGGTACTGCCGCAGGCACACATTACCCTGACCCAGACAGATCTGGACAGATTACCGCCGGACTGCGGCTTGGCTGCGGGAGATACCATAGGATCTGGAGATTATCTGCTTCGGGCCGTAGGAGCGCAGGTTCAGGTGTATCTGGATTATGAAAAGCAGGCCATGACAGGAGACGGCGTGTATGTAAAACCCGTAAGCCTTATTTATGCAGGGCAGCAATATGCCTTTCAGGACGGCAATGGGAAACCAGGAGAAGGCACCAGAAAGGCTCCCGTTGGAATTCAGGAGAGAGTTATCGGACAATCAGTGAAAGTAACAAAAGCTGTTGCTGGAGCGGATTCTGAAGAAATAAAGGCTATGGAAAACTTTCGGTTTAAAATCTATCTGAAAAGCAATTTGGAACGGCTCTACCGTGATGAAATGGGAAATGTCGTATGGATGGACAGAAAGGGAAACGAGACAGCGCCAGGACAGGTCAATAAATCCTATCCTGCCCTTGTACCGAAAATTTATACAAAAGCAGCCCATAAAACCACACCATTATATAAAAATCCCCTGGACAGTGTAATAGCTAATAAAAATTTGTACAGACTGGACAGCGGACTTATAAGCGGACAGGAAAATTCAGGATATACGGCAGTTTTAGAGATAAATTCCGGTGTGTATAATTACGAAAAGTTTTTTGATGCCATTGCTGTTGCTAACGGGGATAAATGGAAGGATGCCTCCCCATCTTACACCTCCCACCGTCCCCTGGGCAATACGGCAGACCACACTGATGATGCTGAGAAAAATATGGCAGCATCTGATGGTGTGCGTCAGTTTGCCATTAACTGGTATCTGGATCAGGAAGTGGAAAAGCTTGAAAAAGGCGGTGATTTCGTAAGCAGTGAGGACAGTGATGCTGGCCTAAAAGGGGAAGGGATCAGGATTGTCTACAGCGATCAGTTTTATGATCGGGCACTGCGGGAAGCCATTAAAAAAGCAGATAATTATCTAAAGCCGTTTTTTGCTTATGATCTGGATGCGGTCTATGCAATCAGGTGGGATTGGGAAGAGGACGGAGGAAAGGATAAAGACAAAACCACATTAAGCGCTGACTGTAAGGAAGCAGACTGGTGTGCCGGCATTTCCCTGGCTCTTCCCTACGGGATTTATGTAGTGGTAGAGCAGCAGCCCCAATATGCCAGCCTGGAAGATTTAAAGAACCGGCATTATGATACAGATTTGCCTAAGGAAATCCAGGTTCCTGCAGTTTATGAAAGTTATGAAGGAGCCATCAAGATTCCAGAGAAAATGAATGCCTACTATGAATACCATAAGGAATTTTCTCCAGAAGAACTGGCAGCCAGATATCAGATTCGGTTTAATCAGGAAAACCATGTGATTAAAGCCAACAATCATTTGGGCGATTTTGAAATTTATAAATACGGCATGTCTATGGGAAAGATTGCCAATGGCGCCACCCATGCTGGTATTGGGGATTACTTTGCACTGACGCAAAGCCGATTTAAACCGCTTCCTAATTATTATAATGAAAAGGACAGCCGAAATGCAGGAGACATTTTATACTACTTGACAGAGGGGATGAACGGTAGAGAAGGCATTTCTTCGGTTTACCGTTACAGCTCTGTTTCGGAAACAGGAAGCGGAATAAGCATGATGGGTGCACTAAAGGCCCATGATAAAGAGTATGCCCAGGCCCTGGTACCATGGAGCCTGGCTGCGCCTGAGAAGGAGCAATCGGATATGAAGCCTCTTGCAGGAGGGCAGAGCAGCTGCCAAGGTTTTTCCTATGGAAAATTTACAGACAAACCATATAAGAGCAAACTGCGGATTGAAAAGCTGGATTCGGAAACCCATGAAAACCTTCTTCATGACGGGGCCATATTCCGCATATACAAGGCCAGCCGGGATGAATCTCAGTATGGAACCGGAGAAGTACAGTTCTATAAGGAGAAAACACAGATAACCGGAACCAAACAGTTCCTTGAGGGAATGGGTGCGTTCAATATTGTTCAGGAATCCAGGGATATTTTGGGAGATAGAGAACTTTACAGCGGCTATGTATCAGAAGGAACTCCTGTATGTGCTGAAAGAGATCAGATTATTCTCAGAGATAACTATGGGGGCAAGGCAGGAGACTTTAGGGCCTATACTACTACCAGAGATGGTGCAATGGTAAGTTCAGATGGAAAAAAATCCTTTTATGGAGATCAGAATGCAGGATACATTGAAACGCCTCAGGAATTGGATGCAGGAGCTTATGTTCTTGTGGAAATAAGCCCGCCTGCAGGATATACCAGGACAAAGCCAGTGGCCTTGGAGGTGTATGGCGATAAAGTAGCATATTACAGGAAAGGGGATATGAAAAACAAGGTATTGGCCACCCTTTATAAAAAGACTGGAGAGCCAGGAAATTTTATGGGATCTTTATTAAGACAGGATGAAAATTTAGCCCGCATATATATTGAAAATACTCCAATAAAATTAAAGATTGAAAAGAAGAAGAGCTCCAAATCCCAGGTTACTTATAAAGTAGATGGACGAATAAACGGAAGCTTGGAAGAGATTGGCGGCAATCCGGCCTATGAATATGCTTACAGTCTGGGAAGGTATCTCGGGTATGGATGGAAGAAAGGAACCTTGGAGTATTTAAAACAGTTGAAAGATGCAGGGGTTCAGACAGAGATCGTCTACCATGGAGGAATATTTGCCGGATATGGTTATGTTACAGTGGATGCAGAAAAATGGAAGGAAGAAAACTCTTATGTGGCAGGAGCCATGATGACTTTATATGAGGGGCTGGAATTAAAATCTTCAGGCGATAAAGAAGACTATGGATTTAATGGCCTGGTGGTTGAGCGCAGTTTTAACGGCAATGTGACAAGGATGTATGTAAAAAAAGGATATGCGGGAACACATACGGAATTTTTAAACACTTCTTCTAATGCCCAAAACGGAAATAATCAAAGCAGCATTACAGATGGAATCTGGGATGCGGTGGCTGTGGAGCGTCCTGATACAGATATTTTGTACTATGATCTTGGAGATCTGGATGTGTTTACAAAGATTCAGATTGACGGTGCAACCATAGAATATGGCTATGACGTTAACCATGGCCTGGTTGAACTGGAGCAGCTGGAGGAAGACAGGAGAAACATTGCCCGGACAGACAGAGAACATTCCATATTTGCATTTAAGGGGGGAGTGCCTTATCTGGAACTGACGGGGGGAGACTTTACAGAGATGTCCTATAAGCCTGGAGACAAGATTTTTACAATGCCTGGTGAGGCATTGCTGTATCATGTTGACAAAGACGGAAACAGGGACGCACTGGTAGATCCCTATACGGGAATGGCTTATGTGCCGGGGCAGGAAAAGGACAGTATTTATGTATGGCCTGTAACAGTTACAAAGGATAAATCAGGGCGTAAAATCGCAGTTGATAAGATCACAACATCCAGGGTGGCTGAATCAGGAGAACATAAAGCAGGATATTTGACAGGTTCCTGGAAACCAGACGAGAAAGAAGAGAGCCATAGGATGGCAACAATTATACAAAATTTCCGAAAAGAAAATATGGACAAAGAACCTGTGTACCACGAAAATAACGGAGGCTTTGAGAGACTTATGCGGCCGGTCTTGGACCAGCATGGGCTTCCGGTGTATTTTGCTTCCAGTGGAAACAAATATGAAAAGGAGTCTTCTCTTTATGACAGAGATGGTGATTTGGTACGGCGGAAAGGCTCTGACCTTTTAGAAGATTATCAAAAGGCATCTTATACAGTAAATAACTCTAATAAACCAGATAATCAGAAAGATCCTGTGTATCACCGGCTGGGGGAGAGTTATTTAACAGAAAATACATGGATAACCGGCGAGAAGAGCCCAAATGATCCCTTTAACAGAGAAATGACAAAAGGACAGGCGGATATTCTGAAAAGAGTACCTGCAGGGGTCTATATCATGGAGGAACTGACAGCTCCTGATGGATATGTAAAAGGTTTCCCAACAGCTGCGGTCATAGAGGAGAGCTCGAAAATTCAGACAACAGCCATGGAAGATGACAGCACAAAAATTATGATACAAAAATTAGACGGCACCACAGAGTACAGCTATAGGGTTCTGGACATGAATATAACAGATTCCTCTGGAAACCATCCTGAAACAGGGACCCTGCAGGAGAAAAAAAGCAGCTTTGGTTATGGCCAGGTGGAAGGAGCCAGGCTGGAACTTTATGAAACAGAAAGACACGACAAGGCAGTTCTTACCTGGGAAACGGGAAAAGAACCTTTGTATGCAGAAGGACTGCCTAAAGGCAGTTATGTTCTGAAAGAAACTGCAGTGCCGGAAGGGTTTGTGGCTGCTGCGCCTGTGAAAGTAAGAGTAAACAGCATTGGACAGGTACAGAATTTTAAGATATATAATGACCATACCAAAGTAGAGTTTGAAAAGCATACTTTGGAGGGAGAAAACAAGGTACTAATGAATGGAGCCGGATTCACTTTGTATGAGGCAGTTATGGATAAGAAGGGACAGGCGGATTCTGAAGGGGGAGGCACAAAATATGATAAAGGAAAGGTGATTGATACATGGGTCAGCAATGACGGAACCATTTATAAAGGGTTTATGACAGCATTTGAAGAAATGTACCGGGACTATGGAACTTTAGGACGGAAGGTGTCATGGAATGCAGAAGGAAAAGACTATGAAGCGCTCTATATATCACATAAGCAGATTGATGCTTCGGAAGCAGGCGGAGAAAGCTCTATATTTCCCACTGCAGCAGATATAAGATTTCAGACCTCAGAGGGACAGGAAATCCGCATTGTGGTATATGGCCAGAATGAAAACCATCAGGGAAAACAATTCACTTATGAATATCAGTTTGACTACAGAAAACTTCCTGATGTAAATGAGTATGCAGTATCATATATAACAGAGGATGGCATGAGACGTATTGATTATCTCCCAGCAGGGAAAAGTTTTGTTTTATCAGAAACCACACCGCCAAAAGGCTACGGGGCAGCGGATGACAGACTGATTATGGTTGAAGATACAAATCAGGTGCAGAGGCACAGCGTGCTGAATCAAGGAAGTGTTCTTTTGATATCGAAATGTGCAAAAGAAGAGGGAACTGAGCAGAACAACATGATGGAATTGTCTGGAGCCCATCTGGCACTATACCGATCCGGAGAAGACGGGAGGCTGATTCAGGAGCCGCAATATTTGGCTGCAGAATGGGTCAGCGGTTCAGACGGAGTTTATACAGAAGCGGATCAGATAAATGGACGCATTCCTGAAGGATGGAAAAAAGGCGACAAAAGGCCCCACAAATTGACTCAGCTTCCGGCTGGTATCTATTATCTGGTGGAGCAGGAAAGCCCAGACTATTATACCCTGATGGAACCGATAAAAATAATTTATGAGCAAAATCAGCAGGTTCAGATTATTCAGGCGTGGAATACACCTGTTCAGGGGAAACTGGAAATAATCAAGACAGATAAAGAAGGAAAGCTGCTAAAGGGTGCAGTATTTGAGCTTACAGCTTACAGAGGGACACAACGAAAGCCGGTTCTGGAAAGAAGGCTTAGTGATCAGGACGGAAAAATAATCGTATCGGATTTACCTGTTGGGGAACAGTCAGAAAACGGAAAGATTGTGCCTTACAAATACTGTTTAAAAGAAATAATACCGCCTCTGGGATACGCATCAGACCAGCAGGTACATACATTTTGGTTTCAGCCTGATGATAACGGTGATTCCTGGGGACATAAACAGGAGGCACATAAAACGATTCAGGCAGTAAACGAAAAGACAAGAGTCTATATTAGGAAACAGGATTTTGAATCCCCAAAGGAATGGGTATCAGGAGCACAGCTGGCGATCTGCCATGTTACTGGCCGTGACGAACACGGACAATATGTTTATGACTCAGAAAACCCAGCTGATACCTGGATAACCGGACATGAAGAAAGCCATGTGCTGGAAGGCCTGGCAGCGGGAGAAACCTATGTTCTATTGGAGAAGAGGGCGCCAAAAGGTTATGAACAGATGAAGCCATATGTGTTTACATTGTCAGCAGACGGTAGAAGAATCTGTGCTATAGGCGGACAGATGGGAATGGTGACTGTTAACACTTATGAAAAAAGTGACATTATTCGTTCTGTTAAGATACAGGGACGTTATGCGGTAAAAGCAGAGATGGAACTGTACAATGCAAAAGGGGAAGCAGTTGCGTCATGGACAGCAGGAGGAGACGGGCATATATTGGAAATAGGGGACGGCATCAAGGAGAATGAAATTTACCGCCTGACAGAAACTACAGTTTACAGTGACGGCTCCAGGGAGCTTTCCGGACGCATGACAAGAAGATGCCATCTGTCGAAAGACGGAACCTGGGTAATTCCCGACAGAAGGGCAGACAGGGTAAACGTAAAGCTTACCCATGAGGACGGGACAGAAATTAAATCGTGGGAACCATCAGAGATAATGCCGCAGATAGAAGTAGAGAATCCTGCGGCACCGGAAAATCCCAAAATCACCATAAACCACAGGCAGGGAGTTCTGAAAACCTCTGATATGGTGTCAACAGTTATTGCCTGTACGAATACTTTTCATAATCCTGCGGATATAACACTGACAGTGAAAACAGGATCAGGAGTTATGGTTATTGACCCAGAAGAGGGAAAACTGGAAGATGGACAGATTCAGTATGTATTAGAGCAGGTCAGGCCTGGAGAAAGCAGACAGGTTCAATTTGCATCACAGCTGCTTCCTGAAACAAAAGAGATGACGGTAGCTGTGAGCTCGGAATGTATGGGAAAAAGGAGAGAGGAAAAGAAAACTGTCCCCATATTGCAGAAAAACAAACTGACGGTCTTTTATGAGGTGACTGGAACCGGGAAGAAAGGGGACGAAAACAATGGACCGCAGGATTTTCAGATATTTTTATACAAGGCGTCAGGGGAGGAAATGAAAGGGACCTATGCGTATGACGGAAGCAAGAAAGGAAGCCTTCGAAGCGGAGATATACTTACCTTGTCTGCCAATGAGTTTGTGACGATTGACCCGGGAAAGATCTATCGGGATATTAACTATGAGGTTGTGGATTTAGAGCAAGGACGGAGCTTAAAAGGCCAGGCAGGTGCAGATACAGGAGCCTGTGCATTCTTTTCCAAAGAAGTGACTGACAATACACAGACAGAAGTTTTTCAAAAAGGGCTGCAGTACCAGATTCTGGAAACCACATATTACAGTGACGGCAGTAAGAGGGATAGTTATAAACTTCGGTTTTTGCTTGGTGATGAAGTATCCATAGAGGGTGTAGCTGCCATGGACAGAAAGCAGGAAACTGTTATTAGTAAAAGAAACATTGCAGGACAGGATGAACTGGAAGGCGCCCTGATGCAGGTACGCAAATTGGATGGAACGGTTTTGGAAGAATGGATATCAGGGAAAGAACCCTATTTACTGGAAACAGTACTGACATCGGGAGAAACATATGTCCTTCATGAGGAATCAGCGCCAAAAGGTTATGGCTATGGAGAAGACATTCTTTTTCAGGCTGCAGAAGGAGAGTGTGTTAATGAGATTATAATGGAAGATAAAAAAACCCATGTAATCTTCAGCAAAAAGGATATTACAGGAAAGGAAGAAATCCCATTTGCCAGGATGCAGATTCTTGATAAAGACGGTAATGTGGTGGAGGATTGGATCTCAGGTTCAACTCCCTATGAAATTATTGGAACACTAGAGGCGGGGGAAGCCTACAGGCTTCATGAAGAGGCTGCACCAGATGGATATAGCTACGCCGAGGACATCTGCTTTACTGTATCATTGGATGGAAACATTGACAGGATAGAGATGAGAGATGCGCCTACCCATGTGGAAGTCAGCAAAACTGATATTACAGGGGATAAAGAACTTCCCGGAGCACAAATGGAAGTTTTAGATGAAAGCGGGAAGATAATTGCCCAATGGACTTCCACAGAGAAACCTTTTAAGCTGGTGGGTGTGCTTAAAGCAGGAGGCACTTACACATTGCGGGAGTCAGCAGCACCAGATGGCTACGCATATGCGGCTGATATAAAATTTACGGTTTCTAAAGACGGCAGCATTAACCGGGTGGTTATGAGAGACGAAACCACCAAAGTAAGAGTCGTAAAGACAGACAAAAAGACAAGATTGCATTTGAAAGGAGCAAGTCTGGAAATACGGACTTTGGAAGGAGAGGTAGCAGAAACCTGGATCAGTACAGAGACACCCTATCTGATAGAGGGAAAACTGCAGGCAGGTCAATCGTACATTATACGGGAAAACAGGGCTCCTGCAGGCTATCGGATAATGGAGCAGAATATTCGCTTTACGGTTCCAAAAGATGCCAAAACCATAACCATAGAAGTTGAAAACCAGAAAAGGCCATCCCATCCCGATGTACCGCCAGATAAGGAAAAGACGGAGAGAAGAAAGGAACCAGAGAAGACAGGAAAAGTATATACAAACTACTGGACGGTTATGGAGGCTCATGGAAAAAGGTCGTATCAGACTTTTACAAATTTAGGAATTCCTAAAATGGGGGATAAGGGTGAGGATGCAGGCCTTTGCAGATGGCTGGCATATGCAGGAGGAATGTGTCTTTTAGTGGCATGGATGGTAAAGAAAGGTAAGCAAAACGGAAAGCTTTTAGCCGTTTTGTGCCTGAGCCTGGCAGTGGGACTGACCGCAGCAAATTCAACGTATGCTCAGACTGTGGAAGTGAAGCCGGAGGGGCAGCTTGTAGTGACAGGAGATGTATGCCAGAAAGAAAGCCAGCTGCCGGAGGTATTGCCAGAAACCTATTATTATGGAGATATGGAATACATACGCCAATCCTATCAGATGGTGACAGCCATGACAGAAGAAGGGATAAAGGACGTGGAAGACACGATTGTTTATGAGGAGGTGGAACAGACGGATACTCTTCCGGACACCGCAGAGATTTTGGTGACAGACCAGAGATATGGAATGGAGTATAAGAAGAGCTTCCCAATAACAGATGTACAGTTTTATAATTGGAGATGGGTACCAGGATTTGAGCTTCCGATTACAGTAGAGGAGGCGGATGCCCGGATTTATGAGATAAACGGGGTACAGGTTCCGGCGCAGGAGGATCAGCCGTTTACAGGTTATGAGAACGAATTGCTGATGCTGGCACAGATCAATCCTGATTATTATCGGATTCAGGATGTAAAATGGGCAGGAGAAACGTGGATTGGAGAGAACGGAAAGATCTACAGAAATGCCGTAGCATCAGGTGAAAAGTACGTGGCCGACTGCAGGGCAGTTTACGGCGGCAGGGTGGTTTTAGAGCCGGTGCAGGGTGTGGCCTGGCAAGCGGTATATGAGAAAGCAGCAGATGAGACAGAATCGGCACCGGATAGCAGCCAGAGGGAAACATGGGGGCTTCATATTTTGGAAACTCCTGGTGCGGCAGAATGCATTCAGACAGAACAGCAGATAAAAAAGGCAAAACTGCAGATCAGTCTGGAGCAGGTGGTGTTTTCAGTTGGAATTATTTTGATTCTTCTTCCGCTCTTGTGGATTTCTATCCAGAGACATCAAAAACGCTCTAATACTTTAAAAAAGTGAAATTTTCTGGTATGATAAGAAAAGCAAGAGAAGAGGAGGAACAGGGCATGAGAGAGTGCGGAATTCTGCTGCCCATAGCCAGTCTGCCGTCAAAATACGGTATCGGAGCATTTTCAAGGGAAGCATATGAATTTGTAGACCAATTAAAGGAGGCAGGGCAGAGTTATTGGCAGATTCTGCCGCTGGGACCTACAGGATATGGAGACTCCCCCTACCAGTCATTTTCTGCGTTTGCAGGAAACCCTTATTTTATTGACTTGGAGCAGCTGATAAAGGAAGGGCTTTTGACAGAGCAGGAATGCCGGAAGTCAGATTTCGGTGAAGATAACACTCATATTGATTACGGAAAATTATATGAGAGCCGTTTTTTGCTGCTGAAAAAGGCATTTTTACGGTGGAAGAGTCAAATGGAGGACAGAAACGTCCATGCTGATATCCTGTTTGAGAAGGAACTGATTGAGGAAACAAGGAATTATTGTTTTTATGCTGCTTTAAAATGTCATTTTAAGGGAGAGAGCTGGATTCAGTGGGACAGGGACATAAGGCTTCGGAAAGGGGAAGCTATAAAAGAGTATAGAAAGCTTTTGGCAGAGGAGATTCAATTTTATGAGTTTCAGCAGCTTATGTTTTTGAAACAATGGAGGAAGCTGAAAGACTATGCCAATAAAAGCGGAATTCGGCTTATTGGAGATATCCCTATTTATGTGGCATTTGACAGCGCTGACAGCTGGAGCCATCCGGAACTGTTTCAGTTTGATGAGGAAAATCTGCCCAAGGCAGTGGCAGGATGCCCGCCGGACGCATTTTCTGCAACAGGACAGCTGTGGGGCAACCCATTATATGATTGGGATTATCATAAAAAAACAGGATTTAACTGGTGGATGCAGAGAATGAAATACAGTTTTGAACTGTATGACGTAGTGAGAGTGGATCATTTCCGGGGATTTGATGAGTATTATGCTATTCCGGCAGACGAGGAAACGGCTGTTAATGGAACATGGGAAAAGGGGCCAGGGATTAAACTTTTTGACACCATGAGAGAAACCTTTGGCCAAGTGAATATTATTGCGGAGGATCTGGGCTTTTTAACTCCCAGTGTGCATAAGCTGCTGGATGAAACAGGATTTCCGGGGATGAAAGTGCTGCAGTTTGCGTTCAGCACCGGGGAGAGGAGTACTTATTTGCCATATTTTTATGGTCATAACTGTGTCGTTTATACAGGAACTCACGATAATGATACTGTTCGGGGATGGTATGAGACGATGGATGAAGGCGAAAAGCAGTTTGCCAGAGAATACCTGAATAATGTTCATACGCCGGAAGAGGAAATTTCCTGGGATTTCATACGGCTGGCTGTGGCTAGTGTGGCAGATTTAGCAGTTGTTCCGCTGCAGGATTATCTGTGCATTGGAAAACAGGGACGCATTAATACGCCGTCTACTCTTGGAGACAACTGGACATGGAGGCTGAAAAAGGGGGAATTTACGCCGGAAATCAGAGAAAGATGCAGAATGCTGAATGCTGTTTATGGCAGATGTCAAGAGAACTGATTATCCTTTTAGAAAAAATATGCCTGCAGGAGTTGAGAGGACTATGATGCAGAAAGCCGGAGATCGGCACAGGTGGCGAATCTCCGGCAGAAACATATTTTCGGTAAAGAAAAGAGATGCTATACGGTTCCCTCAGAGCTTTCTGAGGGAACTTCTCCTGTCTCACTGGGAGGCAGCTCATTAAGGGAAAACGTGGTCAGGTATTCATTGCCGGACATATCTCTGACGGATACGGACAGTCCGTTGGGATCCATCTGAAAGGAGACCCTTCCTGTAGCTTTATCTACGCTTAAAGGCAGAATCTGCTGTCCGGAGGAGGTGTGGGCCATAATGGAAGCATAATCAATGCCAGACTGGACATCTACAACTGTAAAAGAAAGCAGCCCATCTTCGGAAACGTAATCCTCTATGGCAGGCGGTTCATCATCCAGAATGTCAATATGCTCATATTCCAGAAGAGCCATGCCGTTAAAGTTTTTCATATACACTTCAAGGGAACCATTATGGCTTATGGTGGCGCGGTATGTTTTTTTACCTATTTTAACCAGATCCAAAGGCTCTGAATCCATCTTTATAGTTACTTCCTTAAGCGGCATAATGGACTTAATGGTAAAGGTTACATCTGTAGTTCGATAATCATTGGTTCCTTCGATTACCACTTCGTATTTTGGTTTTGTAGTAACCAGGAAAAAAATAATACTGTTTATTGCAATAAAAGGCAGTATAAAAAAAAGCAGCAGCTGAACCAGATCTGAGCTGGGGAATGGGTTGCTGTACTTATAAGGACGTGATGGACGTGAAGAACGGTATGTATGTTGGCTCATAACAAGAAAGACCTCCTTTGCAGATGTATCACTTACAGTATGCAACAGTTCAGAAGCCTGAACTGTTAAGGCAGCCGGTCAATGAAATCCGTTTCGCAGCAAACGGGATGCCTGTGCTCCTCCTTTTATATGGCGAGTACAAACGGACGTAAGCCAGCTTGAACTGTTACTATAGCATATCAGAAAACAGAGGTTCTTACAAGTTTATCTTCTAAATTCTTTGAAGTTGTGGTAAGATAATGTATCGGTTTTAGTCTTTGAATTAGAAAAGTTTGGAGAAAGCAGCAGGCAGTGAAAATCCCCGCAAGCGGAAACAGAGAGGAGCCCTATGATTAGGAAAGCAGCAGAATTTGCCGCCAGAGCCCATGATGGTGCTCTGAGGAAAGGAAGTAAGATTCCGTATATTTCCCACCCTATGGAGGTGGCCATGATCGTTGCATTGATGACTGACGATAAAGACATTATTGCTGCGGCATATCTTCATGATGTGATTGAGGATGCCGGGGTAAGTTACCAGGAACTGGAGCAGGAATTCGGAACCCGCATTGCGCAGCTGGTTAAGAAAGAAAGTGAGGATAAGACGAAAAGCTGGATAGAGCGGAAACAGGCAACCATTAACAGACTGATCAATGCCAAAAAAGAGGACAAGATCCTTGCCTTTGGGGACAAGCTAAGCAATCTCAGGAGTACAGCAAAGGACTATATGGTGGTAGGGGACGAAATCTGGCAGAAATTCAGGGCCAAGGACAAGAAACTGCAGGCGTGGTATTATGAAAGCATGGTGGACAGCTTTGCAATTTTTGAGGGGCATCCTTTTTATCAGGAATATTTGTGGCTGTTAACCCTGGTATTTGAATGGAAGGCAGCTTTTTCATTGCACTCCCAGTAGAAACATGGTAAAATGAACGACATCTATAAAAAACAATCAGGAAAGCTAAGAAAGGATATCTATGATGAATATACTTTACCAGAGTACCAGGGGAGGAGAGAAGAATGTAACTGCTTCCCAGGCCATTTTAAAGGGATTGGCTTGCGATGGGGGACTGTTTATGCCCACAGAGATACCGAAGCTGGAACAGAGTATGAAACAACTGGCCGGAAAGTCTTACCAGGATACAGCATATGAGGTTATGAAGCTGTTTCTTACAGATTTTACGGAAGAAGAATTAAAAAAATGCATAAACTGCGCTTATGACAATAAGTTTGATACAGAAGTAATTGCACCTTTGGTAAAGGCAGGCAATGCATACTATCTGGAATTGTTTCATGGCAGTACCATTGCATTTAAAGATATGGCTTTGTCGATTCTGCCTCATTTGATGACAACAGCTGCCAAAAAAAATCATGTAGAGCAGGAGATAGTGATTCTTACCGCAACATCAGGGGATACAGGCAAGGCGGCTATGGCGGGGTTTGCAGATGTGCCGGGAACCAGAATAATCGTATTTTATCCAAAGGACGGAGTCAGCAGGGTACAGGAACTGCAGATGGTTACCCAGAAAGGAAATAATACAGCCGTAGTGGCTATTCACGGCAACTTTGACGATGCCCAAACCGGGGTAAAGCATATTTTTTCCGATAAAGAATTTGGTAAGGAGCTTGCTGACAAAGGATTTGTGCTTTCATCTGCCAACTCTATCAATATAGGAAGGCTGATTCCGCAGATTGTTTACTATGTGTATGCTTATGGGCAGCTTTTGAACAACGGGGAGATTGGGGAAGGCGAGAAGATTCATGTAACGGTTCCAACAGGCAATTTCGGTAATATTCTGGCGGCATATTTTGCAAAACAGATGGGAGTGCCTATTGATAAATTGATCTGTGCTTCCAATGACAATAAGGTGCTGTATGATTTCTTCCAAACAGGAACTTATGACAAAAACAGGGATTTTTTACTGACCATATCCCCGTCTATGGATATTCTGATTTCCAGCAACCTGGAAAGACTGGTTTATTTAAGCACAGGATGCAATACCTGCCAGACTGCAGATCTGATGGCTTCCCTGGCAGAAAACGGAACTTATACAGTCAGTGAGGCTATGAGGCAGAGGATGGCTGATTTTATAGGAGGCTTTGCTACCCAGCAGGAAGATAAGGACGCCATCAGAAAATTATACGAAGATACAGGCTATGTATTGGATACCCATACTGGTGTTGCATGTGCGGTGTACGAGAAATACAGGGCAGATGTTTCTGATGCTGCCAAAACAGTTATCGCATCAACGGCCAGTCCGTACAAGTTTTCAAGAAGTGTAATGGAGGCCATTGTAGGGGAAGATCTGTCCGAAGATGAGTTTTCTGTAATTGACAGCCTGCATGAAGTTACCGGCTTGGAGATTCCGCAGGCTGTGGAAGAGATCCGTTCTGCGCAGATCCGCCATACCAGAGAATGTGATATCAAGGAAATGAAGAAAACAGTAGCGGAAATTTTAGGAATATAATTCTAAATCATCTTTTCAAATTTTATAGAATGTTGTATACTTAAAACAAATGCAGGCTCTGCCGGCAGATGTAGTACAATTATAAGAGATGGAGGGTTTTGATTATGTTAGTATCAGCAAGAGACATGCTTGAAAAAGCAAGAGAAGGCAAGTATGCCGTAGGCCAGTTCAACATCAACAATCTGGAGTGGACCAAATCTATTCTGCTGACAGCAGAGGAGCTGAAGTCTCCCGTGATCCTGGGGGTATCTGAGGGCGCAGGCAAGTATATGACAGGCTACAAGACAGTTGTAGGCATGGTAAACGGAATGCTGGAGGAGCTGAATATCACGGTTCCGGTAGCGCTTCATTTGGATCACGGCAGCTATGACGGATGTTTAAAGTGTATCGAGGCAGGTTTTTCATCTGTTATGTTTGACGGCTCCCACTACCCCATTGAAGAGAATGTGGCAAAAACCACAGAGCTGGTTAAGATCTGCAAAGATAAGGGGCTTTCTCTGGAGGCAGAGGTTGGCTCCATCGGCGGTGAGGAAGACGGCGTCGTAGGTGCAGGCGAGTGTGCTGATCCTGATGAGTGCAAGGCTATTGCGGATCTGGGAATTGATTTCCTGGCAGCAGGCATCGGCAACATTCATGGCAAATATCCGGCAAACTGGGCTGGCTTAAGCTTTGAAACTCTGGCAGCTGTTAAGGAGAAAGTAGGCGATATGCCTCTGGTACTTCACGGCGGGACAGGAATTCCGGCTGACATGATTAAGAAGGCTATTAGCCTTGGGGTTGCCAAGATCAATGTAAACACAGAGTGCCAGCTGGCATTTGCAGAAGCTACCCGCAAATACATTGAGGCAGGCAGAGATCAGCAGGGCAAGGGATTTGACCCGAGAAAGCTTCTTGCGCCAGGAGCAGATGCCATTAAGGCTACAGTGAAAGAGAAGATGGAACTGTTCGGTTCCGTAGGAAAAGCGTAAGCTGCCGCCGGGAATAAAATTGTAAATTCAGTTATTGTGTCATCGAAGTAATGTACAGCGGCGTTCTCCTGATTTCGGGGAGAACGCCACTTTTTATATAGGCGTCATACAGGAATACCTTACATAGAATGAAGAAGCAGGAAAAGGAGAGGATGGAGAAAACGTGAGCGAGATTGTAAATGTTGTGGAGCTTTTTGGCAAAAATGTATTTAATGAGACGGTTATGAGGGATTACCTTCCGAAAGGTGTTTTTAAGAAACTAAAAAAGACCATTGAGGACGGTGCGGAACTGGACCCATCCATTGCGGATGCAGTAGCCCACGCTATGAAGGACTGGGCTATTGACAGAGGTGCAACACATTACACTCATTGGTTCCAGCCGCTTACAGGAGTTACAGCGGAAAAACACGATTCTTTTATCTCTGCTCCTGATACAGAGGGAAAGGTAATTATGGAATTTTCCGGCAAAGAGCTGATTAAAGGTGAGCCGGATGCATCCTCTTTTCCATCAGGCGGCCTGCGGGCCACATTTGAAGCCAGGGGATACACGATGTGGGACTGCACCTCCCCTGCATTTTTAAGGGAGGATACACTGGGCGTTACCCTGTGCATCCCCACAGCATTTTGTTCGTATACAGGTGAAGCGCTGGATCAGAAGACACCTCTTCTCCGTTCCATGCAGGCAATTGACAAACAGTCTCTGCGCATCTTAAAACTGTTCGGCAATACAAATGCCAAGAGAGTGGTTCCCTCTGTGGGGCCGGAGCAGGAATATTTCCTGGTTGACCGGGAAAAATATCTTCAAAGAAAAGACCTGATCTATGCAGGCCGCACATTATTCGGGGCCCGGCCGCCTAAGGGGCAGGAATTGGAGGACCACTATTTTGGCGCTATCCGGGAACGGATCGGCGGCTATATGAGAGAAGTAAATCAGGAACTATGGAAACTGGGTGTTACCTCCAAGACCCAGCATAACGAGGCGGCTCCGGCCCAGCATGAGCTGGCGCCTATCTATGATCAAGTTAACCTGGCTGTAGATCATAATCAGATGGTGATGGAGACTTTGAAAAAGGTAGCAGGCCGTCACGGCATGACATGCCTGCTTCATGAGAAACCTTTTGCTGGAGTAAACGGCTCCGGAAAACATAATAACTGGTCTTTAATTTCCGATGACGGTATAAACCTTTTAAATCCAGGGGAGACCCCTCACGAAAATATTCAGTTTCTTTTAGTACTGGGGTGCATTATGAAGGCTGTTGATATTCACGCTGATCTTCTGCGTGAGTCTGCCTCTGATGTGGGCAATGATCACAGGTTGGGAGCAGACGAGGCGCCGCCGGCCATTATCTCTATTTTTGTGGGAGAGCAGCTGGAGGATGTCATTGATCAGCTGTGCAGCACAGGGGAAGCGACTCATTCTAAAAGCGGAGGGAAATTGATGACTGGCATTGCCACGCTTCCGGATTTAGATAAAGATGCTACAGACAGAAACCGTACATCACCTTTTGCGTTTACAGGCAACAAATTTGAATTCCGCATGGTAGGCTCCTCTGATTCCGTTGCACCGCCAAATGTGGTTCTGAACACTATTGTGGCAGAGGCGTTTAAAGAGGCAGCCGATGAACTGGAACAGGCAGAGGATTTTGAGTCTGCTGTTCATGACATGATAAAAAGCCTGCTGGCGGAACACCGCAGAATCATATTTAATGGGAACGGGTATTCTGACGCCTGGGTTCAGGAGGCTGAAAACAGAGGGCTTCCCAATATCAGATCCATGGTAGATGCCATTTCAGCTCTTACCACTGAAAAGGCAGTAAAATTGTATGAAACCTTTGGCGTATTTACCAGAGCGGAACTGATGTCCCGGGCAGAAGTGGAGTATGATGCCTATGGAAAAGCAATTAATATTGAGGCCAGAACTATGATCGACATGGCAGGTAAGCAGATTATACCTGCAGTTATCAGATATACTACGGAACTGGCTAAATCCATAAATGCAGTGAAAGGAGCATGTCCGGATGGCGCAGCAGATGTCACCGCACAGACAGAGCTTTTGGTAGAAACCTCGGCGCTGCTTTCAGATATGAAGAAGGCCCTGGCTTCCCTGGAAGACCTGACGGCAAAATGCAGCGCAATTGAAGATGCCTGTACCCGCGCTCACGCATACCATGATCAGGCAGTTCCTGTTATGGAAGCTCTCAGGGCACCTGCAGACAGGCTGGAAATGATTGTGGATAAAGAGCTGTGGCCATTTCCAAGTTATGGTGATTTGATTTTTGAAGTGTAAAATGTTAAAAGCTGTGAGTAAGCATGATACAAACCACATCACCTGACAGGTGAATCCTGCTTTTACATGTCAGTTCCATGCTCTTTTCAGGTTCAAGTCTGCCGAATATCCGGCAGACTTGAACCTGAAAAGAGGTTTACTGGCTTTTCTGAGTGATAACTTAATCAGCTGGATAAACCAGTCTTTCTTCCGAAATCTGTCTAAGAACCTGCTTTAAATACTTATCCGCCAGGAATTTCGCCATAGGCAGATTCATATCCAAATAATTGCCGCAGTCTTTCGCAGCGGCTCCCGGTATATCGCCCTCAAAATCCCTGATAAATTCAAACATCCGTGTCATAAGAGGAATAATATCACAGGACTGGTAATGTCCGAACAAAAGCAGATAAAACCCAGTACGGCATCCCATAGGGCCGAAATACAGAACCCGGTCTTTAAATTCAGGATCATTTCTTAAAAATGTAGCTCCCAGATGCTCCATAGCATGGACTTCCGCCGTATTCATTACAGGCTCGAAGTTGGGACGGGTCATGCGGATGTCAAACGTGGTAACTGTAGTATCACCTGCCTGATCCCTGCGAGATACATAAACTCCGGGCAGCAGACGCAGATGATCAATGGTGAAACTGGTTATTTTTTCCATAATAATCTCCTTTTCTTTAGGATGGTTTTAAAAGATTCCTTTATGCCGGATTTGGCCGGCACAGCCAATGTCATAAAAAGATATCCCTAAGTATATCGAAAAACAGGGGAAAATACAAGGCAGTGGTCTTTCTTTTTTGTTTCCGCATAAACATGGAATAACGGAAAGGAGCATTTGGCATGAAGAATTGGTATCAATGTACGGGAAGGGAAACACTGGACCTGCTTGACGCTGGGAACCAGGGACTGACAGAAAAGCAGGCGAAGAAGAGAGAAAAGCAGTATGGGCCGAATGTTCTGAGAGAATCAGGCCGAAAACCTGTGTGGAAAGTATTTTTAGAGCAGTTTCAGGATCTCCTGGTTATTATTTTAATAGGCGCTGCCGTGATTTCCATGCTGACAGGAAGCCTGGAAAGTACGATTGTAATTTTTACAGTAATAACCCTGAATGCGGTTCTGGGAACCATTCAGCACGAGAAAGCCCGGAAGTCCCTTGAGAGTCTTAAGTCGCTGTCATCTCCGCTGGCAGTGGTGCTGCGGGACAAAACGAAAATTCAGATTCCATCGAGAGAGGTAGTGCCAGGAGACATCCTGTATCTGGAAAGCGGGGATTTGGTGGTGGCCGACGGCAGACTTCTGGAAAGTGTGGCTCTGCAGATTAATGAAAGCTCGCTGACAGGAGAGTCAGATGCTGTTTTAAAACAGATTCGGCCTTTGTCCGGGGAGATGTCTCTGGCAGACCGCACCAATATGGTGTACAGCGGTTCCCTGGTAACCGGCGGCCGGGGGGTGGCAGTGGTGACGGAAACCGGGATGGAGACGGAAATAGGCCGTATTGCTTCCATGATGAGCAGCACAGAAGAAAAGAAGACTCCTCTCCAGGTCAGCCTGGATCAGTTCGGAAGCCGGCTGGCAGCGGCAATTATGGTAATATGCTTGGTGGTATTTGTGTTGAGCATGTACAGAGGAATGGCTATGCTGGATTCCCTTATGTTTGCCGTGGCATTGGCTGTAGCTGCCATTCCGGAGGCTCTGGGTTCCATCGTAACCATTGTCCAAGCTATGGGAACACAGAAGATGGCAAAGGAACAGGCTATCATCAAAGACCTGAAAGCGGTGGAAAGCCTAGGCTGCGTTTCGATTATCTGTACAGATAAGACCGGAACTTTGACCCAGAACCGAATGACGGTGGAGCAGGTGGAACTGAACGGAAAACTGCTGCCGCCGGAGCTGCTGGAAAAAGGAAATGATCAGCACCGTCTTTTTCTGCAGATCTGCGGATTGGCAAATGATGCAGATGCAAAGAGGGATCAGGAGGTGGGGGATGCCACAGAGCTGGCACTGCTTCATCTGGTACAGCGCTGCGGTATGGCGCCGGAAGAGCTGCGGAGATGTTTTCCCCGAAGCCGGGAAATTCCTTTTGATTCCGAAAGAAAAATTATGAGTGCCATTCACAGGCTTCCTCAGGGACAGATGCTCCTTGTAAAGGGGGCAATGGATATCCTTTTAGATAAAAGCACCCGGATTGATGACAGGGGACAAGTGCGAACGATTACTTTTGGAGATAAACGGGATCTTATAAGGCTTCATGATGCTTGTTCCCGTCAGGGGCTGCGGGTTCTGGCTCTGGCTTACCGGCCTTTAAATGGAAATGATGTTTTGCCGGGGGAGAAAAAACTGGAGCGGGAACTGGTATTTCTCGGCATGGCAGCTATGATGGACCCACCTCGTTCCGAAACAAGGGAAGCAGTTATGAATGCCCGGCGGGCAGGAATAAAGCCGGTAATGATTACAGGGGATCACAAAGTGACAGCAATGTCCATAGCCAGGCAGATTGGAATCATAAGGGAAGGAGAAGAAGCGGTTTCCGGTTCCCAGCTGGACTCCATGGACAAAAGAGAGCTGATGGAGAGAATAGGAAATATCAGCGTGTATGCAAGAGTTTCCCCGGAACATAAGCTCAGGATTGTAAAAGCATGGCAGGATAAAGGACAGATTGTTGCAATGACCGGAGACGGAGTTAATGACGCCCCTGCCTTAAAGCAGGCAGATATCGGTGTGGCTATGGGACAGACGGGAACCGAAGTTTCGAAAGATGCGGCTTCCATGATTCTTGCAGATGATAACTTTGCAACCATTATAAAAGCAGTGTCCAATGGGCGGAATGTGTACAGGAACATCCGAAACGCCATAGAATTTTTGCTGTCAGGCAATATGGCGGGAATTTTCTGTGTACTCTACACCACAGTTATGTCTCTGCCGCTGCCGTTTGCTCCGGTCCACCTGCTGTTCATTAATCTTCTGACAGATTCCCTTCCTGCCATTGCTATCGGCATGGAGCAGCCAGAGGGAGAACTTTTAAACCAGCCGCCCAGAGACCCAAAGCAGGGGATTCTGACCAGGCGGTTCCTTCGGGATATTCTGATTCAGGGCGGGCTGATTGCAGTATGTACCATGTATGCCTACCGCACCGGGCTGACACAGGGCAATGATGCTGTGGCAAGCACCATGGCATTTGCGTCATTGACATTGGCAAGGCTGTTCCATGGATTTAACTGCCGCAGCAGCCATTCTATTTTCCACCTGGGAATCGGAAGTAACCTTTACACGGTAATGGCTTTTGAAGCGGGAGTGCTGCTTTTGGGAGCAGTACTTTTTGCGCCGGGGCTGCAGGTACTGTTTGCGGTTTCTGATTTAAGCGCCGGGCAGCTGGTTGTAGTAGGGGTATGTGCATTTCTTCCTACTATGGTGCTGCAGGCATGGAAAGTGCTCCGGGAATTCCGAAGGAAGATTATAGGGATTTAGCGGTTGCATTTGCCGGAAAAATGTGTTAGGCTTAATACAACGTTGCCAAGAGAGAAGACGAGTGGGGAGCTGGTACGGATAGTCCGTATGGTTCTCTGCTCTTTTTTATGTCGGCGTCAGGGGATTACAATTATTTTTTACAACGGAGGAGGATATTTAATGGCAAAGTATGTAATGGCTTTGGATCAGGGCACTACCAGTTCCCGCTGCATTCTGTTTGATGAAAAGGGAGAGATTCGGAGCGTTGCCCAGAGAGAATTTACGCAAATTTATCCAGAACCAGGGTGGGTGGAGCATGATCCTATGGAAATCTGGTCTTCTCAGTTCAGCGTAATGATGGCGTCCATGGCCAATATCGGAGCCCATGGAGAAGACATTGCGGCGATTGGCATTACCAACCAGAGGGAAACCACCATTGTGTGGGACAGAACTACAGGAATGCCGGTCTATAATGCTATTGTATGGCAGTGCAGGAGAACGGCGCCTATGATTGACAAGCTGAAGGAAGACGGACTGGAGGACAGGGTGCGGGAAGTGACAGGCCTGATTCCGGATGCGTATTTCTCAGGGAGTAAAATCGCCTGGATTCTGGATCAGGTTCCGGGCGCAAGAGAGAAGGCAGAGCAAGGCCAGCTGCTGTTTGGAACTGTGGATACCTGGCTTATCTGGAACCTGACGAAAGGGGAGGTATTTGTCACTGACTATACCAATGCTGCCAGAACCATGCTGTTTGACATTCACCGGCTGTGCTGGGATCAGGAGCTGCTGGACTATTTTAAAATTCCTGCTTCCATGATGCCTCAGGTGAAGCCCTCAAGCTGCATCTATGGCTATACCAACAGTTCCGTGCTGGCAGGAAATGTGCCTATTGCCGGAGCGGCAGGAGATCAGCAGGCAGCTTTGTTCGGCCAGTGCTGTTTTGAAACAGGAGATGTGAAAAATACGTACGGAACCGGCTGCTTTATGCTGATGAATACTGGAGGGAAAGCGGTAAAATCAGAACATGGGCTTCTTACCACCATTGCCGTAGGAATGGAGGATCATGTGGAGTATGCTTTGGAAGGAAGTGTGTTTGTAGCTGGAGCTGCCATTCAGTGGCTTCGGGATGAACTGCGCATGATACGGACAGCGGCCCAGACAGAGGAATACTGCAGCATTGTGCCAGACACGGCGGGAGTCTATGTGGTACCTGCATTTGCAGGCATGGGAGCTCCTTATTGGAACCCCTATGCAAGAGGAATCATTGTAGGCCTTACCCGGGGAGCCAGCAAAGAACATTTTATCCGGGCAACCGTGGAGTCCCTGGCTTATCAGGTCAGCGACCTTTTAGAAGCCATGGAGCAGGATTCAGGTATTCCCATGAGAGAGCTAAAGGTAGACGGCGGCGCAAGCGCCAATGATTTTCTCATGCAGTTCCAGGCTGATTTGCTGGGTGCCAGGATTGCGCGGCCCCAGTGTATTGAGACAACGGCCTTGGGAGCGGCATATCTGGCCGGGCTGGCTGTGGGGTACTGGAAAGACAAGAAGGAGATTGTAAAGAACTGGCAGATTGACAGGTACTTTGACAAAAAAATTGATGAAGAGCAGCGGTCACAGCTTTTGAAGGGATGGAAAAGGGCTGTGCGATGCGCTCTGGCATGGGCGGAAGATGAATAAAGATAAAATTTTTTCTGAAATTTCAAGGATGTGATAATATTTTATCAATACTTGACGGATTATGGCAGATATGGTAGGATAATCAGTAGATAGATAATTACCTGTGAGATGAGAGCAGCAAGGTATGATTTATGGAATTAGTCCATAGATTTACCTTGCTCTTTTTTTCGCTTTACACCATAGAAGCAGACATCTTAAGCCCTTAAGCGGGGAATGCCTTCATACTGCAGGAGAAAGGAACAGGTGAAAAATGTTAAGTAAGCTCATGTCGGCAGCAGAAGGATGGTCTACTACGGCAATGATCATCCGCATGGTTTCTGCTTTAATCATCGGTACAGTCATTGGCATTGACAGGGCACTTAAGCGGCGGGGAGCAGGGATTAAGACTCATACTCTTGTATGTCTTGGAGCGGCGCTTGTGATGATGACCGGACAGTACATTAAGATGAACTTTGAAGGCAATATGGATATTGCCCGTATGGGAGCCCAGGTAATCAGCG
Source organism: uncultured Hungatella sp. (assembly GCA_949879025.1). Lineage (GTDB taxonomy): Bacteria > Bacillota > Clostridia > Lachnospirales > Lachnospiraceae > UBA3402. The sequence goes on along the minus strand of CATLBO010000004.1, from coordinate 20,962 downwards.
GTGTTGGTTTTCTGGGAGTTGGAACCATTATTGTTACCGGCAAGAATCAGATCCGCGGTTTGACGACAGCGGCAGGTCTGTGGGCATGTGCCTGCCTTGGACTGGCAGTGGGAATTGGATTTGTGAAGGGTGCATTTATTACCTTGATTCTGGTGATGGTCACCTTAAAGCTCCTGACCAGGCTGGACACAAAGCTGCTTATGTATGCAAAAGTGTTTGATTTGTATATTGAATTTCCAAACAATGAGTCCGTATCAGAATTTATGGAAAGGATTCACAAGATGGAAGTGAAGATCTGCAACATGGAGCTGAGCAAAAGTAAAATAAAAGGGGAAGGACCAAATGCAATTATCTGCATTGAGGTACATAGCCGCAGCCAGAGGCATAATGTCCTGGAAAGTATCCGAGGCATGGTATGTGTAAAGCATGTAGAAATACTGTGACGGGTAAGCCGAAACAGTGTATGAAAAAAGGAGAGACGATATGAGTGGATTGCAGTATGACGTAACGATTATTGGCGGCGGCGTAACAGGAGCTGCAGTGGCCAGGGAATTGTCCAGATATCAGCTGAAAGTATGCCTGGTGGAAAGGGCGGAAGATGTGTGTTCCGGAACATCCAAAGCCAACAGCGCCATTGTCCATGCAGGCTATGATGCGGCAATAGGTTCCCTGAAGGCTAAAATGAACGTGGAAGGGAACCGTTTAATGGGCAAATTGTCTGAGGATTTGGATTTTGCGTTCCGCAGGAACGGTTCTCTGGTTCTGTGCTTTTCAGAGGAGGACAGGCCTGCTCTTCAGGCCCTTTATGAGAGAGGTGTGGCCAACCAGGTTCCGGATTTGAAGATCATAAGCGGAGACGAAGTGCGGGCCATGGAGCCTAATATTACGGACGAAGCAGTGGCAGCTTTGTATGCTCCTACAGGCGGAATTGTGTGTCCATTTGGACTGACGATTGCATTGGCAGAGAACGCCTGCGACAACGGAGTGGAATTCAGATTCCTTACAGAGGTAACAGACATTGCCAGAATAGAAGGCGGATATAAACTGGCAGTAAAAGGAAAAGAGGATATTACAACCAGATTTGTGGTAAATGCTGCAGGAGTATATGCGGATGTATTCCATAATATGGTAAGTGAGGAAAAGATTCAGATTATCCCTAGGAAAGGCGATTACTGTCTGTTAGATCAGGAGGCTGGCAAACATGTGGACAAGACCATTTTCCAGCTGCCGGGTAAATACGGCAAGGGAATCTTAGTTGCGCCTACGATCCACGGCAATCTTCTGATCGGGCCTACAGCTACGGATATTGAGGATAAGGAGGGAACTTATACCACGGCCAAGGAATTGACAGAAGCTATGCAAAAGTCTGCAATCAGCGTGAAAAACATTCCTTACCGCCAGGTAATTACTTCCTTCTCCGGCCTGAGAGCTCATGAAACTCATGATGAATTTATTATTGGAGAAGCAGCAGAAGGTTTCTTTGATGCGGCAGGAATTGAATCACCGGGACTCTCCAGTGCGCCGGCGATAGGAGTATATCTGGCAGAGCTGATTGCCAAAAAGTCAGGAGCCCAGAAAAAGGAAGACTTTATTGCTACGAGAAAAGGCATTCCCCATGCTGCTGCCATGAGCAGGGAGGAAAGGGCTGCATTGATTAAAGAGCGCCCGGACTATGGAACCATTGTGTGCCGATGCGAGAATGTCAGCGAGGGCGAGATTGTAGACAGCATCCGCAGGACTTTGGGAGCAAGATCCCTGGATGGAATCAAGAGGAGAGTGCGTCAGGGAATGGGGCGCTGCCAGGCGGGATTCTGCACCCCAAGGACAATGGAAATTTTGTCCCGGGAAACAGGAATCCCCATGGAAGAAATTTGTAAAAATCAGCCCGGCTCTGAGATGATCACCAAAGAAGCATAGGAGGAAAAAAGATGACACATCATGATATTGTAATCATTGGCGGAGGTCCTGCAGGATTATCTGCAGCGGCAGCGGCGAGAAAAGCCGGAATCCAGGATATTCTGATTTTGGAGCGTGACGGAGTGCTTGGAGGCATTTTAAACCAGTGCATTCATAATGGCTTCGGGCTTCATACGTTTAAAGAAGAACTGACCGGGCCGGAATATGCTTCCCGTTATATTGCTATGGTTGAAGAGGAAAAGATTCCCTATAAGCTGAATACGATTGTAGTTGACATAAATAGAGGCAGAGAAGTTACATATATCAACAAAGAAGAAGGCCTGGTAACGATTCAGGCAGGGGCTGTAATTTTGGCTATGGGCTGCCGGGAGCGCCCCAGAGGAGCTTTGAACACTCCAGGATACCGTCCGGCAGGAATTTACTCTGCAGGAACAGCCCAGCGTCTTATGAACATTGAGGGATACTGTGTTGGAAAAGAGGTAGTAATACTTGGTTCCGGCGATATTGGCCTGATTATGGCAAGACGCATGACACTGGAGGGAGCAAAGGTCAAGGTGGTAGCCGAGCTGATGCCTTACTCCGGCGGCTTAAAGAGAAATATCGTTCAGTGCCTTGATGATTATGGCATTCCTTTAAAGTTAAGCCATACCATCATAAATATTGAAGGCAAAGAACGCCTTACTGGCATCACTTTGGCTGAAGTAGATGCAAACCGCAATCCGATTCCGGGAACAGAGGAACATTATTCCTGTGACACTCTTCTTCTAAGCGTGGGATTGATTCCAGAAAATGAATTGTCCAAAGGAGCAGGAGTTTCTATGAACCGGGTTACCTCCGGCCCAAATGTAGATGACTGTCTTGAGACAGAAGCGGAAGGCATTTATGCCTGCGGCAATGTGCTTCATGTGCATGATCTGGTAGATTTTGTATCTCAGGAGGCAGCCTTGGCAGGTGAGAATGCAGCGACATATGTAAAAGAGGGCAAAAAGAAGGAAAATGCCCATAAAGTGCCTCTTCTTGCAGAAAACGGCGTTCGCTATACAGTACCTCAGGTTTTAAACGTCGATACGATGAAAGACTCTGTGACAGTGCGTTTCCGCGTGGCTGACGTTTATAAGGATCGCTATATTGCCATATACTATGATGACAAGCTGATTTCCCGAAAGAAGAAAAAGGTTCTCGCTCCAGGCGAAATGGAGCAGGTAGTCCTTAAGAAGAGCAGCTTTGAAGGTTATCCGGAAATTAAGCAGATTAAGATTTGTACGGAGGTGGAGTGATGGAAACAAGGAACCTGATTTGTATTGGGTGCCCTTTGGGCTGCCCGGTAACGGTAACTATAGATGGGGATGATATTAATGTAACCGGCAATACGTGCCCAAGAGGGGCAGATTATGCCAAAAAGGAAGTTTTAAGCCCTACCAGAATTGTGACCTCCAGTATCAGAGTAAATAACGGAGTAATTGCTAGAGTATCTGTAAAGACAAAAAGTGACATTCCAAAATCAAAAATCTTTGATGTGATGAAAGAGATCCAGGCAGTTCGGGCAGATGCGCCGGTGGCTTTAGGGCAGGTTCTTATTAAGGATTGTGCAGGAACGGGCGTGGAGATCATTGCTACAAAGAGTGTAAATCGACTTTAGACGCAGGAATGCCTGTCTGCATCCCCATTAGCCCGTTATTGTACAGGTGCTAAGCAGACAGAAAACTGCGGATTGCCTAATAATAGATTTCGGCTGGGCGGCACCGGGACTTCCCCTAATATTCCCGATGCCGTTTTGCTGGCCGGAGCCAAAGGACAGAATGGAGAAAAACGTGGAGAGACATAAAAAGCCTGACAGCAGCAGGCAAGCACAGAACCGGGCGGATCTGCTGGAAAAGATCGGGGTATTTGTTTTAGATATGGACGGTACTTTTTACTTGGGAAGTCATGTGATTGAAGGCGCCATTGATTTTGTCCGGTATGTGGAGCAGAAGGGACGCAGAGTATTGTTTTTTACCAATAATTCTTCCCAATCGCCAGAAGTTTATATGGATCGGCTGTCTCACATGGGCTGTCCTATTACAAGAGACCAGATTATGACTTCAGGGGATGTGACCATTGCATACCTGAAGGAGAACTATGATGGTAAGAGGATTTACCTGGTAGGAACGGAGGCGCTGAGAAAAAGCTTTCAGGAAGAGGAAATCTGCCTGTGGAAAGAGGGGGAGCCTGTTCCGGATATTGTAGTTGTAGGATTCGATACTGCGCTGACCTATGAAAAGCTGTGCAGAGCCTGTGGATTTATCCGCAGCGGAGCGCTGTTTTTAGCCACTCATCTGGATTTAAACTGTCCTACGGAAGATGGCTTTATACCGGATTGCGGCGCACTCTGTGCCGCTATTACTGCGTCTACGGGAGTTAAACCCAGATATCTGGGCAAACCCTTCCGGGAAACCGTAGATATGGTGCTGATGAGAACCGGAGAGAAAAGGGACAGGGTAGCTTTTGTAGGAGACCGCCTTTATACGGATGTGGCCACGGGGGTAAACCATGGCGCATGGGGAGTCCTGGTAATGACAGGGGAGACAAAGGCGGAAGATCTGGAAAAATCCCAAGTAAAACCAGACGCTGTCTTTGCGTCTCTGGGAGAGATGAAAACTGTGCTGGAAGGCTGCTGCTAAATGGATTTTTCAAGCCGGTGAGCACATGAACCCGCTGGCACTGCAGCAGCGAAAAACATCTCTGGCAGTTAAGGCACTATGGGATTATCATCAAAGGCATACTCCAAAAAACGTATGACGGCATCTTGGTGCTCTGTATAGGAAAATACCATAAGATAATGCGGGGACGCCGTCTGAGCATGTGTTTCTCCTGCAAAGCGGGAACCCTGAAGGCTGAGTGCGCAGGCTTTTGTCACTCCGTTGGAATCAGGAATGTAATAAATGTTATTGTCCAGCCGATCAGCCAGGTCCGGAGGAAGGAGCTGTTCCAAATCATAAAGAGGGAAACTTTTGCTGTAATAGTCTGTAAGATCTTTTGTGGTAACAAGAAAATCTAATTCCCTGGCAGAAACATAGGCCACAATCTTCCCCTGGCTGGCAGTGTGATAGTCAATGGAAGATCCCAGTTCCACATACAGGCTGTCATCAAATATAACCTGCTGCTGCCAAGAAAGTCCTAAAAAACTGGAGAACTCCTGGGAAATCCGGCCTGCAGGAAACAGATTTTCTTCATCATTGGTAAAAAAGCCTTCCAGGACGGTTTCACGCCTGGCCTGCATCCAGACTTCTGCCAGATAAAGCCCTGCTAGAATAAGACACAAAAGGATGAAAGCATATCCTTTGTAATAATCCAACAGGAAGCGGAATTTTTGAGTCATGGACAGAGTTTTCAGAGTTTCGATGTCTTTGGAAAGGCTTTTTTGGGCTTTTTGAAAAAGTTTCATAAAAATCTCCTTATGGCAGGACTGCTCACTTTGCAGTCTGCATTAAAATTGCTGATAAAGGATAGGTGCTATGAATTATCTGTTTAATCCGGAAAACCGGTTTTGGTGCTTTATGAACAAGATCACAGATGTGTTTTTTCTGGGAATCCTGTGGTTTATATTTTCACTTCCCTTACTTACGGCAGGAGCCGCCACCACATCCCTGTATCAGTTTACCTTAAAGCAGGCTGACGACGAAGAAGGATATGTGTGGAGAAGTTTTGTAAAAGCTTTTGTAAAAAACTTTAAGCAGGCCACTGGGCTGTGGATAATTATTCTGGCGGCGGGAACTTTTTTGGCGGCGGATATGTGGGCATGTATGAACATTGCCATCCCTGGCAGCGTGCGGGTGGTATGCTTCGGCGTACTCTTGTGCCTAAGCCTGATTTTTGTCTTGACGGCGCTTTATGTGTTTCCGGTTCTTTCCAGGTTTCACCTGCCGGTAAAGACTATTTTATCGCACAGTTTTATTATGGCTATGGGAAATCTTTATGTGTCTGTAACCGTACTGGTAATTCATGTGCTTTTTGGCGTGCTGTCTTTTTACATTACGGTTCTGTTTCCCATATTTATGGCTCTGGCCGCATTTATTAATTCCTACTTCTTCCGTTATGTATTCAGCAGATATCAGAAGGAGGACTGACAGGGGCCGGCGCCGCTGGTACTGCCCACAACCAGACTGCTTTGATATTCAACTCTTGTAATGGCATTCTCATCTATCAGATCGGAATGCCCTCTTAATTTTTCCGATAAAAGGCGTATGCTGCTTCTTCCCCGTTCTACGATGGCGTGTTCGATGGTAGTCAGATCCACGCCAGGAAAGCGGGACGGATAAATATTGTCAAATCCGCAGAGACTGATATCTTCAGGAATACGCTTTCCGGCATCAATTAGTGCTGCTCTCACACCATATGCAACCATGTCATTAATAGCCACTATGGCAGTGACCTGAGGGGATTCTTTCAGGCAGCGGCAGGTCAGGGCATACCCTACCTCATGTTCGACTCCTGTCACATACAGTTCTTTGTGGGAAGAGACGTCCTGGCTGTAGACGGTGACAGTTCCTGACGGGCAGGACTGAAAATATTCATCACTTAATCCTTCGCACCGCTTCACTCTGGAAGAGTGTTCTTCATTAAGTGTTGTGGAGACGTAAGCCACATGTTTATGTCCCAGCCCGATAAGGTGGGCGGCAACCATGCGGCCGGCAGAGTAGTTATTAACATCCACAGTATCAAGCTTCAGAGTATATGCCCGATCGCCTACTGCCACCATAGGTACAATCCTGCTGGTTTCCTCGGCAAGCCGGGGCTGCTGGGGAATCATGGAGAAAATGACGCCACTGATATATGGTTCTGTGGCTATTTCCAGAACTTCCCGTTCTGCGGCTTTGTCCCAGTATGTGGTAAAGATCATGGTCAGATATCCCCGGAGCCTGGCTTCCTGTTCCATACTCTGAATCAGGGTGGCATAGTATGGGTTCATAAGAGAAGGGCAGACGATGAGAATCGTTTCGTTTGGGTTTTTATGGCGCTGGCGCTTTTTGGAAACATATCCCATCTGCCGGCTGGCGCGGTACACATTCTGAATAGTCTGTTCCGTGAAACGGGACAGATTTCTGCCATTGAGGATCATGGATACGGAAGCGGGGGAAACTCCGGCTGCCGCCGCAATGTCTTTAATTGTTGGTTTTTTCATATGTTTTCTCCTAAAAGATTAGCCGCTTTGTTGTTTTAAAAATTTTAACATTTTTCAACAAGAAAATCAAGTACTTTTTGTAGTGAAAATAGCCAAGAACTTGTAACTGTAAATGTTGATTATGTAAAAAAATAAAAAAAGTATATGGTTTTTATTGACAAATAGCACAAATTTGTGGTAGGTTTAAAGTACATAAATTCTATTCGTAAAACGGATAAGAGAAAAAATATTGGTAAAATATCATAACGGGCGCGCCGGATTTCATGATTGAATTTTAACAATATTTAACAACGTTTAACGGAAATTTTAACACTTAATGAAAAATGATCGGAGGAAGTATCTATGAAGAAGATGTTGGCAGTAGTGTTGACAGCGGCTCTGGGATGCGGCCTGCTTAGCGGGTGCAGCGGCGGTTCTACGGGGGGCGGAGCGCAGCAGGCAGCCCAGGGAGGCTCATCAGGCGGAGACTCGGCGGCGCCTGCAGCGGACCCGTCTGCGTATGAGGTTACGGAGCCCATTACCATTCAGTGGTGGCATGCATTGGAGGATCAATATTCTCAGACCGTGTCGGAGATTGTAGAAGACTTCAACAATTCTCAGGATCTGATTACTGTTGAAGCTACCTATATAGGCAGCTATTCTCAGACCAATGAAGCCCTGGTGGCGGCCAATGCTGCAGGGACGGGGCTTCCGGCAGTGACAGTAGCCAACACTCCCTATGTGGCTGAGTACGGTGCAAGCGGCCTTACGGAAGATTTGACACCGTATATCCAAGCTACGGGATTCGAGATTGACGACTTCGGAAAAGGAATGGTAGATGCATCAAGCTATGGCGGAAAACAGGTTGCTCTTCCTTTCCTGATTTCTACCCAGATCATGTATTACAATAAAGATATGGCGGACACAGAAGGCATCACGGTTCCCGAAAAATGGGAGGATATGGATTCTTTCCTGGAGGCTGCTTCCATAGTGAATAACGGTACTACAGAAAGGTTCGGAACGATTATCCCCGGATGGGATCAGTGGTATTTTGAAACCTTCTATCTGAACCAGGGCGTGAATATTATCAATGAGGACAATGTGTCCACAGATCTTGGCTGCGATGCAGCCGTAGGGCTGGTGAAAAAGTTCAGAGAGTGGGTTGACAAGGGCTATGTAAACTGGACTACCATGGACAGCGATGCCTCTTCCAATATGAGACAGGCTTTTATTGACAAGAAAGCGTTTTCCGTGGTTCATACCAGTTCCCTGTATAACACCTATGTAGAAAAATGCGATTTTGAGGTAGGCATGGCATGGCTTCCAGGCGGAGATACCAAAGATCAGGAGATTGGCGGCTGCGTGCTTCTGATTCCCTCCAAAAATGATCAGGCCACTAAAAATGCTGCATGGCAGTTTTTATCTTATCTCTGCAGCAAGGAAGTAAACATGAAGTGGGCCAGGGAAACCGGCTATATTCCTACCAGGAACTCTGTGCTTCAGACCGAAGAAGGCGTGGAATTCCTGAAAGAGAAACCTGCATTCCAGTGCATCTTTGACAACCTTGATTTGATTAATCCCAGAATCCAGCATCCAGGATGGAACCAGCTGGCAACTATCTGGAAGAACTATATGCTTGAGATGATGGTTGAGGATGTGGATATTTCCACAAAACTGGAAGACATGGTAGAAGAGATTAACGAAGTTCTTGAGGATGCATAAAGACAGCTAAAGGAACGGCCTTCGGTACATCATTACCGAAGGCCGTAATATTCAGAAGGAGGCATTAAGGTGGAGAAGAAACCTTTCTTGAAACCAAGAACCGTATCAGCAGTAAAAGATTTTGTCTGCGTTTTGCCGGCACTGGTATTCCTGGCTATTTTTACATACTATCCTATCTGTAAACTGATTCAGATCAGCTTTACGGATTGGAATTTGTTAAATGACCGCTGGAGCTATGTAGGGCTTAAGAACTGGATCTGGCTGTTTAACGGTTCAGGAACCAAGCACCTGTTAAATTCCCTGAAAGTAACCATATTATACTCTATTGGAGAGCTGACGATTACCCTGGTGGGAGGCCTTATATTTGCATTGATTTTCAATCGTATGAATGCAGCGTTTTCTTTTATGAGAGCAGTTGTATTTGTGCCTAAATATGTAGCCATGTCTTCTGCAGCGGTTGTGTTTTTGTGGATACTTAACACAGACAACGGCATTTTGAATTATTTTATTACTTCTCTGGGCCTGCCGGCAGTTGACTGGCTTGGGAACAGAAACACGGCGCTTCTGTCAGTGCTTCTTCTTACAGGATGGAGGGCCGTAGGGTATGGCATGATGATCTACCTATCAGCCATGATCGGCATATCAAAGGATTACTATGAGGCGGCAGCCCTGGACGGCGCTACGGCTGTTCAGAGATTTTGGAAGATTACCATTCCCATGCTTTCGCCTACTACGCTGTTCCTGTTTGTAACAACATTTATTTCCTCCATGAAAGTGTTCCAGTCTGTGGATATTTTGACCAGAGGCGGCCCATATCGTTCCACGGAGGTATTCGTGTATAAAATTTACCTGTATGCTATGGAAGATTTCCGCATGGACAGGGCTTCGGTAATTGCCATTGCATTCTTCGTACTGCTTCTGGCCATTACGGCTTCTACTTTTAAGATTTCCAACAGCAGTGTTCATTACGATTCATAAAGGAGGCGCACATATGAGCGGAACCAATGCAAATAGCCATTTGGAGAGGGAACTGGCCGCAAAGAGAAAGAAGAAAATTGTGAAAACCGTCCAGTATACATTGGCAATTATTGTGACTCTGATTGTAATGTTTCCTCTGTACTGGATGCTGTCTTCTTCCGTAAAGTCACAGGAGGAAATCCTGCTTTTGAAGCCTACGCTGTGGCCAAAGGAAATCCACTTGGAAAACTATGCCAATGTATTTAACCGCATTAATTTTGGAAAGTATTATTACAATACCATTGTTATGACGGCAGGGATTCTTATTTCCCAGATTATTACAGGCGTTTTTGCAGCATATGGCTTTTCCAAGGGGAAATTCAAAGGCCAGAACTTATGCTTTATGATTGTGTTGGGCGCACTGATGATTCCCATTCAGGTTACATTTATTCCTATTTATATCATGTGTGCCAACTGGGGGCTGTCTGATACGTTTCTGGGGCTGATTCTTCCTGAGTGCATTTCGCCCTACTATATTTTCATGCTTAGACAGACATTTATGGCAATTGATGACAGCTATATTGATGCAGCTAAAGTAGACGGGCTTGGAAGAGTAGGCGTTATTACAAAGATTCTGACGCCTATGTGCAAATCTACGCTGTTTACCACTACTCTGGTAACATTTACCAACGGGTGGAACAGCTATTTCTGGCCTAAGATTATTGCGAAGAATGAACAGAGAAGAGTTTTGACCGTAGGACTGGCACAGCTGAAAAATACGTTTGCCGGCCAGGCTACCATGAACAATCATGAAATTATGGCAGGAGCCGTTATGGCTATTTTCCCGGTTGTGATATTATTTTTCGTTTTCCAGAAATATATGCTTACAGGGTATTCCAAAGCTGCTATGAAATAGAAAAAAGCCTTGAATTCACAAAGATATGGCAGTATAATAAGCGGCGTAGAAAACAGGAAGGGACTCTAAAGAGATGAAAATATGGGCACACAGGGGCTATAGTGGAAGGTATCCGGAAAATACGATGCTGGCTTTTCGCAAAGCGGCAGAGGCCGGGTGTGATGGGATAGAACTGGATGTTCAGCTGACCAAGGACGACGTGCTGGTTATTATCCATGATGAAACCATTGACCGTGTTGCTGACGGTACGGGCATGGTAAAAGATTATACCTATGAGGAACTTAAAAGGTTTAATGCTGCAAAGAATTTTCCAAAGGTGACAGACTTTGAGTCCATACCTACGTTTGACGAGTATTGTGCATGGGCGGCGCAGGCTGGTATGCTTACTAATATTGAGATAAAGACCGGACGCTATTATTATGAGGAAATTGAAAAGAAGATAATAGATGCAGTCCGGCGCCATGGTCTGGAGAGTAAAGTGTTATATTCCTCGTTTAACCATATGTCCTTGGTTAAGATAAAGGAATTGGAACCAAAGGCCCAGTGCGGTGCTCTTCTAAACGAGGCAGGAATCGGCAATGCAGGATATTACTGCCACGCCCAGGGATTTCAGTGGTACCATCCAGGGTGTAAAGGGCTTACAAAAGAGCTGGTGGACAACTGCAGAAAGTATGGGATTGGCATCAATGTCTGGACGGTTAACACCATGGATGAACTGGAGCGGCTGGATGAATGGGAATGCCAGGGCGTGATTACCAATTATCCGGCGGTCTGCAGAGCATGGGTTGAGTACAGGAGTAAAAGATAAGGAAAGGCAGCAGATAAAAAGGCAGTTTGTCTTTTTATCTGCTGCTGTTTGATTTTCTGAAGAGATTGGTGTATGATAGAGAAGTTGGGAGGAGTGGAACATGAATTTGGAAGATATTTTCGTATCTTCACCGGTGATTACAGCGGTCAAGGATGATGTGGGACTGGAACACGCTATGAAAAAAGAGTGTGCGATTGTATTTATTTTATACGGAACCGTATGCAGCATACCATCAATTGTAGAAAAGGTAAAAGAGCATGGAAAGCTGGCCATAGTACATGTAGATTTAATCGTAGGGTTAAGCTCAAAGGAAGTGGCAGTGGACTATATTAAGGAAAATACCAGGGCAGACGGAATTATCAGCACCAGAACCGTTATGGTGAAACGGGCCATGGAATTAGGGCTCATTGGCGGTCAGAGGGCATTTCTTATTGACTCCATTGCCCTGGAAAACACCAGAAAACAATTGGCATCGTTCCAGCCGGACTTTATGGAAATTATGCCGGGAATGATGCCCAAGATTCTCAGACAGATTCGGGAAAATACGTCTGTGCTTCTTGTTGCGGGAGGACTTTTGTCAGATAAACAGGATATTATGGCGGCATTTCAGGCGGGAGTTGATGCGGTATCCACAACCAAGGAGGATCTGTGGGAGGTTTAGGAGGCGTTATATGAAGATATTGACATATGAAGTAGAAGGCAGAAAGAAAGTCGGCATCTGGAACTGCGAGGAAAGCTGGATTTATCCCCTGGAAGGTTTTGCCATGGAGTATCGAAACATGCAGGAGGTTATTGAAGGCATAAGTGATTCGGAGATTCAGCTTCTGAACCATATGGCAGGGAAAGATCCTTATGAAGTGAGAGGGGCTGTTCCTGTGGAACAGACGAAGATCTTGGCGCCGATCGAGAAACCAAGGCAGGATGTTATCTGCCTCGGGATTAATTACATGGCCCATGGGGAAGAGTCGGCACGCTATAAGCATGAAGATTTTGATGGAAAGCGTCCATATGCCATCTATTTCTCTAAAAGAGTCAATCGCTGCACGGCAGATAAGGAAGGGATTCCAGCTTATAAAGATATGGTGGACAGCCTGGATTATGAAGCAGAGCTGGCAGTAATTATCGGAAGGGATGCCAGAGGCGTATCCAGGGAGGAAGCAAGAAAGTATATATTCGGGTATTCGGTGGTCAATGATGTCAGTGCCCGGAATATCCAGATGAGACACCAGCAGTGGTTTTTCGGAAAGAGCCTGGACGGTTTTTTTCCTATGGGCCCATGTATTGTTACGGCGGAGGAGATTGAATATCCGCCGCAGCTTGGCATTCGCTCTTATGTAAATGGGGAATTGAGGCAGAACAGTAATACTGGGCTTTTGATTTTTGATATTGATCATGTTATCAGTGAACTGTCCAGAGGGATGACATTAAAGGCAGGGACCATAATCGCTATGGGAACACCGGCAGGAGCAGGCATGGGATTTGAACCGCCAAAGTTTTTAAAACCCGGTGATCATGTATGCTGTGCCATTGAGAAAATCGGCAGGATTGACAATCCTGTTGTGGAATAACTTAAAAGAAGAAGGGGAACCTGATTTATGCATCGGCAGAATTACATAAAGGGAATGAAGGAGGGGATTCCTGTGGGGCTGGGATATTTTGTAGTGTCCTTCACCATAGGAATTGCTGCCAGGAGGGCTAATCTGACACCTTTGCAGGCTACGGTTATGTCATTTACCAACAATACATCAGCAGGGCAGTTTGCATCTTTTGCCCTGATTGCTTCAGGGGCGCCATATTTTGAGATGATCATATCCCAGGCAGTGATTAATATTAGATATTGCCTGATGTCCTGCGCCCTGTCCCAGAAACTGGACGGGAAGCTGCCCTTCTGCCATCGGTTTTTTGTGGCATTTGGTGTAACCGATGAAATCTTCGGGCTTTCAATATCCCAAAAAGGGAAACTGGACCCATGGTATACTTATGGGGTTATGAGTGTGGCGGTTCCAGGGTGGTCCTTGGGGACGCTGGCAGGAGTGCTGTCCACAGGGGTGCTGCCTCAGACATTTTTAAATGCCATGAACATGGCTTTATATGGGATGTTTATCGCTATCTTTATGCCTGCAGCAAGGGAAGACAGGAAGCTGCTGCCGATTATTTTTATTTCCATGGCATTAAGCGCCGCAGTTTGGTGGCTGCCTGTATTTGATTTCATCTCATCAGGAATGAAAATAATTATTCTTACCCTGTTGATTTCCATTGGAGCGGCTGTGTTTATGCCGGTATCAGAGGAGGAAACATGAAAAATTATATGTATATTCTGGTAATGGCAGTAACTACGTATTTAATAAGAATGATTCCGCTGGCGTTCCTGAGGAAAGAGATTAAAAACCGGACATTTCGTTCGTTTTTAACCTATGTGCCTTATGTAACGCTGTCAGTGATGACATTTCCAGCTATTTTGGAGGCTACAGAGGACTTGTGGATTTCCCTGGCCGGATTTGGGGCGGCTATGATTATGGGATATTGCAAAGTAAGCCTGTTTGCAGTGTCTATGGGATGCTGCCTGCTGGTATTTTTGCTGCAGATGCTGTAATGGACAAGGTGTTTTGCCGTTGACAAAAGAATGCTGCATAGCAAAATGCTGGTTGCCAGAAAGGGGCTCATTTGGTAAAATAAGTATTGATTCCAAGATACTGTTTGGGAAAAAATAAAGAAGCACACAAGGAAAGGAACTTATGAGTATGGCTAATCCAATTGTAACAATTACCATGGAAAGCGGCGATGTGATGAAGGCAGAGTTGTATCCAGAGACTGCGCCTAATACGGTTAATAATTTTATCAGCCTGATTAAAAAGGGCTTTTATGACGGCTTGATTTTCCACAGGGTAATAAGCGGGTTTATGATTCAGGGAGGATGTCCTCAGGGCATAGGCACAGGCGGCCCGGGATATTCAATTAAAGGAGAATTTGCCCAGAATGGCTTTGCCAATGATCTGAAACATGAGCCGGGAGTACTGTCCATGGCCCGCTCCATGGACCCGGATTCAGCAGGATCTCAGTTTTTTATCATGCACAAGAAATCACCCCACCTGGACGGAGCGTATGCAGCTTTTGGCCGTATTACGGAAGGAATGGATGTGGTGAATAAGATTGCGGATGTAAAGACAGATTATTCAGACCGTCCTATGAAAGAGCAAAAGATTCAATCTATGACAGTGGATACTATGGGGACTGAATATCCCATGCCTGAAGTCTGCTGAAAGCAGCTGCGAAAGTAAACCTGCACATGCGCCAGGCTGCGGATGCACTGCCGCTTATGAAAGTATGGCAACCCGCACTTGGAATACCTGAATCCATGCTGCCTATTGGGACGAGGGATTTTTACAGTGCCGGATTCTAATGGCAGGATCGCATCTGGCACTGTCAGGGAGGGATAAAAACCATGACAAGAGAATATTTGGTTATGATAGAAAACCAGCAGCATGCAGTTATTGTATCAGATGAAGCAGAGGCTCTCCTGGCCGCCAAGGCGGCTGGGAAAGCCTCTGTCGGCTTATGGAAAAGGGGATGCGGCCAGGAACTGTCCATGACAAAATATCTTGTAGAGTCCTGGGATGCTTTGGAACCAGAGTATTTGGAGCAGGTAGTCCGGAGACATCTGAAACTGCCATGGACAATAGCTGAAACCCGGCGGCTGGTAATTCGAGAGTTTCAGGCAGGCGATGAAAGGGATATGCTGCCTGAGAGAGAAGAAGAGGAAGATCATCAGGCATTTCGGAACAAGGAGTTTCTAAAGGAATATATCGAGTGCCAGTACGGCTTTTATGGCTATGGTATTTGGGCAGTAACAGAAAAGGGAAGCAGGAAGATTGTGGGAAAAGCAGGAATTATTAATCTTGCCGGGAAGTGGAAAAGTGCCGGAAATTTGGATGCACTTGAACTTGGGTATCATATATTTCCTTCCTACAGGCGAAAAGGATATGGACTGGAGGCCTGCCAGGGAATTCTTAAATGGTACAGGGAACATCTGGACTGTTCCCTATATGCAAAAATAGACGCCTCCAACAAGGCGTCCATAAAACTGGCTGAAAAACTTGGCTTTACGGTTAAAGACCAAAAATATAACGAATCAGGGCAATGGCAGCTTCTGTATGAGTGGAATTGCTGATGATGCTAAGGCCTGAAGCGCTTTCTGACAGATGCATAGCACGGGCAAAATCAGTTCCGGAAATATCCAGGGATACTGCCAGAGACTGACCGCTGCTGTCTGGGAAAGAGCCAAGGCGGCTCTCTACTGCAGAGAGGACATCAGCAGGAAGAAGCTGACTTAAGTCTGCCAATCCGTCCATGGAAGCATAGTGTTCCATGCTCTCCTGGTCAGCCATGAGAACATCCAGATCTTTGGATGCCACCAAGGCGGAGATCTTTGCCATAGAAGCATAACTGTATTCTGTGGCGGCGTCCCCATAGGCAATGAACATGGTTTCAGCATAGACAGGCTGCTTTTTTCCAAACCCCATAAGAGCATGGAAATCTTCCTCCAGGACAGAGGTATCAAGTTCCGACTGGCTGTTTATGATTATACAGTGCAGCGCAGGATGGATCGTGGAATTATAAACAGATGTAATAATAACGCTTATTAACATGGCAGCTGCTATAACGCCGCCGATATGGAACTTATAGTACTCCCAGATATACCAAAGCTTATCTTGGAGGGACATCTCTTTTAACTTATGGCGTTCCGTACGGATCTCTTTTTTTAACTGTTCTTTCAGAGACATGACAATCCCCCGATTCCCGTATTAAATTAAAGTTATCTGTATATTATACCACATCTCCAGTGTGTTGTTCATAAAATTTCTGTGAAATCAGGGCACAAAATTGATTTTTTCCAATAAATCCGATATAATGAAAGAGTAGCCAGTTTCATAAAGTGGCTGCAGGAGAGAAACCGAGAGGATATAAAATAAGAAAAGAGGAAAAGGCCTATGCTATCAGGTTTTTTTAACTATGACAATCCAGTATGGCGTTTTATCGGAAAATTTTGGGATGTTCTGATTATCAATCTTTTGTGGATTGTGTGTTCTATCCCTGTTTTCACCATAGGAGCCTCCACTACAGCTATGTATTACGTTACGCTGCGGCTTGCCAGAGATGATGATGGGTACACAATCCGCTCCTTTTTTAAATCATTTAAGGAAAATTTTAAGCAGGCTACGGTAATTTGGCTGATTTTCCTGGTTACAGGGGCGCTTTTGGCATTTGACATATATTATTTTGTCAGATTGGCTTCGGTGTCAACATTCCGCACTGTGATGGTTACCGTGTTTTTGGCTATGGCATTTATCTGGACGGCTATGTTTATCTATGTGTTTCCTCTGCAGTCCAGATTTTATAATCCTGTAAAGCGGACAATTTTTAATTCATTCTTCATGTCTATCCGTCATGTGTTCAACACCATAGGGATGCTGGCAGCAGACGGAATTATCGTATTTGTGGCATTGGCTTATATCCCTCAGCTTACGATCTTCGGCGTGGCGCTGATTGCATTTTTTAACTCCTATTTTTTTAACAGTATCTTTAAAAGGTATATGCCCAAGGAAGAAAAGCCGACGGATATGGAGCTGCGCCCGCTGTTTGCGGATCAAGAGGAGAAACCTCTGGATACGGAAAAGACTTCTTAATTGTTTTACTATGCTATGAACTGGTACATCATCACATAGTGGCAGAAGCTTCCACCCATAACAAAAAGGTGAAAGATCTCATGGGAACCAAAGTTTTGGTGTTTGGAATTAAACAGAGGAAGCTTTAATGCATAAATGATCCCACCTATTGTGTAGATGATGCCGCCTGCTAAAAGCCAGCCGAAGGCGGCTGCGGGAAGCGCCCGAACGATTTTTCCAAAGGCCAGTACACATACCCAGCCCATGGCGATATACAGGAAAGAAGAAAACCATTTAGGACAGGTAATCCAGCAGGCTTTGATCAGAATGCCTAAAAGAGCAATGGACCAAACCAGCGCCAGAAGCCCCCACCCAGTGCGGTCGCCCAGAACCACCATGCAGACAGGGGTGTAGGTTCCTGCAATAAGGATAAAGATCATCATATGATCTACTTTGCGGAGAAGCTTGTTAACCTTGGGGGAAATATCCAGGGTGTGGTAAATGGTGCTGGCAGCATAAAGCAGAATCATGCTGGCAATAAACACTGCCAGTGCAGGAGTAGCCAGTCCGCCTGCTTCATAGTATGATTTTAACAGCAGCGGGGTAGCTGCCAGAATGGCAAGAACCATGGCTATGAAATGAGTAATTGCGCTTCCAGGGTCCTTGATATGCAGTCTGTTCATAAAAATACCTCCTTTTATTGAAAAAGATTTATTTGCACAAAGTGTTCAAAACCTTGCTATGTAGTTTTTAAAACTATATTATCCATTTTCTTATACTATACATTAAGGAGTGGAAAAATGCAAGGTTTTTTCAAATATTAAGAAACAGGTAAGGAATTCAGCAATATGATACGTAACATATTATATGAAGATAAAAATATTATTGTTGTAAAAAAACCGACAGGAATGGACTCCCAGTCAAGTTCTTCCTTTGCGCCGGACATGGTCAGTGAAATTAAGAAACATATCCACAGTCAATATCCACAATCGGGAGAACCTTATGTGGGAGTTATCCACAGATTGGATAAACCTGTGGGAGGCGTCATGGTATATGCTAAGACAAAGAAGGCAGCCGCCGCTTTAAGTGCGCAGGTTCAGAGCCGGAAAATGAAGAAGGTGTATATGGCCGTCGTCTGCGGAAGAATTGTGGATAATGTGGAAAACTTTGTGGATTATTTGTTGAAAGACAGCCGAAATAATGTGTCGAGAATTGTGGAAAAGGGGATAATAGGGTCGAAACGTGCCGAATTAAGGTATCAGATAATTGACAGTATGGAGATACCAGAGCCTTTGGCTCTGGTGGAAATAGAGTTATCCACAGGCCGTCACCACCAGATTCGGGTTCAGTTTGCAGCCCATGGGCTGCCGCTTTGGGGAGACAGCCGATATAATCCCCGATTTGCCGACAGAAAGAATCCTGGGGAATCTTTGGCTTTATGGGCATGGAAACTTACTTTTTTTCATCCCTGCACAGGTAAGGCTATGACGTTTGAGGTGCAGCCAGAGGGCAGGATGTTTGAGAAGTTTTTAAAAAATGAAACATGAAAGACAGTTAACTGAATTGGGAATATACGGAAGAAATGGATAAAAATCTATACACACATGATACATAAGACTGCGACAGCAGGGCATACTGATATCGTACAAATGAAGTACAAATCAAAAACAGGCGAGTCCATGGTTCAGCCGTGTAAAGAACTGAAGATGGAATAGCGCTGGGGGAGCCGTAAGGCTCCCCTATTTTACATATTAACCTACAGGAAGTCCGCTGTGATAAGAATAATTGCCCAATTCCCGGGTAAGAGAGGTAAGATCAGATTCTGCAGTTTCCTTGGTGTTGGCAATGGCATGATTCAGTATATAGTATATAGTACGGCACTTAGCCAGACACTGGCGGAACAGCTCAGGAAAGGAGGCTGTGGAAGCCATCTGTTTATTCCAGGGATTGCACCATATCTCATGATCCAAGTTCAGGCTCCATCTGGGATTTGTTACCTGATCCGTTACCAGCTTACGTGAGGCTATGGGATTGGGCAAAAATATGGATTCAAGAAATTCAATGCTGCTCCGCTTTTTGCCGGATGGATCGGACAAGGTGCGGCAGCCGAACCGAAGCGCCAAAATAGAGCGGTGAACCATTCTGGGAGAAACCTGAAAGTTGTTCTTATAGGATAGTGGGTAGTAGGCCTCATTGATGCAGGAGGAAAGCAGCCGGGAGATAAACTGGGTCTCTTGACCGTTAAGGCATATGGTAGCTGCCTGATTAAATTCTGAGGGTTTTTTCTTTTTATATTTTCGAAGAAGAAGGGCATCAATATCATTTTCCAGTTCTGCATGAAGCCCATGGTGCTGAGTACTGGGGTTGGTAATGTCATATTGGATACGGCCATAGACAAAAGGGTGACAGATGGAGTCTCCGATATAATGGCACAGATATCCGCAGAAATAAGCCAAGGCTTGTTCGCGCTGCTGCTTTGACTGGATGCGGGCCATCTGGGACAGATAGACATCAAAGAACAGGCTTACATTGTGTTCATGCATATAGGAACCTACATTGCGGTAATCCCGGTGACGGAGAATGGGGATGTTATAAAAAAACATATCCGGCCCCTGCAGCCCGAGCTGATAGAGCCAGCGATATTTAGAGATAATGTGTTTCAGCGGGGTGGAGGGAAGATCATTAAATGCTTTCATCCCTAGAATGTAGTGTGTGGTAAATCCAGGCATAAGGAACCTCCGTTTTATATGGTCTATTATGACAAATGGTATTTTTTAATATATTGGCACAGCATTTCATTATTTTTGCCTGCAGCAGAGCTGCGGATAAGAAATTTGCTTTTTCAATTATATCATGTTTTTTTTAGTGGTGAAAGAGCCTGGTAAAAAAATCTAGGGACGGCTGTAAATGGTTTTTGGAATATACTGTGGTTTTTAGGAATACAAGATAAAAAAAGACCGGAGCAGCTTATGATTCATCAGATTCATGGAATGGTGTGGGGGCCTTTGCTGATGGGGCTTTTACTGACGGCAGGAACAGTACTGACCATAGAGTCAAAAGGTTTCCAGTTCAGAGGGATAAAAACATGGTGGTGCGCTACAGCCGGAAGCCTTTTTAGATGCAGAAATGAAAGAGAAGAGAACCATGGCACGGATTCTATTAATAAAATCCAGTCAGCCTGTACGGCATTGGCAGCTACTATTGGAACCGGCAACATTGTAGGAGTGGCATCAGCTCTGACGGCAGGCGGACCAGGGGCTATTTTCTGGATGTGGGTTTCAGCAGCCATAGGCATGATGACTGCCTATGGCGAAACATGTCTGGGCATTCTTTACCGCTACCGGGACGGCAGAGGAAAATGGGTCTGCGGTCCCATGGTATACCTTTCCAAAGGGCTTAGAAGTCCGGGACTTAGTCTCTTATACGGAATTTTATGTATTTTGGCTTCTCTGGGAATGGGCAGCATGGTTCAGTCCAATGCAGCCGCTCAGACCATATGTTATCTGACAGGGGTGCGGCCTATTGCCTGCGGAACAGCAATTACAGGGCTGGCAGTTTTTGTGGCATGGGGCGGAGCCATGCGGGTGGCCAAGGTGGCAGAACGGCTGGTTCCTGTTTCTGCCGGAATTTATATTCTGTTTTCTGCCGGAGTTCTAATAAAGTGCCGTGCTCAGGTGCTTCCGGCTTTTGAGGAAATTTTTCGTTGTGCTATGTTGCCGGGATCGGTGCTTGGAGGCATAGGCGGGTACGGAATCGCCAGAAGCTTTCGGTATGGAATCGCCAGAGGCGTTTTTTCTAATGAAGCCGGACTTGGAAGCCTGGCCGGGCTTCACGGCGCT
>CATLBO010000003.1 GCA_949879025.1 uncultured Hungatella sp. | reverse complement strand
CATGGAGCTGACTGATACTAATCGGTCGAGGGCTTGACCAGAGAAGGAAGCGTGGAAGAAGTGGACGAAGAAGGATGAAGAGGAAGGATATAGTGCAGTATGTGGTTTTGAGGGCATGTGCCTGAAGAAGAGATAATCCTTGATAGCTCAGTCGGTAGAGCATGCGGCTGTTAACCGCAGTGTCGTTGGTTCGAGTCCAACTCAGGGAGTTAGGCACGAGAGGAAGGCAGAGGTTGCCCGGCGGTGCAGGAAGAAAGAGGGCCCCATGGTCAAGCGGTTAAGACATCGCCCTTTCACGGCGGTAACACGAGTTCGAATCTCGTTGGGGTCATTTATATAAAAGTTAAATATGGCGCAGTAGCCAAGCGGTAAGGCGTGGGTCTGCAACACCCTGATTCACCGGTTCAAATCCGGTCTGCGCCTCTTGAAAAACCTTGATTTATCAAGGTTTTTTCTTTTGCGTATTGCATAGCTGTTGAAAATGATTGCTTAATTCATTTGCTGCTCTTTGCATCCATAACAGGTTTTCCTGCTTTGTCTGTGATGGGTTTTGATATGCTTGACAAGAGAACCGTTGACCATTGAACGCCTGGCCGCCGATAATAGTATTAGCAAAATAGCGCCTTACTTTAGTCTCCTTTCTTTTGTCTGACGGCTGACATAACGAAGGTAAAATGACGCTACTTCTAAGCCTTCAGAGTCTGGTCATAACACGAAAAATGTGTTAAAATAGACAGGATTCGACAAAGAGAGGGAAGATTTTATGGAGATACAGAATAGATTGCTCTGGCGGCATGCTATGGGAATCGCTGTGGCGGTTTCCATAGGGTTAAGCCTTGCTGGATGTGAAAGCGCCGGATACCGCAGACAGGTTCAGCGGCCTACCCAGTCTTCAGAGGAAAAAAACATTGTTATAGAAGAAAGCTCCTCCCAGGAAGAGGAGATTTTAGAAGGAATCAGCCAGATGACCCCAGAAGGGCCGGAATATGAAAAATTGAAGGATTTGCCGGTACCTGAGACAGAGGCAGCCCCGGAATACTACAGAGTAGGCGTGGAGCATGAAACCGTGACGAAATTGCAGGAACGTCTTATGGAGCTGGGATTTATGGACAATGACGAGCCTACTGAGTATTACGGAGCTGTAACACAAGCAGCAGTAAAGTCTTTTCAGCGTCAGAACAATCTGGCTCAGGACGGAATTGTAGGCCCCTCTACCTGGCAGGCCATTATGGACCCAGGGGCAAAATACTATGCTGTAGGCAACGGAGATCAGGGAGATGATATACAGCGGATTCAAAGCCGTCTGTACGAGCTGGGATACCTGGCAACAGAAGATTTGGTGACAGGTAATTTTGGTGATAAAACCCAGGAAGCAGTTATCAAGCTTCAGGAAGTGAATAATATTGAACAGGACGGAAGAGTGGGACGTCAGACTATGAACCTGCTTTACAGCGATGAGATAAAGCCTAATATGCTGGTGTACGGGGACAGAAGCGAAGTGGTTCAGGCAGCCCAGGAGCGTCTGAAAACATTAGGATATCTGACTACGGAGCCAGACGGAGCTTATGGTCTTGACACTTCTATTGCGTTAAAGCAGTTCCAGTCACGAAATGACTTGGTAGTAGACGGTTATTTAGGGCCGTCTACCAGAGCGGTTCTTAACAGCCCAGATGCAACGCCAAACGGCATGTCATTAGGCGATCAGGGCGACAGCGTTCAGCGGGTTCAGGAGCTGCTTAACAAATATGGTTATTTGTCTTCTGCTAATGTGACAGGATATTATGGAGAGGTAACGGAAACAGCAGTAAAGAATTTCCAGAAAAATAACAGCTTGTCCAGCGACGGTTCTGTAGGAATGCAGACCATGGCAAAGCTGACAGGAAGCGACGTGCGGCGTTCCACTGGCGGTACGTCGGCGGGAGGATCGGGAAGTTCTGGAGGAAAGGCAGGGAGCAGCTCATCTGGAGGAAGCTCAGGAGTAAAAGGCGGAGCAGGCACTTTGATCTCCATTGCCAGTTCCAAGATCGGATGTCCATATGTGTACGGGGCAAAAGGGCCTAATTCCTTTGACTGCTCTGGCTTTGTATACTGGTGCCTTAACCAGGCAGGGGTGAGGCAGAGCTACATTACTTCGTCAGGATGGAGAAATGTAGGAAAATATACGAAGATAACCAACTTTAACAATCTGCAGGCAGGCGATATCATTGTGGTAAGCGGTCATGTGGGGATTGTTGCAGGAGGAGGCACTGTGATTGATGCATCATCCAGCAATGGCCGGGTTGTACATAGATCTTTAGGTTCCTGGTGGAGAAACAGCTTTATCTGCGGATGGAGGATTTTTGGATAAAAGCATTCCGTTTGTCCCGAAATTAAGATAATTATAAAAATATACTTGAATTATGGATTATAATGAGTTATAATCCCAAACAGAAAGTGAATAAATCTTCAGGGCAGGGTGCAAGTCCCTACCGGCGGTAAAGCCCGCAAGCCGAAAGGCATGATCCGGTGAGATTCCGGGGCCGACAGTACAGTCTGGATGAGAGAAGATGAACAAGATATCATTGGCCGTAAACCATAGAATTGACAGATGCTCTGAGATAGGATATTCCTGTTTCAGAGTTTTTGTTTGTGCAGCCAGGATAGAGATTATTATCCCTGAAGAATAATTCTTCAGGGATTTTTTCAGTTCAAAAAATACGAATTATAAAAAATATGAAAAGAAAGAAGAGGCCTTATGAATGAATACCAATATATGGAAAGAGCGATTTCTTTAGCCCAGAAAGGCCGGGGATGGGTAAATCCTAATCCAATGGTGGGTGCAGTGATTGTAAAGGACAAAAAGATCATAGGTGAAGGATTTCATGCCAGATGCGGGGAGCTTCATGCTGAGAGAAATGCCATAGCATCCCTGACACAAAGCGCCCAGGGGGCCACGATGTATGTGACATTGGAGCCTTGCTGCCATTATGGGAGGACGCCTCCATGCACCCAGGCCATATTGGAAAATAAAATTGCCAAAGTTGTTATTGGCTCCAAAGACCCTAATCCTAAGGTAGCAGGGAAAGGGGTAAAGATGCTTCGGGAAAATGGCGTTATGGTTGTGGAAGACTTTATGAGAGAAGCGTGTGATCGTCTTAATTCTGTTTTTTTCCATTACATAACTGCGAAGACGCCATATGTTGTCATGAAATATGCCATGACTGCAGACGGAAAGATTGCTGTCAAGACAGGGGCTTCCCGCTGGATTACAGGGGAGAAATCACGTGCCCTGGTTCACGAAATGCGCCACAATTACATGGGAATCATGGCGGGAATCGGTACAGTAATAGCAGATGATCCCATGCTTAATGTACGTTTGGAGGGAAAAAGAAGTCCTATAAGGATTATCTGTGACAGCAAACTTAGAATTCCTTATGACAGCAGAATCTGTCAGACAGCCAGGGAGTATAAGACCATTGTTGCCTGCGGCATCGAGAGAAAACAGGCAGAAGACAAAATAAAATGTCTGGAACAATCAGGGATTCAGGTGGTATCTCTTCCTGACAGTCATGGAAAAGTAGATCTGAAGAGTCTTATGAAGTATTTGGGTGCTCAGGGAATTGACAGCATTCTTTTGGAAGGGGGCGCAGAGTTAAACGACAGCGCTCTGCGAGCCGGGATTGTGAAAGAAGTCAAACTATTTATGGCGCCTAAAATATTTGGAGGGGCAGGGGCAAAAAGCCCGGTAGAAGGAATCGGGGCGGATGATCCAGGGCAGGCAGTTAAGCTGAAACTTGAGAATATGTCTGTCATCGGGGAAGACTTACTTATGGAATACCGGATACCGGATGATGGCGAGAGTCGGGAGAGATATGGAGGGGAACATATATGTTTACTGGAATAATAGAAGAGGTAGGAAAAATCCGATCAGTTTCTCTTACAGGAAATTCGGGGATAATTGCAGTTTCTGCTTCTAAAGTATTGGAGGGCACAAAAATCGGGGACAGCATTGCTGTAAATGGAGTGTGCCTTACTGTGATATCCATGGAGAGAGACGGATTTACGGCAGACGTTATGGCAGAGACAGTAAGGAGAAGCAATCTTGGAAAGCTGCAGGCAGGGGATTATGTGAATCTGGAACGGGCTATGGCTGCAGATGGTAGATTCGGCGGACATCTGGTATCCGGCCATATTGACGGGACAGGAACAATAAAAGCATATAAAAGAGAAGAAAATGCAGTGTGGGTTACTGTTGAAACCAAGCCAGAAATAATGCGCTTGATTATAGAAAAAGGTTCTGTCTGCATTGACGGAATCAGCCTTACAGTGGCACAGGTACAAGAAGGTTCCTTTCAGGTATCGGTAATACCTCACACTGGGTCGGAAACAACTTTGCTGAAAAGACGTCTGAAAGATGTGGTAAATCTGGAAAATGACATTGTGGGAAAGTATGTGGAGCAGCTTTTAAGACACGAAAATTCACAAGAACCCCCAGAAAAGTCCAGAGGAATGACGATGGACTTTTTAAGAGAATACCTGTAAAATCGTACAGCCAGGGAAGGAGGATAAGGATGAGTATAAAATATAATACCATTGAGGAAGCTTTGAACGAGTTAAGGAAAGGAAAAATCATTCTGGTGACAGATGATCCTGACAGAGAGAATGAGGGAGACTTAATCTGCGCAGGTCAATTTGCCACGCAGGATAATATTAATTTTATGGCCTGCTACGGAAAAGGGTTAATATGTACTCCCATGAGCGCAGAAATTGCGGCCAGACTGGGGCTTCCGCCTATGGTGGCGGAGAACACGGATAATCACGGTACGGCGTTTACGATATCTATTGATCATGCAGATACAACAACCGGGATTTCGGCAGCAGAGCGCTCGCACACTATGATGAAGTGCGCAGATGAAAATACAAAACCGGAAGAACTGCGCAGGCCAGGCCATGTGTTTCCGCTCATTGCCAAAAAAGGAGGCGTGCTGGTAAGGAACGGCCATACAGAGGCTACTGTAGATCTGATGCGCCTGGCAGGACTTAAGGAATGTGGTGTATGCTGCGAAATTATGGAAAATGACGGAACTATGATGCGCACTCCCAATTTGTGGAAAATGGCGGAAGAATACGGCCTGAAATTCATTACCATAAAAGACTTGCAGAATTACTGCCGGATACATGAAAAACATGTGGCTTGTGAGGCCTGTGCAGATATGCCGACAAAATACGGACATTTTCGGATTTATGGATATGTCAATGACATTACAGGGGAACACCATGTAGCCTTAGTAAAAGGAGAAATCGGCGACGGCAAAGGCGTTCTCTGCCGTGTACATTCCGAATGCCTGACAGGGGATACGTTTGGTTCCCTCCGCTGCGACTGCGGAAATCAGCTTCAGGCCGCTATGCAGATGGTGGAGGAAGAGGGCCGTGGAATCGTGCTGTATATGCGCCAAGAGGGCCGCGGAATCGGCCTTATTAATAAACTGAAGGCATATGAGCTGCAGGAACAGGGAATGGATACAGTGGAAGCCAATATCCGCCTTGGATTTGCCCCGGATTTAAGAGAATACTGGGTAGGAGCGCAGATTCTGTCAGACTTAGGGGTGAAATCACTTCGGCTTCTTACCAATAATCCGGATAAGGTTTATGGCCTTGGAGACTTTGGCCTGGAGATTGATGAGCGTGTTCCCATTGAGATTGCACCGCAGAAATATGATGCATTTTATATGAAGACCAAACAGGAGAAGATGGGTCATATTTTCCAGAAGATCCGTGTGTAAATATAATCGGGAACGTATCCCAGATATAAACCCATGCCTTTTATTCAGAGGCAGCAACATAAAAAATTATAAAATGAGGAGAAAACAGATGAAAGAGATTCATGTATTGGAAGGAAAAGTAGTAGCTCCGCAGGGAATGAAAGTGGGGATTGTGGCCTCAAGGTTTAATGAAATCATTGTAAATAAACTACTGGGCGGCGCCGTAGACGGCCTGATCCGTCATGGAGTTGAAGAAAGCAACATTACAGCGGCCTGGGTGCCCGGAGCTTTCGAGATTCCCGTTACAGCAGCCAAAATGGCTAAATCCGGTAAATATGACGCTGTAATATGTGTAGGCGCCGTAATCCGCGGGGACACCAGTCACTATGATTATGTGTGCAACGAAGTGTCAAAGGGGATTGCCCAGGTAGGGCTGTCAACAGGCATTCCCGTACTGTTTGGCATAGTTACCACGGAAAATATTGAACAGGCCATAGCCAGAGCGGGAAGCAAGTCAGGCAATAAGGGATATGACTGCGCCCTGTCAGCTATAGAAATGGTAAATCTTCTGGAACAGATGTAAAGATGAAAAAACAGGCATCCGACCGCTGCAATTCAGTGTTAACGGCCGGATGCCATGGTTATTTCTGCGGATTTAAAACAGGAAACCTAACCTGTGCTTTAAATAGATCCCCGTCAATATAGATTTCAAACACCCCTCCCAGAAGATGGGTTAGATCTTTTGCAATGGACAGTCCAAGGCCGCTTCCTTCGGAGGTTCGGGCAACATCTCCGCGGACGAAACGTTCCGTCAGCTCGTCGGCATTAATGTTCAGCGGATTGGCAGAGACGTTTTTAATAGTGAAATATACATAGTTTTCCCGCTGAATTACATCCACGTAAATACGGCTGTTTTCCATGGCATATTTAAATGCGTTATTATACAGATTTTCCAGAACCCGCCACAGCCGCCGTCCGTCGGCAGCAATAAGAATGGTTTCTGGGGGCAGGCTGGAAACCAGTTCCAAATGGCGGCTCTCATATTTTTCCTCAAATTCTCCATTGGTCTGATGAATCAGTTCCACCAAGTCAATATTGGCAATGTCCAATTTCAAATTGCCGGAACTGGCTTTGGAAGCTTCCACCAAATCCTCCGTCAGGTTTTTCAGCCGCTGAGATTTCTGTTCCAGAACTTCCAGATAACCCTGTATCTTTTCATTCTGAATTTTTTCCCGCTTTAATAAATCCACATAGTTGATAATTGAGGTAAGAGGCGTTTTGATGTCATGGGAGACATTGGTAATCAGGTCTGCCTTCAGCCGTTCGCTCTTTACCTTTTCCTGAAGAGCGGTATCCAGGCCGGAACCCAGATTGTTCAGGGTCTGCGCCAAATCCGCTGCTTTTCCCGAAAAGCCTGAAGTATCAATTTTATATCCGGTTTCCCCTTCTGACATTTTGAAAATACCGTAGGAAATTTTTTCTGTTTCCCCTGCTTCCCGATACAGCAAAAGGAATGTCCATAGCTGAAATCCTGACAACACGATTACAGGAACCAGGTACAGGTAAGGAAGGGACAGAAATGTCCGGTTTTTATACAAATAGTAAATGGTATAAATTAATACCATGTTGGCTCCCAGATATCCCAGAAAGCATGCGGTCAGCCGTGCAGGAAATGAGGTGCCGTTAAGGGAAGCCACAGACCAGCGCCAGAGACGGCAGGCCAGACTGTCATACCATAAAGAACGGGCTTTGTACTGACGCAGCAGACTAAACCCTTCTCCCAGGCAGATAAGATAATATGCAACAATCTCAAACAAAGTAAGAAAGTAATCCTGATGGCTTTGGTCTACAAGAAGCCGTGCCAGCCGGGCTCCCACTGTTACCTTGAAACTGTCACAGGCCCAAAGACAGAAAGCTGTTAAAAGCAGACTGCATTCCACAGGAATTCTGTCAAAATAATTGAGGGTTATGGCAGTGCGTTCCGAGGTCTGATAACCGGCCAGATATATGAGCCATCCTAACGTAACCAAAAGCCCCATGGTTCCGATAGCAAAAAAAATCAGTCCGGTAATATAGTTAACGCGCACCTTGGTATAGGCGTTGTGAGCAACGGAATAAGGATCTGTATGGGGATATCTGGTATCCAGGGCCAGCATAATATAATAGTCATTATTTCCGTAAAGGTTATAGTTTTCCAGCTCAGAGGTAATGTTGTTGGGAATATATTTCAGATTCGTGTCAATCAAAATGGAATCCCCTGACAGATACAAATACCGGCCCAGATTTTTCATATCCTCAATGGGAAACTCTCGGGCATTGGTGTAGAGCTTCTCTTCACCGATTTCATCCATATAGGAAACCTGGAAGTACAGGTTGGAAGGGCGATCCATATAGTTATACTGAATCTGATAGTATTCTCCAAGAATAGTAAGGACTTCCAGTGACAATTCCTCCCTGGTAGCATAGGCGTCGCCAGGCTCTGAATAGTGTTCAGCCGCATTTGGATCATAAGCCTTCCACTCGATTAAGGGAATGGCAGCATTTCGGGTTTCCCTTTCCGATACGGCAGGACCGCCTGCCACTTCAAAGGCATCAGTCAGGTAATAACCCCAGCTTTTAGCTTCTCGGATCATGTCATTTAGATTGTAAATCAGAGTCTTTCCGGAACTGAATGTGACACAGACCATGTCCTTGTTATAGTCCAGCTTTCCGTCAGTCTCAAACAGATCCTTGTACTTGACGTATTTGAATATCATCTCCACATCGGATTCCAGCTGTTCTGTGCAGGACAATGTGTCAGCATAGGACTCTTCATGAAGCCAGCTTAATCCCCGCCCATAATTCTCATTGAAATAAATAAATGATATGCCAGTAAAGAACAGACAGAGAAACAATCCATGGAGTAAAAGGGAAAGCTGTTTTTTCAGGCCCATGGGCCAGGCATTTCTCTTCATGGCAGCTCCTATTGCTTTTCGATCTTATACCCCACTCCCCACACTACTTTCAGATAGCGGGGCTCCCGGGGATTAATCTCGATTTTTTCACGGATATGGCGGATATGTACTGCCACAGTATTATCAGCTCCAATTGCTTCCTCATTCCAGATCTGCTCATAGATTTCATCAATAGAAAATACCTTTCCCGCATTCTTTACAAGAAGGAGAAGAATATTGTACTCAATGGGGGTCAGCTTAATGGGATCACCGTCAACAAAGACTTCTTTGTTGTCATCATGAATCAGAAGGCCGCCGCATTTGTACACGTTTTCGGTATTATGCTGGGTCAGGTTTCCCAGCTGAGTGTATCGGCGGATGTGAGATTTGACCCTTGCCACCAGTTCCAGAGGATTAAAGGGCTTGGCAATGTAATCGTCTGCTCCAATATTCAGTCCCAGTATTTTATCATTATCCTCAGACTTGGCAGATAAAATAATAATGGGGATGCTGCTGGTTTCGCGGACTTTCAGGGTGGTGCGGATTCCGTCCAAACCAGGCATCATAACATCTACAATCATTAAATCCACTTCATTGGTTTCCAGAAGTTCCAGGGCATCATAGCCGTCATAAGCTTTTATAACCTGAAATCCCTCACCGGTTAAATAGATGTCTATAGCTTCTACAATTTGTTTATCATCATCACAAACCAAGATCGTTTGCATATAAAATACCTCCTCGTAAAATTTGCCGTCAGCTCATAAGCAACATGTACATCTGTACATATTTTGATTCCTGCCAATTGCTATAGACAGTATACAACAAGAAATATGTGCGGTCAATGATATTGACGGTGTAAAAACCGCAGCCATTATGTGCAGACAAAGGCAGAATTCGTTAAACTAAGCATGAACCCATAAAATCCCTGCAGCAGACTGCCAGTATATGGGACAGGAAGACTGCTGCAGGGATTTTACACCTATTTTACAGAAACAGTATTTAATTATTATAGTCTGCTTAAAACCTGAAAATGG
Organism: uncultured Hungatella sp.; assembly: GCA_949879025.1. Classification (GTDB taxonomy): domain Bacteria; phylum Bacillota; class Clostridia; order Lachnospirales; family Lachnospiraceae; genus UBA3402. The sequence goes on along the minus strand of CATLBO010000003.1, from coordinate 63,483 downwards.
CGGTTCCGTAAGCCGGGAGCGGATAAGCGAAGGAGAATGGCTGCCCGTCGCATTCGGACTTGGTGGAGCGGTAACTTACTTTGTCATCCCCTGTTTTATACAGGCCGTGAGTCTGATCCAAAATCAGTGAAAAACTGCCTCGTTTGGGAACACCCACCCGGTAATCAGGCCTTGCTACAGGCGTAAAATTGCAGACAAACAGCAGATTCTGCTTACCGGTTTTGCTGCGGCGGATAAAACTGAAAATACTGCGGTCGCCGTCATTGGCATTGATCCATTGGAAGCCGTCCCAGTCATAATCCAGATTATACATAGCCGGATACTTTTTATAAATATGAAGAAGATCTTTAAAATAATTCTGAAGATCCTTATGAAGCGGTTCTTCAGCCAGATACCAATCCAGGGAGACTTTTTCGTCCCACTCATGAAGCTGGCCGAAATCCTGTCCCATAAACAAAAGTTTCTTTCCAGGATGCCCCATCATAAATGTATAGCCTACTTTTAAGTTGGCAAATTTATCGTCATGAAGTCCTGGCATTTTGTTGATCATAGAACACTTCAGATGTACAACTTCGTCATGGGAAAGCACCAGGATGAAATTCTCACTGGTGGCATAAGTCATGCCAAAGGTCATTTTGTGGTGGTTATATTTGCGGAAATAGGGATCTAGCTTCATATACTCCAAAAAGTCGTGCATCCATCCCATATTCCACTTAAAACGGAACCCAAGGCCGCCGTCCTCTGGCTTCCCTGTAACCATGGGCCATGCTGTAGACTCTTCAGCGATAACCATAGCGCCGCTGCACCGCTGGTTTACAATGCTGTTTAAATGTTTAAAGAATTCGATGGCTTCCAGATTCTTATTTTCTCCGTATTTGTTGGGAACCCAGTTGCCGCCGGAACGCCCGTAGTCCAGATACAACATGGAAGCAACGGCATCTACCCGAAGTCCGTCAATATGGTACTGCTCAATCCAGTAAAGGGCATTGGCAATAAGGAAATTGGATACCTCGTGTTTTTCGTAGTCAAATACTTTTGTTCCCCAGTCAGGATGCTCCCCTTTTCTGGCATCTGCATATTCATACAAAGGCTCCCCGTCAAAATCCGCCAGTCCGTGGGCATCTCTGGGGAAATGGGCAGGAACCCAGTCCAAAATAACGCCGATGCCTTTCTTGTGCAGATAGTTGACAAAATACATAAACTCTTTGGCTGTACCATACCGGGAAGTGGGAGCATAGTAACCGGTTACCTGATAGCCCCAGGAGCCGTCAAAAGGATGCTCTGCGATTCCCATCAGCTCCACATGGGTGTATCCCATCTCTTTTACATAATCAGCCAGCTCGTGGGCGGCTTCTATGTAGGTATAATAGCCGTCTTTCTCTTCTCTGTTTTTCTTTTTCCAGGAACCTAAATGAACCTCATAAATAGAAAGCGGCGAGGAAAGAAGATCCGTCTCTTTTCTCTTTTTCATCCACACGTCATCTTTCCATGCAAAGCCCGATATATCGGCAGTGATGGAGGCGGTTCCAGGGCGGTATTCCGCTTCAAAGGCATAAGGGTCGGACTTAAACAGAACTTTTCCGCTGGCAGCGGTGATGGCGTACTTGTATAGCTGGCCAATGCCCAGGCCAGGGACAAATACTTCGTAAATGCCTGAAGATCCCAAAGCCTCCATGGGAGTGGCATCAGGATTCCAGTCATTGAAATCGCCCACAACGCTGACTGCCTGGGCATGAGGCGCCCACACGGCAAAATACATCCCCTCTTTTCTCCGATAGGTTTTGGGATGGGCTCCCAGTTTCTCATAGATCTTGTAATGGGTTCCTTCTCCGTAAAGATATCGATCGGTTTCTGTAATAATGCCGGTTCCGAGTTCTTTCTTGCGTGCCATAACTTTCTCTTCCTCCTCCATAAATCTTACTGCCTTTTCCCCTTTGCCCCCTGCCATGAATGTAAGACTGGCTGCGAAATAATCATTAAACGGATAAGATCCAGCATAAGATTACTTCGCAGCAGGTTCATGACAGCGGGCAGCTTTCATGCATCAATTTCCAGATTTTTAAATCTGCGGAGCAGAAACTGATACCGCAGCTGTGCGGCATTCAGCTCATAGATATAGCAGTCAATAAGTGTGGGGTCCACCACCTGTTCAAAATGATTCCTTGCAGAATCAATGCTGTGGCGGGTCTGCTCAATCTGCGCCCGAAGAGCCTGTCTTTCCCGAAAGCGGGTTAGGGCTGCGCTTAATTTCTTTCCACGTTTCATATTCCATCATCTCCTGAATAAACTATAATACTGATATAGAAACAGTATTTTACCAAAATGGAATTTTTATACATGGAAATCAACTCTATTTTACCATTTAACAGGCAGATGGTCAACGGACACTGATAAAAAATAGACAAAACAGCAGAAAAAAAGGAAAAACCTATTGACATTTTACATAAATCCGTGCATAATAAAGGAGCAGTCAGCACATTTCACAGAGATTTTGTCAGATTATTTCAGCTATACCGCCCGCTTCGGGCAAAGATTTCCGTATTGTAAAAGATGGATGAGAGAAAAGGAAGGGGGGAGTGTTTATTTTTATATATTCAGGGCTTTTGCTGGCCGTGTTGGCTGTGGGAGCCTGGTATGATATTCGGGAACAGAGGATTCCCAACTGGCTGTGCGCCATTGCCTGTATATGCGGCATGTATTTGATATGGCAGAGGGCTCCGGCAGAAGGGAAGATGTGGCCGCTGATATTATACGGAGTGCGGCTTTTGGCAGTAGTGGCAGTATGGTTTCCGCTGTTTCGTCTCCGCATGATTGGAGCGGGAGATGTGAAGCTGATGGCTTTGATCGTAGGCTTCCTGGGTTTTAAAAACGGAGCAACTGTTATTTTATATGGATTTTTCATTGGAGCCGTTCTGGCTTTTCTGAAAATGCTGGTGTACAGGAATCTGCATCAGCGTCTTACATTTTTTTTCGCCTATATCAGGCGGTTATTCCTGACAAAAGAACCAATGCCTTATTATCAGGCATCAAGAGACGGGAGAAATGCGGTAATCCCTATGGCAGTTTGTCTGCTTGGAGGGTATGGGTGGTATTTGCTGAATATGATAATAAAATAGGAAAAATCAGGCATTTAAAATTTTGGAGGAAGCTGACTGCTTAAAAAGGTTATCGCAGGAGGTACCATGGAAAAAATTATGGCGGTCTGGGATGTGGATGCCTGCTATGCCGAACGGTTTGCTGATGTGGTAAACCAAAAGGAAAAGGTGCCGTTTACAGTGGTGCCGTTTACTTCACTGGAGACTTTAAAGGCGTATGCAAAAGAACATACTATAGAGATTCTCCTTGTCAGCGGGTCAGTGCCGGCTGAACAGCTGAAAGATATGGGAGCCAGGTCAGTGGTCACCCTGGCGGAGGGGGAGATTGTATCGTCCACAGGAGATTACCCCAGCGTATATAAATATCAGTCTACAGACAGTGTCATTCGGGAGATAATGGCATATTATTGTGAAAAGCCTCAGCCTATGCTGGTGGCAGTAGGAAGGAGGGCCAGGATACTTGGAATATACTCGCCGGTAGCAAGATGCCTGAAAACTTCTCTGGCTCTTACCATGGGACAGCAGCTGGCCAGAGACGGAAAGGTGCTTTATATAGGGTTTGAACTGTTTTCCGGATTCGGAAGCTTGCTTGGAGAAAACGGAAAAGGAGATTTATCGGATGTACTGTATTTTTTCCGACAAGAAAGTTTCAGTGTTATAAGGCTGAAAAGTATTGTATATAACTGGAAAGACATGGATTATATTCCCCCGGTAAGATATCCAGAAGATCTGGAACAGCTTACCGGGGAGGAAGCGGCAAGGCTGGTGGAACAGCTGGCGTCAGAGTGCGGCTATGAGTACATAATCGTAGACACGGGACAAGCGATCTGTAATGTTATTCCGCTGCTGGACAGGTGCGACATTGTGTACATGCCGATAAAAGAAGACGGGGTTTCTTCTGCCAAACTGGAAACTTTTGAACAATATCTGGACGTGTCTCACCAGAAAATGTTAAGGGAACGGATTATGCGGGTGAAACTGCCTTACCACAGCAGCTTTGGAAGAAAAGATACTTACATGGAGCAGCTTCTTTGGGGAGAATTGGGAGATTATGTGAGAAAACTGCTGAAAGGAGTACCATGGAAATGACGAGAAAGGAAGAGCCCGCTGCGGAATATGACAATGCTGGCAGAGATGTAATCAGACAGGGAAAGGGCGGAAACTCCAAGGGAATCCGGGAAGAATTAAGAAGGCTGATTCGGGAGAAAGTGAAAGGCAGCAGGGAAACCAGTGATGAAGAATTGTATGAGATTATTGACAATCTGATTCTCAAAAAGGGGGAAGAGGAATATCTGCCTTTAAAAGAGCGGATAGAGCTTCGGACAGGTTTATTTAATTCTTTTCGCAAATTGGATATTCTGCAGCAGCTTTTAGATGATTGTGAAATTACAGAGGTAATGATCAATGGCCCCAGACATATTTTTATGGAGAAAAAAGGGAGTGTTGAGCATTGGGATCAGGAGTTTGATTCCCAAGAACAGCTGGAAGACATGATTCAGCAAATGGTCAGCCAGGTCAACCGCAGGGTGAATGTGGCCTCACCCATAGCAGACGCACGGCTTCCTGACGGTTCCAGGGTTCATGTGGTGCTTCCTCCGGTATCCTTAGACGGGCCGGTGGTTACGATCCGGAAATTCCCCAGGCAGATCACCATGGAAATGTTGATTGAAGGCAAAACCATAAGCCGTGAAGCGGCAGATTTTTTAAAGAAGCTGGTGAAATCCGGTTACAACATTTTTATAAGTGGAGGAACCAATTCCGGCAAGACAACGTTTTTAAATGCCCTGTCAGCTTATATTCCTAAAGAAGAGCGGGTGATTACCATAGAGGATTCTGCGGAACTGCAAATTCAGCAGGTAAAAAACCTTGTACGCCTGGAGACTCGCACTGCAAATCCTCAAGGCGAGGGGGCTATTACTATCGGAGATTTAATAAGATCATCTTTGCGTATGAATCCAAGCAGGATCGTAGTGGGAGAGGTCAGAGGAAAGGAGGCCCTGGAGCTGCTTAACAGCTACAACACTGGTCATGACGGAGGACTTAGTACAGGCCACGGCAACAGTCCGGCAGATATGCTTGCCAGACTGGAAACCATGGTTCTTATGGGAGCTGAACTGCCATTAGCAGCTATTCGGAGCCAGATTGCTTCTGCGCTGGATATTCTCATTCATTTAGGAAGGCTTCGGGACAAAAGCAGGAAAGTATTGTGGATTACGGAGGTGGACGGTTATGAGGAAGGGGAGATTCGGCTCCACACACTCTATGAATTTCAGGAAGATGATGAAACGAAAAATGGAAGGGAGCAGGAAGGAAAAACAGCGGCATATACAGCAGATGAAAAAATGGTTGCAGGTAGCCTTAGAAAGGTGGGGGAACTTAAGCATCAGGAGAAGCTTCGGACGGCAGGGGAAAAACTGTAGCACAACAGAGGTAATCGGAACTATGGGAGCAGGGCGGCTGCTGTTCGGGCTTTGCCAGGGAATTCTTATGGCAGCAGCGGCAGCATACGGATTTTACCGCAGCATGACGGCATTTTTGCTGCTTCTGATTCCCGCCTGCTGGTATCTGAGGATTTATGAACAATCATGGAGAAAAAAGCGGATTCTCTGTCTGGAGCAGCAGTTTAAAGAGGCTATTCGGATTCTGGCTGGTTCCATTCATGCAGGGTATTCTGTGGAAAATGCCATTGCCATAGGGTGTGGGGAGCTGGAGCAGCTTTATGGCCCTCATGAAATGATTGTGGGAGAGTTTTTCTATATGAGAGAACAGATGAAAATGAACCGGTCTGTGGAGCAGGTGATACAGGATTTCGCTGACCGCAGCGGGCTGGAAGAAGCGGAACGCTTTTCGCAGATATTCCAGATTGCAAAGCGCAGCGGCGGTCAGCTGACATCTGTAATCTGCCATACGGTTTCCGTTATGGAGGACAGAAGCCAGGTAAAGGAAGAGATCCGGACCATGTCCGCATCAGTTCAGTTTGAACAGAAAGTCATGAGAATTATTCCATTTCTTATGATTTTATATATTGATATGACTTCCCCGGGCTTCTTTGCGGTAATGTATGAAACTATACTGGGGCGGATGATTATGACTGGATGCCTTGCCATATATTTGCTGTCATGCTACTTGTCACATAAAATTATGGATATACGGATTGGGTAAGGCAAATGACGGCAGGACAACGGATAAGCAGATGGAAAAAGCAGATTCTCTGTATTCTGGGAAGCCTTCTGGCTTTTGCGGCAGCCGTATATGGGGAGAATGTAAACAGCCATTTAAGTAAAGGATATCTGGAACGGGGGAACTATGGGGAAGACAGCAGATTTTATGACATTGTAGCGGACGGGGCATGGAAGGAACCCTTGTCCTGTACAGTGGAGATAGCACCTATACAATACAGCGAAGAGGAAGCATTAAAAGTAATGGAGGAGCTGTATGCTCAGATTCCCCAGATGATTCTTGGGGAGAACGAATCTTTAAATCAGGTAACAACAGATTTGATGCTTGTAACTTCTTTCCAGGATCTAGGCATTAAAGCAGAGTGGCAAAGCAAAAGCCCCGAAGCAGTGGATTCCTATGGAAGGATTACTGCAGAAAAAATAAGTCCCCAGGGAATTTTTGCAGTGCTGTCAGTTACGCTGACTGATGGCAGATATAAGAAAGAAGGAGAAATTAAACTTCGAGTTTGTCCGCCTCTGCAGAGTGACAGAGAGAAGGCAGCAGAAGACCTTCAGAAACTGATTGAAAAAGCAGACCAAAAAGATCTGACAGCACGGAATGTATTCCTTCCTCAAGAGTATAACGGAAGAGAGATCCGGTATCAGGATGCCAGGACTGCAGACTATAGGCTTATTCCTGTCTTGGGAGTGGTTTTAGCAGTGCTTCTCTATGGACAGGAAAAAGAAAAGGAGGAAAGAAAGAGAAGAGAAAGATATCAAATGCTGCTTCTGGACTATGCGGATGTGGTGTATCAGCTGATGGTATACATAGGAGCAGGACTTACAGTAAGAAGGGCATGGGAGTGTATGGTGCAGAACTATATGAGGAGGAGAGAAAATGGCTTAGTACAGGTCAGGCCTGCGTATGAGGAGATGGCTTTGACGTTAAGCCAGATTCAGTATGGGGAATCAGAGGGAAAGGCTATTGATGCATTTGGAAAGCGGTGCCGGCTGCAGCCATATAGGAAACTAAGTAGTCTTTTGGAACAGAACCGCAGGACAGGAACGAAAAATTTAACACAGCTATTGGAACAGGAGATGACTGCCGCATGGGAGGAACAAAAACATACTGCAAAACGTTTGGGAGAGGAAGCAGGAACACGGCTTTTGGTACCATTGTTTTTGATGCTGATTGTGGTCATGGTGATTATTATGGTTCCGGCACTGATGGCAGTACAGTAGATGAAAGATACAGGAGGAAATAATGAGACAGGGAGAACTGAGAGGATTTTTAGCAGAGGAAGATGGGATTGGAGTCATTGAAGTGGTTCTGATCCTAGTGGTTTTGGTGGGATTAGTGATTATTTTTAAGAAGCAGATTACTACGCTGCTGAATGGTATTTTCAAGGAGATTGAAAAACAAACCAAAGAGGTGTATTGATGAAAAGAAGCGGAGAAATAACCGTATTCTTAAGCATGTGTACATTATGTGTATGGGCACTTCTTTGCGTTATGCTGGAATCGGCGAGAACAGCCGGTTCCAGGTACTATTTCCAGGTGGCAGCAGGCAGCGGGCTAGATACGCTGTTCAGCCGTTATCACCGCCGTCTCTGGGAGGAGTACCGAATATTCGCCTTGGAATATGGTACTGAAGAAGAGATCATCCGGGATTTGGAAGGTTACATAAATGAGTATTTGTCTGTAAATAACTGGTATCCTGCAAAATTGGAATCAGTGGATGTGACGCAGCTGATTGGCATTGCTGATGACCAGGGCAGTTATCTGGCGGAAGAAGTGCTGGAGTTTATGAAAGCCGGTGCAGCGGTGGGAATGTTTGTGAAACCAGAGGAAGGGGAACGTTTCTTAAAGGATGTGACAGAAGGAGGAAGCGTTCATGAACTGTCAAAGATTTATGATGATCAGGGGCGGCAAATGCAGAAGCTGGAACAGGCTGCGGAGAAGCTTATTGAGAATATGCAGGAGCAGGAACGCATGGGACAGGAGATAGAAGAAGCACTGGAGCAGGAGGACGGACAGGAATTTTTCAAGGCAGCCAAAGGTTTCCGGCGGGCAGCAGAAAAGTATGCGGGACTGATGAGGAAGTATGAGAAACAGGCCCTGGCATTAGCGGACAGTCAGCAGCAGGCCATGGAAAAAATTGATGAAGTACAGGAGGATCTGCAGGAAAACAGAGAAGCGCTGTTTAGGCAGAGGTGGAATCCTTATGATGATTACATTGCACAAGATGGGGACAGAAGAAAGGAATTTGCCTTATGGGAGGATGTGGCAAAGAGTAATTTGATGCTTTTAGAAGAGACAGAAATGCTGGTTCAGGAAGACGAAGGCTATACAGGAAAAGAAAACGGCAGTGAGGAAGATTCTGCAAAGGAAACAGAAGAATCCCTGAAAGCAGCGGCTGCCCTTTGGAAAAACCAGTATATAAAGAGTAGGGTTACATTAAAGGCATCTTCTGGGGACAGAGAAAAGCAAAATCTTCTGGAACAGGTAAAGAGACTGACAGAAGGCGGCTTGCTGGAGCTTGTTATGCCTGAAGGAACCATAATCTCTTCAGGGACTTTTACGGCAGAGGATATGCCGTCCCAATGCATATCTGCTAAAGAGACAGATAAATCAGGCAGCACAAAGGGAAGCACTCTGCCGGAGCAGGTTTTGATAAATGAATATTGCGGTTATTACTTTACAAATGCATTGAGTACAGTCAGCCACCCGATTCAATATGAACTGGAGTATCTTCTTCATGGGGCTTTAGAAGACAGAGAGAACCTGGAAAAAACCTTGACAGAATTATTAGCAGTCCGGGAAGGCATGAATCTGATTCATATTTTGTCTGATGCCCAAAAAAGGAACGAGGCAAAGGCGCTGGCTCTTATAATTACAGGAGCAGCAGGCCTGACGCCATTGGTGGAAATTACGGCATGCATAATCATGGGTATTTGGGCGCTGGGAGAGTCGATTCAGGATCTGCGGATTCTTATGGCTGGAGGAAAAGTGCCCTTGTGGAAGCAAAAGGGAGACTGGAATACTGAATTGGACAATATTCTCAGCATGGGAAGGGGACAAATGCCAGATATGAACACACCAACAGGTCAGCAGATAAGTGAAGAAAGAGGGTTTTCTTATGAGCAGTATTTAAAGCTGCTTCTCTTGAAAGAAGATTTGCAGGCAAAACATCTGAGGATGCTGGATCTGATACAGATGAATATCAGGTGGCAGGAACCGGGATTTTATATAAAAAAATGCGCATATCGTGTGGATATTTGCGGAAGGGCCTGTGGAAAACATTTGTTTTTTGCCCTTCCGATTGTGGAAAACCTTGCAGGCAAAAAGGACGGATATGATTTGGAAGCATCAGGGGAGAAGGCATATTGAACAACAGACAATTGAAACGGAGGCGGAGAAGGATGCCTTTTTTCTGTTCCTTTCTGAAAAAAATAAAAAAAAGAAGCGTGACTCTCCAAGTACGAATCCTTAAAATCAAAGATTTAAAACACAGAAAAAAGGCATTCTTGTCTGCCTCCGCCAGTCTGACTTTAGAGGCAGCTTTGGCTTTGCCGCTGTTTCTGTACGCAGCCGCAGCTTTTATAACACTGTTTCATGTAATGGACGTATACCGGCAAGTACAGGCAGCAGCGGAATCGGTCAGTGAGCATATAGGACAAACAGCTTATTTATCAAAATATACAGAAGACGAAAGTCCTCTGGATACTGCCTCAGCCTATGTTTATGCAGAACTGTCAATGAGAGCGAAGCTGGAAAAACTGCCGATTAGAAAATTTTCGCTGCTGCGTTCTGAGTTGCTGAAAGATGGAGAGACTGTGGACTTGATTGTGGATTATGAGATATCCATGCCGTTTTCGATTTTGGGCTTAGGCTCTATGAAACAAACAAACAGAAGCTTTCGGAGAGCATGGGTGGGACAGGAAGGACGAAGCGGAGAAGAAAAAGAGGGAGAAAAGGATAATATCGTGGTTTATGTGGGGAAAAACAGTACCCGTTATCATATAAGCAGAACCTGTCATTATCTTTATAATGATCTGAAGGCGGTACCTATAAAAGATATGGAGGCCTGGAGAAGCCGGGACGGGAGGCGATACTCCCCTTGTGCCAGATGCAGAAATAGACATGCGGGAATGGTTTATATTATGCCGTCAGGAGAACATTACCATACCACCACTTCCTGTACGGCTATTAATGCGTATGTCAGGCCGGTTTTAAAATCCCAGGTTGAGCATTTAGGCAGGTGTTCTTACTGCTCAGGGGGACAAGAGAGATAGTTATATAGGCAATTGTGAAAGCTAAAGCTGTCAGATGCTTTTTTAGCAAAGCCTTGACTTTTACAATTGCCTTATAAAAGGTTTAAGAGAAAAGGTGATCAATATGCGGTGGTTTTGGTTTCTATGTCTAACGATTGCAGCAATAACAGATATAAAAGAAAGGATGGTTTCCTGTATGGTTTTGGCTGCCTGTGGAATTTTCGGCATGGTTTATGGCGCAGCAACAGGACCGGAAGGCCACTTTCAGGGAATATCTATGGGACTGATCCTCTTGCTGGTAAGTAAAATAACCAAGGGAGCCATAGGAGCAGGGGACGGATGGTTTTTTACAGCAAGTGCCTGGTATTTGAATGCAGAAGAGGCATGGATACTTCTTTTGGGCGGATTGGCAGTTAGCTGGTGCTGGGGTGCAGGGCTGATTTTATACAGAGCCTGGAAACGAGAGAATGGAGGCAATATGACACTGCCTTTTTTGGCATGTATGTGGCCTGCAGGAATATGGATTTTGCTGCGGGGGGAGGAGATCCGATGGCTGTCTGCCATAATTTTAAATTGCAAATAACAGAAAAGGATAAAAAAATTAATAAATGTTCTGCCAGCATGACAGTAGAAGCTTCTTATATCATGGGAATGGTAATTCTGGTTTTGGCTGTTATAATACGAACTGCATATTTTCAATGGGGAAAGACAGTGGAAACCATGGGCCTTCATTATATTGTGGAATGCCTGCGTTCCAGGGAAGATGGGCAGATTAAAACATTGCATCATGGACAGGCAGAAAGAACATTAGAACAAGTGGAAGGCTACATTGATACAGGAACATGGAAAAAGGAGATTACAGCAAAGATCTATGAACCAGAAAGGATTTTGCGGAAGATGGCAGCGTTTGAGAGAAACGGTATTCAGGAAGAGCAAAAGGAGTGATAAGGGATGGAAGTGGAATATCTGCGGGAAATGCGGCAGAATTATCTGATGATTCAAGCGGAAGAAAATCAAGGGCAAGGCTACGAAGCCAAGATGATGATAGGAAATACCATTGAAGGCCTGCTAAAATTCCGAATAAAGAAGACAGATAATCAATACAGGTTCTGTTATGAGATTACTTCGAAACAGCCATTAAGCAGAATTTTGGAAAAACAAGCGATCAGTGCCATACAGATTCGAAAACTGCTTTTGGGAATTGCCCGGACTCTGACCAGAATGGAAGACTATCTTTTGACAGAAGAACAGATTCTGCTGGTTCCGGATTACATTTATGTAGATCCAGAAGAATACCAGCCCTTTCTCTGTCTGCTACCAGGGAAAAAAGGAAATTTTCCGGAAGAATTCAGCCTGTTTTTGCAGTTCCTTTTAGGGAAAGCAGATCATAAAGATAAAGAAGCAGTGGTTTTGATCTATGGCCTTTATCGTGAAAGCCTGAAAGAAAATTATGGCCTTGATAATCTGCTGCGGTGGCTTATGCGGGAAAATTATCCAATTGTGGGGTATCGGAATGGAGATGAGAACTGTGAGAGAATAAAGGCAGAAAATACAAATTCAGGATCATTGGAAAAAGAGGAAAAAAGGCTGAGAGATCCAGAAAGAGCCGCTGAAAAAGGCAAAAGTCCCAGGGATGCGCATGAACCCAGGCAGAATCGGCAGTCTGCAGATTCTGACAGAAAGCCAGCATGTTTTTATTTTCTTCCAGGAGCTGCAATGCTCTTGCTGGCTGCCGGACTTCGGTTTTTTTCAGGAAGATACAAACTTGTGCCATATAGTATCTACTTATCAGTGGCTGGGCTTGTCCTATTGGTAACAGGCGCAGCCATACGGCTTTATAGGACGCTCTCTGACAAAAAGGGAAGGCAGACAGAGGCTGATTGCCAGATTTTTCATGATCCGTCATCTTGCAGCCAGTTGCCTTATGAGGAAACACTAACATACACATCATCTAACAGCCAGTTATTTCATGAACAGACATCTTTTAGAGAGACATCTTTTGAAACATCAGAATATAATCCGCCAAACAGTAACCCCAATCTCCAATTAAATGCACCTGTTCAGCAGAGCCAATGGCAAATGGTATTTCAAGAGCCAGAGGAAGGGAACGCAGAAGAAATTTCTATGCCCATGGATTCCAATGAGGAGGAGATGCGCACAGTGCTGCTGTGGAATCAGAGTGAAGACAAGACGGTAAGAAGACTTGTGAGCAGAGATGGGCAAATCAGCATCTTACTGCCATATTACCCGTTTATTATCGGAAAACAGGAAGGGCTTTGCGACTATGTACTTGATAAAAACACGGTTAGCCGCCTTCATGTTCGGATCGATGAGACGGAGGCAGGGTGCCAGGTAACAGATCTAAACTCGACCAATGGAACGTTTGTTAACGGAAAACTCTTAGATGCTAACGGTACTGCATTAATCCAGCAGGGAGATGAGATTGGAGTGGCAGATTTAAAATTCCAGCTGAAATAAAATCTTAACAAAACCCCAAAGCTATGGTAGAATAGGATTACATAAGTTTCGAGGGAGACGGTTATGGAACTGGGAAGATACCGAAAAACCGCTTATGTAAATTTTGCCATTATTGCCGCAAATATAATCGTTTTTTTATATTTGGAGACAAAAGGGTTCACCGAAGATGCTGAGTTTATGATTGATCATGGAGCTTTGTTTGAACCGGCGGTTTTGTATGGGAAGGAATACTGGCGGCTTTTAACAGCTGTTTTTATGCATTTCGGAGTGGAACATCTTGCTAATAATATGCTGATTCTGTTTGTTCTGGGTGATAATCTGGAACGAGCGCTGGGGAAAGTCAAATATGCAGCTTTTTACTTGATATGTGGAATCGGAGCAAACGTGATATCGCTTTGGATAAATATCATACGGGAAGATTATGCAGTATCAGCAGGGGCTTCCGGAGCTATTTTTGGCGTAGTTGGGGGGCTGGCTTATGCTGTGGCAGTGAATAAGGGAAGGCTGGAAGACTTAAATACCAGACAGATGGTGATTCTGGCGTTTTTTTCTCTCTACCATGGTTTTACCAGCAGCGGAGTGAATAATGCAGCTCATGTGGCAGGACTTGTGCTGGGAATTCTTATGGGGATAATTTTGTATCGGAAACCTGTTAAAAAAATTGGTTGGATAGAGGAGGACATATGGTAAAAGATGATTGTATTTTCTGCAAACTTGCTAACGGAGTAATACCTACGGCGTCTCTGTATGAGGATGATGATTTCCGCGTGATTCTGGACGCTGGTCCGGCTTCTAAGGGGCACGCCCTGATTTTACCAAAGCAGCATTATCAGAATCTATGCCAGTTGGATGAAGCTGTCGCAGCAAAGGTCTTAAAGGTGGCAGCAAAGCTTGGAAAGGCTATGGAAAGCGGTTTGGACTGCGCCGGTTTTAATCTGGTACAGAATAATGGAGAAGCTGCCGGGCAGACGGTGATGCATTTTCACATGCATGTAATCCCCCGCTATAAAGACGGACCTGAAATGGTAGCATGGAAGCCAGGCTCTGTTTCTGCAGAAGAAACGAAGAGCATCGTAGAGGCAGTAACGTCCCGGCTGTAGTCAGGATGGTAGGCTTAATATGCACAGGCAGCAACTCCTGCAAACATGATGAGAAACCTGAATATTAGGAGAATACCATGCATCAAGAGCAAAAGGAATTGTTGCAGGAACTGTATGAAACATATCAAAAGGCCCTTCGGCTGGCAGCATTAAGCAGAAATGTACCAGAATGCGAAATTGATGATATTATTCAGGATACATTTGTGGCATTCATGGACAAATACGGAGATAAATTCCCTGGATGGAATATGGCACAAAGAAAGGGAATGCTGATGAAAATTCTTCGGAACAGATGCAATGATTATTTTCGTCGTTTGAAACGGCATGAGGAAATAAGCATTGATGCAGAAGATTCTTCCACTGAGGCTGAGATCCTGCGGAACAAGAACGAGAAGGATGTGGGGAATGGTGTGATTGAGGAAGAAGAATTGAAGAGAATCCGTGAAAGCATTCTGTCCATGACACCGGCTCTGCGTGAAGTGGCCATCCTCCATATGATTGAGGGAAGGCCACGGGAACAGGTATGTCAGATTCTGAATATCAGTGATGCTACATGCAGAATGCGCATATCCAGAATCAGAAGACGTATAATGAAACTGCTTAAGGATTGAATCAGTTTTTGTTAGATGCACATTCTTCAATAAGGCTTATGATAGTTTGTATGGCATTGGTGAGATGGCTTTGCTCCATTTGATGAATAAAAGAGGAGCGATTTTCATAGGTATCATGAATTGCCTGATACAAACGATCAGGGGTTATGGATTCTTCTGCCAGAACCGTGCTAAAGCCTTGTTTAGCAAAAGAATTGGCGTTAAGGATTTGGTCTCCACGGCTGGCGGCGGCTGAAAGCGGGATTAGCACATTAGGCTTGCGCAGTGCCAGAATTTCACAAATGGAATTGGCGCCTGCCCTGGACAAAACCAGATCAGCAGCGGCAAACAGATGTTTCAGCGGTGCATCTACATATTCGTACTGTACATATCCCTGGGTGTTTGTAAGGTTTTCATCCAGATGATTCTTTCCACAGATATGTACTACCTGATAATCAGGCAGTAGATGCGGCAGAAGATCCCGTACGGCGGTATTGACCATTACGGAGCCAAGGCTTCCTCCGATAACCAGAATTATAGGTTTGTCGGCTGACAGGTGGGTATGGCGGAGGCCGGAAAGACGATCTCCTTGAAGAAGTTCTTCCCGGATAGGAGATCCGGTAAGCACAGCTTTTTCCTTAGGAAGGTATTGGAGCGTTTCGGGAAAATTACAGCAGACCTTTTTGGCAGAGGGAATGCACAGCTTATTGGCAAGTCCGGGGGTCATATCAGATTCATGGATAATCGTAGGAATGCCATAATGCTTTGCAGCCAATACTACGGGAACAGCCACAAAGCCGCCTTTGGAAAAGATTACATCTGGTTTGTGCTTTTTCAGAAGATTCCTTGCTTCCATATATCCTTTTATCACACGGAAAGGGTCCGAGAAGTTTTTTAGGTCGAAATATCGGCGCAGCTTGCCGGAGGAAATGCCGTCATAGGGGATGCCAGTGCCTTTGATAAGTTTTTTTTCGATTCCTTCATAGGAACCGATATAACGAATTTCGTACCTATGTTCCTGCAGGGAAGGAATTAAAGCTAGATTTGGTGTTACATGGCCGGCGGTCCCGCCACCGGTTAAAATGATTTTTTTCATAAGAAGAAACCTCCAATTTTACAAAACGCAGACCCATGTGGGCAGCTGTATACCTATATATACTAAACAATCACTTAAAAAAGTCAACCCCAAAACACCTATAGAAAATGATTTCCTGAAATCAGAAGAAATATGCGAGGTAGGCCTGTGAAGAGAAATGATAAAAGGCAGCTGAACGTAGAACGGAAAATAGCAGAGGCTTTCAGATCTACGGAGGAACAGTTGGCAGAGGAGCTGGATTGGTTTGCGGAACAAGCCGGGAAAAGCGATAATAGAGCACTGGATGCCCCGAAAGGCGAATTTCAGAGAATTTGGGACAGGGTGGAACGGGAACACAGTCACCGCAGGGGCAGTGGCAGACGGATAAGAAGGTTTGCCAAGGTAATGGCAGTTGCGGCGATTTTAGGGACAATAGTGCTTGGCGGTGGAATGTGGGCTGGAGCAAAAAGGCATTATGTGTATGAGGTGCGGGAACGGAAAGACTTGGAGAATGTGATAACAATTAATAATAGTCCGGATAATGTGGTTGAGGATGATAGTTCAGAAGAAGACAGAGCCTATAGACAAATAGATGAAGAATTACAAATAGAGGTTCTAGAGTTATCTTATTTACCTGAAAAATTTATATTTTATGAATTAACGGTGGTTGAGAAAAGAAGTAGGATTATATTTATTAATGATAATAATACATCTATATTTTTCTATCAAGGTTCAAGTGATAAACCAACTTCTTTTAGTTATGCTTCTGATATGAAAAAACATAGTAAGGTATACAATTCTTTCTTGAATGAAGAAATAGATATTTTTAAGAATGAATTGAGTGAAGGAAAAGTTGAATTTAGTGCGAGACTTATTCATGACTATCAATACTATATCTTGCAAGGAGAGATTGAAGAGAGTGAGTTCACTCGAATTGTACAAGGAATTAAGTATTATAACTGAAAAGAATCAAGTATTAAAAGGGGGAATTATTTGTGAAGAGAAGAATAATAAAAGTAATTGGGTTAGTGACTACTATGGTAATGCTGGCTTCTAATATTGCATTTGCAAATGATGAGATTATAACAAGCTCGTCTTCTGAAAAAGATAGTGTGAATTCTATGATAGAACCAAGAAGCAGCTATTTGGCAAGCGGGATTTCAGAAGTAACTAATAAGGGAGAGGGCGTACTGGGAATTTACGCAGATTTTACTTCGTATAATTCTGTAAATTGGGCATGCCTAACAGTAAGGTTAGAGAGAAGGAAAGGGACTTCTGGAAGCTGGAGTTTAGTAGACACATTCACAAAAGAGTTTTTTGCTGCTGATAAACCAAATGGTTTACTATTTGCTGGAGAGACGGCTTTTGATGTGTATAATTTGACAACAAATTATTATTATCGTGTAAGGTGTGAACACAAAGTAAGAACCCCAAGTGGCTCATATGAAACCAAAAATACGCAAACGGACGGAGTGCTCCTTACCGATTATCCAGTATTTCGCAGTGTGGGTGAATTAAAGTGAGCTGTAAAGCAGTCATAGTATAAAAGTGTATTTATTTTAACAAGATTAATTTTTATAATTTCGGAGTATCGCTTTAAAGCATATGTATTATAATGCTAAAGGCGATACTCTTATTAAATTAGAAGAAATACATTTAATATTAAACGTTCAGAGCAGTTTTGGTGATAGGAAGATTCCAGTAAGACATTTGCATTTAAGATTTGGCATTTAGAAATTCCCTCCCAATTACAAAAAATTCTACTTGGATTAAAAAGGCTAATTTGCTATAATAGGACTTATTATCAAGTAAACAGCGGAAATATCATAAAAAGTCATAGCAGGTGCTATTAGCGTAATAGCGATGACGGGAAGTGGAGATGCACATGGTTAGCAGACAGATGAGTGATATTTATCGAAGACTGTCCGAAAGCGAATATCAGACAGCGGAGGCATTAGCCGAAGAACTGGGGGTAAGCAGCAAGACCATAAGGAACCAATTGAAGAATCTGAATGAGCTGCTTAGTGAGTTTGAGGTATATGTAGAATCAAAGCATGGGTCGGGATACCGCCTGGTGGTTGCAAATCCAGGACGAAGGAAAGAACTGGAAGAACTGATGCAGAAGCGGGAACTTCAGGAGTCAGCCATACCCAATTCCTCAGAGGAGCGAGTGCAGTATCTTTTAGAATACCTCCTTAATGCGGAGCGGTATGTAAAGCTGGACGATTTAAGCGAATTGCTTTACATCTCAAAAAAAACGCTGACCAATAATCTGAAGGAAGTGGAATGTCTCCTTGGAGAGTATAACTTAAGCCTGAAGAGAAAGCCTAATTACGGAGTTTGTGTGGAAGGGAAAGAGTTTGACCGCCGTCTATGCATTGCAGGTTATGTGGCGGAGAAAATAAAGCTTGCAGAGAAATTAGGCGGAGATCAGGATGTGACAGAGGAAATCCAGTGGATTTATAAATGTGTGCGGGGATGCCTGTCAAAATATAATTTTGACATTTCGAATGTGGCATTCCAAAACCTGATTCTCCATATTCAGATCGCTATCCTCCGGATGCGGGGAGGGCATTATGTGCCCATGGTGGAAGGCGATGGGGAGAAAGTCCGAAATAAGAAGACATACCGGATGGCAGAAGAGATCCTTGGTATGATAAAGGAGAAGTTTTCAGTGGGATTTCCTCCCAGTGAGATTGTATACATAGCTATTCATCTGGAAGGAAAAAAGATGGTGCTTAATGCGGGCATCGGTGAGGAATCGGAAGGAAATCTGGTTATCAGCCAAGAGATAAGCGATCTAGTGGATCAGATGCTGGGAGCAGTTAATGATGCATTTAAATTTGACTTTCGTGAAGATTTGGAATTGCGTATGTCTTTAAGTCAGCATATGGTTCCGCTGGTGGTGCGGCTGCAGCACGACATGAAATTGACAAATCCTTTGCTGAAAGACATAAAAGAGCGATATTCTTTCGCTTATACAATGGCGACAACAGCTTGCGTAGTGCTGAACCACAAATTTCACAAGGCTATGAAAGAAGACGAGATTGGCTATATAGCGCTTCTTTTTGCTTTGGCTCTGGAGAGAAAAAAGACGGAAGTAGCCAAGAAAAACATACTTTTAGTCTGTGCTTCAGGAAGAGGCAGTGCGCAGCTGCTTCTTCACAGATATAAGACAGAGTTTGGCTCTTACCTTAATAAAATCAGCGTATGCGATGTTGGGAGGATTGGCGAGCAGGATTTCACGGAAATTGACTATGTGTTTACTACGGTGCCGATTCCGGTGAAAATTCCGGTTCCTATTCAGGAGGTAGAATATTTCTTGAAAAGCTCTGACATTCAGGCAGTGAAAAAAACTCTTATGGGAAAAGTAGACAGCCCTGTGCTGGATATTTACCCCAAAGAGCTGTTTCTTCCCCATATGAAATTTGCCAATAAAGAGGAAGCTCTGCGGACTTTATGTGGGTTTGTGTGCGATAAAGGGCTTGCTCCCAAAGAATTTATTGATTCGGTGAGGGCAAGAGAAGTTCTGGCTAAGACAGCTTTTGGTAATTTTGTAGCAATGCCGCATCCCATTGAAGTTATGGGAGAGCGCCCTTTTGTATGTGTGGCAGTTCTGGATGACCCTATTCTGTGGACAGAAGATGCTCCGGACAGCCTGATCCAGGTTATTTTCCTTGTTTCCGTAGCTAACTATGAACATTTTGATGTTCAGCAGTTTTATCAGGTGACGGCTAAGTTGCTGCTGGATGGGGAAAGCATGCAGGAACTAATAAAATATCAGAGCTACGATACGCTGAGAAATCTCCTTTTAAAGATGGAGCAGCAAGTAGAAGATGAGGTATAGTGAAGCTGTAAAAAACCCTGAAAAGTGAAAATTCCCAAAAGCTGGTAAAACCAAAAAAATTAAGGTGCATTATTACACAAGGAATATAGGGGGATTCCTATCAAAAACCGACATAATTGACATGAAAAACAGAGCGAAGAGAAAAATGTTCCACTTTAAAATGGAAAAAGTTGATATGGAGTTCTATTTCCTTACATGGTATGATAAATAACAGTCAATATGACAGACCTAATAAATGCGCGCACATTAGGGAATGAAAACTTAGGAGGGTTCGCTATGAAAGATAAAATGATGAATGGATTTCTCATGTTTGCGACGAAAATCCAGGGTCAGAGGCATATTAATGCCATCAAGAATGGTTTTACTAATTTGATGCCTATCATCATTGTGGGTTCTGTCTGTACGTTGCTTTCTAACGTTGTATGTAACACCACAGAAGGCTATGTCAGCCTTGCTAATCTCCCAGGTATGGCCTGGTTAGGTTCTTTAAAGCCTATTTTTGATGCTGCAAACTATGGTACTATGAACATGATGGCTATTGGTGTCTGTGTCTTGGTATCAATGGAATTAGGTATGGCTTTGGGTCAGAATGACTGGGCCATTCCGGTTACGGCTTTGGCTTGCTACATTTCTGTAGTTGACACAAGCAACGGCCTTGGTTCCAACG
Organism: uncultured Hungatella sp.; assembly: GCA_949879025.1. GTDB lineage: Bacteria > Bacillota > Clostridia > Lachnospirales > Lachnospiraceae > UBA3402. The sequence goes on along the minus strand of CATLBO010000003.1, from coordinate 43,199 downwards.
TTACGGCTGCAGCCGGATTGTTTGTAGCCCTGATGGTTTCCCTTGTTGCAACCGAGTTTTATTGCAAACTGGTATCCAGCGGCAAGCTGTCCATACATATGCCGGACAGCGTACCATCTAATGTTGCAAAATCCTTCAGCATCCTGCTTCCCTGTGCGGTTGTTATTTTCGCTATATCAGCATTTGGATTTGCATTTACCGCTATTACTGGCATGATGGTGCCGGAAGCTATCATTAAATTCATCCAGACTCCGTTGAGCGGCGTTATGACCCATCCGTTAGGAGTTCTTGTTATTGCATTTATGTGTTCTTTGCTGTGGGTATTTGGTATTCATGGCCCCAACACTTTGAATGGTATTTTTGAGCCTATCTTCCTGGCGGCATATGCTGAGAACGAGGCTGCTTATGCAGCAGGCATGGCAGCTCCTAATATTGTTTGTTCACCATTCTGGAGTACATTCTTCTCCCTTACAGGAAGCGGAATTACAGGCGGACTGCTGATTGCTATTTTCCTGTTCTCCAAGAGAGAGGATTTTAGGGCTATTGCCAAGCTGGCTCTTCCCTGCGGAATTTTCAATATTAATGAGCCGTTGATTTTCGGTATTCCGATTGTTATGAACCCGATGCTGATGATTCCGTTTATGCTTTCTCCGCTTGCATCCGTAGGAATCGGCTATATCCTGACGGCTATCGGATTCTGCCCAAGGCTGGTAGTAAATGCACCATGGACGACTCCTCCATTCCTGTGTGGTTTTTTGGCCGGCGGTGGCAGCATTACTGCAGGATTATCGCAGGTAATTGTTATTCTTGTGGCAGCGGTTATCTATACGCCGTTCGTTATTGCGCTGAACAATCAGCAGGTACCTGCAGAAGAGTAAGTTATATAGACGCAATTGTGTTATAGTTTTGGAGGAGATAGAATGAGTTCAAAGGTGGGCAGAAAGAAGAAATCTTCGGTGGAAAAGTCGGAGAAGAGATCAGAACTCAGCGAACGTAATCAAAAACTGAAAAAGGAATTGGAGTCCATGTCAGCTATGCCTGGACAGGGGACAGTGCTGGAAAAGCTTTCCAAATGGCGCATAGCTACTTATGCATGGATCGTTTTTCTCCCGCCATACGGTTTGTATCGGGTTTGGTCGAAGGAATCCACTTTCGTGCGTTCGGAGAAAGTGGTTTGGACTTTTATGATCATTGTTTATATGCTGCGCTTTCTATGGCTCATTCTGTTTGCATAATGAGATATCAGACTCAGGCAGTCATGAGTATAGATAAACATGACTCTGGGAATGGATATATGGGGAATGTCCCTATATCAAATTAAAAAGGAGGGGTTACCAATGGACGAGATAGCAATCATGAATTTGGTGGTTAACAGCGGCAATGCCAGAAGCCTGGCGCTGGAAGCTTTCCGTGATGCAAGAGCAGGCAAGTTTGAAGATGCCGAAGCTAAACTGAAAGAGGCTGATGAGGTTCTGCTGGGCGCACATGAAGTTCAGACCGAGCTGATTCAGAACGAACTGAACGGTAAGGGGATCGACATTAGCCTTCTGGTTGTACACTCTCAGGATCATCTGATGTGTGCAATGGTTGTAATCGACCTTGTAAAAGAAATGGTTGAAATGCTGAAGAATAAATAAATTATATATAATCAAGGTTTGAAAGGAGAACTTATATCATGAGAAAGATTGTACTGTTATGTGCAGCAGGTATGTCCACCAGCCTTCTGGTAAACAAAATGAAGGCAGCAGCAGCAGATGAGGGTTATGACTGCGATATCGCAGCATTCCCGGTTGCAAGTGCAAGAGATCATGCAGATGCTGACATCATTCTGTTAGGGCCCCAGGTTCGTTTTGCTAAGGGCAAAGTTCAGGGAGAAGTTGGCGCTGACAAGATCGTACAGGATATTGACATGCAGGCTTATGGAACCATGAACGGCAAGAAAGTTATTGCTCAGGTTAAGAAAGCTTTAGGCGACTAATACAAAAGTGATGACAGATGACAGTCCCATCCTGGGGGAGGTTTTCCGGGGATTAAGGGGTGCCCGGAAGGGGACTGTCAAAACAGCATACATACTGGAACAATCATAGCGGTTCGGTTAGCACGGACTGTTAGGGATAATTACGCCTGAGACGACATTCGAGGGGAGACAATAGCAGGGTAGAAAATTATGGAAAAGATATTGTATTTGATGCGCCATGGACAGACTTTGTTTAATGTGAGACGCAAAATTCAAGGTGTATGTGATGCGCCGCTAACGCAGCTGGGAATCGAGCAGGCGCAGAATGCAGCCCAGTATTTTGCAGAGCATCAGATCACATTTGACCATGCATATTCTTCTACATCGGAGCGGGCCTGCGATACGTTGGAGATTGTTACGGATATGCCGTATAAGCGTACGAAAGGATTAAAGGAGTGGAATTTCGGGGTTTTTGAAGGGGAGAGCGAAGACCTGAATCCGAAACTTCCTTATGGGGATTACTTCAAGGCCTTTGGTGGTGAGGGGGAGATAGAAGTACGGGAGCGTATGAACCGGGTGTTGACTGAAATCATGGAACATGAGGGGCATCAGGCAGTGCTGGCTGTATCCCATGGAGCTTCATGCAGACAATTTATGAGGTATTGGGAGCATACCAGTTCAGTGATGCCAAAGGGACGCCTGGGGAATTGCTGCATTTTAAAATTTAAGTATAATAACGGGGAATTTGAGCTGTTGGAGATCGTGAACCCGAATCCGTAAGGGGGACAGCAGAATTTTCTGGAGTGAAGGGCGCTGCATAAAGAGAATGCGGCGTCCTTTATTATAATGTATTGCCGCTTGCTGGTGCTTAGAGAACAATAATTATACTAACTATTCCATTATTTTTAAGGAAAAGAGGGACTCTTGACGTGAAAGGGGAACCATGCTAGAATACGCCTTGGACAGCACGATGCAGTGCAGAGCCTTATTTTGGAAAGCGAACCTATGGGCAGTCTGCCGTAAAGAATCGATACATCTATGGCAGCATCCAGGGGGTAGGCGGATATTGAGAGGAAAGTAATGGGAAAATACTTGTTTTTTGACATAGATGGTACATTGGCAGGAAAGTCCAGAAGAATTACGGATGGGACAAAAAGAGCAGTTAACAGAGCTAGGGAAATGGGACATAAAGTGTTTGTGTGTACCGGAAGAGTGCCTGCATCCATTGCAGGAGATGTGACAGAGTTGGAGACAGACGGAACAATCAGTGGTGCAGGGAGCTTTGTGGAGATAGAGTCCAGATATATTTTCGAACATTACATGGAGCCGCTGCTCATAGAGCAAGTAATGGCACTGTTTTGGAAAAACAGGATACAGTTTACTCTGGAGGCCAAAGATATGATTTATCAGACTTCGGGAGCCATGAAGTTTTTTGAACAAAAAGAAATAAAGCGTATGCAGAATAATCCGGAATTGATTCGGTACTGGGAGCAGATAAAGAGAAAGGAAAGAATCCAGCCTGTAGAATCTTTTGATATTGCAAAGACAGGAGTGGCAAAGATGTGCTTCATTGCCGACCATATGGATCAAATCAATGGCTGCCGGCCATTTTTAGAGAAATATTTTCATGTAGTATTATTTTCAGGAAAAGAGAACCCTTGTGTTAACGGCGAAATTATTTTGAAGGACTGTACAAAAGGGGACGGCATTAGAAAAGTTATGGAGTATTTTGGCGAAGATATGGACGATACCATTGGCTTTGGGGATAGTATGAATGATTACCAGATGCTTGAGGCTGTTCACACGGGAGTGGCCTATGAAAACGGGCCAAAAGAATTAAAGGCATTAGCTGAATATTACTTCAGAGAACCAGATGAGGACGGAATCTGCCAGGTTATGAAAGAACTTGGATTGATAGATAGGATATAGAGAACAGGAGGATAAACAATGCTTGGAATTATTGGTGCTATGAGTGAGGAAGTGGCAAACTTGAAAGACTGCATGGAAAATGTGAGTATTTCTACGGCTGCAGGAATGGATTTCTATCAGGGAACCCTGGCGGGCAAAGATGTGGTGATCGTCAGGTCTGGAATCGGCAAGGTAAATGCAGCTGTCTGTAGCCAGATATTGGCGGACAGGTATCATGTGACAGGGATCATTAACACAGGAATCGCAGGCTCTTTGCGGAATGAGATTAATATTGGGGATATTGTGCTTTCAAAAGACACGCTTCAGCATGATATGGATGCAACAGGTTTTGGGTATTCCGTAGGGCAGATTCCCCAGATGGACAACTCCATATTTCAGGGGGACAGCCGCATGATTGAGACAGCCAGGGAGTGTTGTACCAGGGTAATCCCGGAAATCGGAGTTCATGTGGGCCGCATTGTCAGCGGGGATCAGTTTGTGTCTGATAGGGCGAAAAAGGCTTGGCTGACAGAAACATTTGCCGGATACTGTACAGAGATGGAAGGAGCGGCTATTGCCCAAGTAGCTTACCTTAATAAGATTCCGTTTTTGATTATCAGGGCTATTTCGGATAAAGCAGATGACAGCGCTATTATGAGCTATGAAGAGTTTGAGGCAAAGGCGATTGAGCACAGTGTTAAGCTGGTAATGGCCTTGGTTGAGAAACTGGATTAGGTTCATAATCGTTTTAAAGGAGAATTTGACGAACGATTCCAGGCTCCCTGAACTTCCCAAAATGGATTGAGACGGTTATAATAAAAATCGTTGAAAAATCATTTTGTTAAGAAAGGGGAGCTTTTTATGATGCTTGAATTTTTAGAAACCGGAAAAGCTTTGTACGTGCTGGCAGCCGTATGCGGTCTGGGACTTCTCAGCCGGCTGATAGCGCGGAACCTGTACAAAAGATTAATGAAAGAAACAGACAACATGACGCTGACCAAGAATCGTTATCTGCGGGATCTGAAACAGAAAACGGAGAATACTTACCGATTAAATCAGGGAATTCATAACAGCAGAGTATATCTGGAGAAACAGCTTACCAATTATCGCTTTTTGGGCATGACCTTAAGCGGATGGAGCAGCCTAGGCGGACAGATGACGATTCTCTGCTTTTTGATGGGAGGCGCTGCATCTTTCGGCGCATATTGGTATCGGTGTGACAGCTATTACATAGTGCTTTACAGCTCTGTCGGGATTTTAACCGGACTGGTGACTATGGTTGCGGACTACTGGGCAAACTTAACAGAGAGAAAGCAGCAGCTTTTAAATGCCTTACAGGATTATATGGAAAATTCTTTGTTTAACCGTCTTGTAAGGGAGGCAGCAGCGGCTTCTGACGACGGAAGGCGGGAAAACGGAAAATCCACAGGGACTTTGGGGAACCGGGATACTATACGCACCATGGACAGAAGAAGCTTAAGAGACGGAGGAACAAGGGCTTTAGCCCGTCAGGGCGGGAAAGACAGCGGTGAAGAGGACAAGGATTTTAAAGGAAAAGATTTGGAAAGCTTTGGCCTGGAAGAGTATGAGAAGATGGATGGACAAGCTCAAGGAATGACCGGAGAGCGTTTGGGGAAAAACGGAAACCGCATAGACAGAACAGAGGAAATTGCCGCAAGAAGCCAGAGGAGATCCGGACGCGGGGGAAAGAAGCTCCAGGAGGCAGAAAGTGCAAATCAAGAGGAAAACGGACGGCGGGATACAGATTATCTGAAAAACAGTCTGGAGCAGATTGCTGCAAGCAGGGAGCGGAATCAGACAGATGGGGAGTGGATAAAAGATTTATCGCCGGATGAATTGGAATTGGTGGGGCAGATCTTAAAGCAGTATTTAGTTTAAACAGGTATGGAAAATAGTACTGTCAGAAATGGCGGGACAGAACCGTCGTAATGTGTCGGCATCGCTGACAGGCGGGTTGTATTGAGGAAATATTATAGGGAATTTCTGTAAATTGTATCGCTACGAAAGGTAAATTGTGGTATAATAAAAAAGCATACTGATATGCATATATGTCAGCACCCTGACAGCACTGCCCGATATCCAGATGGGAAGAGACGGTGCGGTTTAGGGCCGCTTCTAAGGAACAGGGCATAATGCCGGTATGAATACCAGAAAAGGAAAAGGAGAGGAATACAATGGGAAGAGAAGTAACATTTGATTATTCCAAAGCAGCAGGCTTTATTTCAGCAGAGGAAGTAAAAAATATGAAAGCGCCTGTAATGTGCGCAAAAGAGGTGCTGCTGGCGAAAAGCGGCGCAGGAAATGATTTTCTTGGATGGATTGACCTTCCGGTTGATTATGATAAAGAGGAGTTTAACAGAATCAAGAAAGCAGCTGCTAAAATTCAGGGTGACTCCGATGTCCTTCTGGTAATTGGAATCGGCGGTTCCTACCTGGGAGCCAGGGCAGCCATTGAATTTTTGACCCATAGTTTTTATAATGTTCTGGGTAAGGAAGAGCGGAAGACCCCGGAGATTTATTTTGTGGGCAACAGCATCAGCAGTAAATATATAAAAGATCTTCAGGATGTTTTGAAGGGCAAAGACTTTTCAATCAATATCATTTCCAAGTCCGGCACTACGACAGAGCCAGCCATTGCTTTCCGTGTGTTTAAAGAGATGCTTATTGAGAAATATGGAAAAGAGGAAGCGAACAAGAGAATCTATGCAACCACGGACAAGGCAAAGGGAGCTCTGAAGAACCTGGCAAATCAGGAGGGATATGAAAGCTTCGTAGTTCCGGATGACGTGGGAGGCCGTTTCTCCGTACTGACGGCAGTAGGCCTGCTTCCCATCGCAGTCAGCGGCGTAGACATTGATAAATTGATGGAAGGGGCGGCATATGGACGAAGCAAGGCTCTTGATACGCCTTATGAGGAGAATCCGGCCCTGCTGTATGCGTCTATCCGCAATATTTTGCTCCGCAAAGGCAAATCCGTGGAGATTGTGGCAAATTATGAGCCAAGTCTCCATTATGTATCTGAGTGGTGGAAACAGCTGTACGGCGAAAGTGAAGGCAAGGATCAGAAAGGCATCTTTCCGGCGGCAGTGGATCTGACCACGGATCTGCACTCCATGGGACAGTTTATTCAGGACGGCGCCAGGATTATGTTTGAAACAGTCCTGGAGATAGAGGATTCTTCTGCAGAGGTTGTTTTAAAAGAGGAAGAAGTGGATACTGACGGCATGAATTATCTGGCAGGGAAGACTGTGGATTTTGTTAATAAGAGCGCTATGAACGGAACGATTCTGGCTCATACAGACGGACAGGTTCCCAATCTTAAGGTGAATATTCCTGCGCAGGATGCATATTGCCTGGGACAGCTGTTCTACTTCTTTGAGTTTGCATGTGGTATCAGCGGATATCTGCTGGGCGTGAATCCGTTTAATCAGCCAGGAGTGGAAAGTTATAAGAAGAATATGTTTGCGCTTCTTGGGAAGCCAGGCTATGAGGCGGAGAGGGAAGCACTGCTTAAGAGACTGTAAAGCATAAAGATTGGAAAACTGTCAGTTCGGCAGATGGTTTGTCAGACAGGCTGAATATAGTGGCGGCCGCCGTAAACTGAAAATTTGATTTTGGCCAAAATAAAAGATAGATGGTGTAATCCCCGGATTCTGTTTAACAGAAGCCGGGGATTTTGCCACTATGTCTTTACAGAATATTTGAAATCCGTTATACTGAAAGCCACGGATCAGCATCGGAGGGAGAGAAGGCAATGTTTCGCATGTGGGGAAAATTAGTGAAAAATAACCGGCTGGCAGATGACACGACGGTTTGTATTGGGGATTACAGCTTAAGCCGTACTCAAATGGTATTTCAGGGATTGGAAGAAATATGTTATTATTTTGACTTGGGGAAACCTATTTGGCTGGATTCCAATGTTCGGGATTTCCAGATCCATGCAAAGACACGGTTCAGACAGGATAATTTTATAGAACATATTGAATTTGATTTTTTGGAAATTCAGGTGATTGAGGAATAAAGAAAAACGGAAGCTGCCAACACTTGTTATTGTAAACCCGCCTTTCAGGAGTTATAATAGCTTTATAGTGCCATATGCACAATGTGCCAAGGAGGAAAGGCGAATGGATCAGCCCATTACTGATTATGGAGCGTTTTTAAAAGAGGCCAGACAGGCAGTGACTGATTTAAACGAGATGCAGCAGAGAGAGACTGCATTGTCTCAGCAGCTGGGACAAAGCAGGCGTCAGCTGGAGACAGAGGAAAAGGCAGTTGCGGATCATATCAGCCAGACGATAAAGCGCAGGGCAGCGGACATTGCATCCGGCTATGATAAAGAATTAAGCAGAGGGCAGGAGCGGCTGCGCAAAGCTAAATCACGCAGGGAAAAGGCTAAAAGCCAGGGAGTAAAGGAACGGATTTCGGAAGAAACTTCGCCGCTTCGGGAGGAGAACCGGAAGCTGAAACTGCAGATGAAAACTATATTTCAGCAGAACCGTGTACCGATGTTCTGCAGAAGCAGCTGGTATTATCGTCTGTATTTTCCCAGAAGACTGGCAGAATTCGCTGCATTTTTGGCTGTTTTTCTCATATGTTTTCTTGTGATTCCCTATAGCAGCTATTTGCTGATTCCGGAGCGGAAGCCGCTGCATTTAGGGCTGATTTACTTTGGGTGCGTTTTTGTGTTTGGCGGGTTGTATGTGTCTATAGGCAATAAGACGAAAGACAAATATTCGGACACGATTAAAGAGGGCCGACAGATTCTGAACCAGATATATGCTAATGAAAGGAAAATAAAGCGGATTACCCGGGATATCAGAAGAGATAAGAATGAGGCCATTTATAACCTGCAGAAACACGATGATGAGATTGCACAGATTGAACAGATGATGTCTGAGACGGCGGCTAAGAAAAAAGAGGCGTTAAATACATTTGAAACAGTTACCAGAAATATTATTGCCGATGAGATCACCGCCAATAACAAAGAAAAGATTGATCTGCTGAAGGAAACCTGCGAATTTCAGGAGGGCGAACTGAAGAATTTAAATGAGGAACTAAAGGATAAAAGCCTTTTTGTCACCAACAGGTTCGGAGGGTATCTGGAAAAGGAGTTTTTACAGCCTCAGAGGCTTGATGCATTATTGGATCTTGTAGAAAACGGGACAGCGTCCAATTTATCTGAGGCTATGGATCAATATAAAAAACAGCACGCATAAACAGGACAAACCTGGTCTATAATAGGATTAAGAATAAAGACCAGGTGAGACATTGATGAGCATGTGGAAACGAATGGCTCCCTTGAGACAAAGGGAGCTTTATTATTATGACACGAACCGTAACTTTGAAACGGCTGAATTGGCGGCCAGGTTATATATGATGATTCAGGAGGAACTGGAAAAAAGCAGGAAAGAAAAGGTGCTTCTTCTATGCATTGGGACAGATCGTTCTACAGGGGACAGTTTGGGACCTTTGATCGGATATCAGCTGAAAAACCGGGAACTGAAACATATCAGGGTTCTTGGAACATTAAACCGCCCGGTTCATGCCATGAATCTGGAGGATACGTTAAGCATTGTGGAGCAATACTATCAGGATCACCTGGTTATTGCAGTAGATGCATCTGTGGGAATGCATGATCATATTGGCTGTATTACTGTGGGACGCGGATCGTTAAAGCCGGGGCTGGGGGTCAGCAAGGAGCTTCGTTCGGTTGGAGATTTGTTTATTACAGGGGTTGTCAGCAGCTGCGGAGACTATGATCCTGTAATGCTTCAAAGCATACGGCTTAGCGTGGTCATGAGGATGGCGGAATGCATCAGCGAAAGTGTATGTATTGTCGAAAAATTATGGGAATCTATGGCCCTGGTTTGACAATTTTCGCATAAAAGCCGTGTTATGATTCATCTTAACGGAAAGAAGAATGATAGCGGGGTGAGCCTATGGGAGAATTATATAATCCATTTCCGAAGCTGCCGAAAAATATCAGGCAGATAGGAGAAAGAGACCAGTCTGTCCGGTTATACCTGGAGGACTATGTTAATACGTATCTGAAACGGCTTTATCCGCGGGGAGGACAAGACCTGCGGGTAGGGATATTATTGGGAAATGTAGAAGAGCATGACGGGACGCCGTATTTATTTGTAGACGGCGCCATGGAAATGGAAGAAGCAACAGAAAGCGGAGAAAAAGTGTCATTTACAGAAGCTGCCTGGAAAAAGGCCTATCAGGGGATGGAGCAGATGTTCCCTAAGCGGGTGATTCTGGGATGGTTTCTGTGCGGTGCGCCGGGAAGCACATTAAGTCCGCTGAATTACTGGAAAGAACACGGACAGTATTTTGCCGGGAAAAATCAGCTTATGTATCTCACCTCCGGGCTGGAGGGAGAGGAAGCTGTATACATAACCTCGGAGGACGGCTTTTATAAACTGCGGGGCTACAGCATCTATTATGAACGCAACCAGATGATGCAAGATTATATGATTCTGCGAAAAGACGCCCGGCGGGTGGAATCAGGAACTGGGGATACTGTAATTCGTGATTTCCGCCAGAGAATGGAAGATAATAAAATCCAGGCAGTATCAAGGCGGGGGACTATCCGTGTCTTAGGAAGCCTCTGTAGCGCCTTGTCGATTGTGGTGCTGGCAGGAGGCGTGGTAATGTTCAATAATTTTGAGAAAATGAGGGAGATGGAATCCGTCATTACCTCTGCGCTTCCTGTAATTTCTAAAGAAAAGGACAACCCTGCAGCCATGTCAGGAGACCAGCTTTACGGAGATGCAAATGATTACAGTAACACGGAAGAAGGGAGCGAGCTTTTAGTAGAAGAAGCGCAGGGAAAAGTTTCACCCTCCATGGGAACAGAAACCATGGCGTCTGCATACCCAGGTGAACAGCAGGCAGAGACCGAAAATATTGCCCCTGCAGGACAAGCCGCCCAGGCCGGAGAAGAGACAGAAGCAGCAACAGATGGACAAAGCGGCATACCAGAAAGCACTGCCTATGCCGAAGAAACAGCCATACCGGCAGAACCGGCCCAAGCCGTCACCGAAAATAACAAGACATATATCGTACAAGACGGGCAGACACTATACAGCATATGCTTAGAAGTATATAACAGTTTAAGCAGAGTAGAAGAGATATGCAAATTGAATAATTTAGAAAGTCAAGACAAAATTATTTCCGGTCAAAAATTGATTCTTCCTTAGGGGGAAGAGATGTGGTATAATCCACGTAGGCAATGAGCAGTGCGAAAAAAGGCAGGCAAAAAGATGCGTCGTGCTGGCACGTAAGCAGCTTTTTGCCTGCCTTTTTTCATAGGGCGAAGCCCGTGAGCGAGATGGAGCAAAGCGGAATCGAGCGCACTGCGGAGTCGATGCCGCAACCCCCTATTTTCACTGCGGAGATAGAGCGAAGCGAAATCAAGCATACCCAAAAGCGGAGATAGAGCGAAGCGAAATCAAGCATACCCAAAAGCGGAGATAGAGCGAAGCGAAATCAAGCATACCCAAAAGCGGAGACAGAGCGAAGCGAAATCAAGCCCACTCCCCCCCATAACGGAGAACCAAAGATATGACAGACATGAGTTCCATGAGCAGAGAATCCAGAAAAAACCAACTGCGCAGCCGCATCATCACTCCCGGTGCTCAGCGCCCCCAGTCTCCCCAGGAAGACGACAGCAAGCAGATCATCCAAGAGGCCGAAAGCCGTACGCGCCGTCGGCACCTGCTCTTTTTCCTGGCTGTCTTAATCCTGATTGCCGGTGCCGTTATCGCCTACTACTGGTATAATCGCAGCTACCAATATAAAGAAGCGTCCATAGTCTGGGAGAGACAGTTTGAGAGGGACGATGCCGGCTTCGTTGCATTTGAACGTTTCGGTGACAACATGATAAAATACAGCAAAGACGGCGCCTCCTATATAGATGCCAAGGGAAAGGATGTCTGGATACAATCCTACGAGATGCGTTCCCCAATTATAGCGGTGAACGGAGACTATGCTGCCATAGCTGATCAGCAGGGAAATACCATACAGATTTTCAACAAAGACGGCATATTAGGAACAGCTACCACAGAAATGCCCATTATAAAAGTTACCATATCAGCCAAAGGACTGGTGGCAGCGATTCTCCAGTCGTCAACAGCCAGTCATATTTATTACTACACGAAAGAGGGGATGCGCCTTAAACTGGAAATCACCTGCTTTCTTAACGGAGAAATCGGTCACCCCTTAGACGTCAGCCTGTCACCTGACGGAACCCTGCTTATGGGTTCCTACATTTATTTGAAAGGCGGCCAACTGAAAAACCGCGTGGCATTTTACAACTTCTCTGAGGTGGGAAAAAATCTTTCCACCCGTATGGTAGGCGGCTTTCACGAGATGTATGACAGCAGCATGATACCTAAAGTATGCTACTTAGACAGCGTCTATTCCGTAGCGTTTGCCGACAACAGCATTTCTTTCTATAGTTCTCTTGATGTCATGTCACCGGAACTTTTAAAACAGGTTCTTATAGAAGAAGAAATCAAAACCGTTTTTTACGGAGAGAACTATGCAGGCGTTATAGTAGAATCCGTTACCGGAGAATATGATTATCGTCTCGATTTGTATTCTAAGGAAGGAAATCACATATTTAGCAAAGAATTTAGCTATGACTATGAACATGTAGATATTGACGGGGATAATATCTTTTTGTATAATGAAGACTCATGTAGGATATATAACCGTTTTGGCAATTTAAAATACGAAGGTACATTTGACTTCCCGATTTCCGGAATGGGCAATGGCGGTTTCCCCAACCAATTTATTGCCGTCGGACCTCAGGTAATCAAAGAGATAAAATTACACTAGGAGGCTATCACAAATGAAAGAGATTGAACAGCTGTCCATAAACACCATCAGGACCCTTTCTGCTGATGCGATTCAGAAGGCAAACTCCGGCCATCCAGGTCTCCCCCTGGGGGCGGCGCCTATGGGTTACGAATTATGGGCAAATCACATGAACCATAACCCGGCAGATCCGGAGTGGCCCAACCGGGACAGGTTCATACTGTCTGGCGGGCACGGCTCTATGCTTTTGTACTCTCTGCTCCATCTGTTTGGCTACGGTAATTTGTCACTTGAAGATATAAAAAACTTCCGTCAGCTGGGGTCCCCCACCCCAGGACATCCGGAATATGGATGTACGCCTGGCGTGGAGGCTACCACAGGCCCTTTAGGCGCAGGAATGGGAATGGCAGTGGGAATGGCTATGGCAGAGGCCCATCTGGCTGCAGTATTTAATAAAGAAGATTATCCGGTAGTAGACCATTACACGTATGTTTTAGGCGGTGATGGCTGTATGATGGAGGGGATTTCCTATGAAGCCTTTTCCCTTGCAGGCACCTTGGGCCTTCATAAGCTGATTGTTTTATACGATTCCAACAGGATATCCATTGAGGGAAGCACAGATTTGGCTTTTACGGAGGACGTAAGCGCCCGCATGGCAGCACTGGGATTTCAGACCCTTATTGTAGAAGACGGCAATGATCTGGAAGCTGTCAGCTCTGCCATTGAGGAAGCAAAAGCAGATACCCAGCGGCCATCCTTTATTACTGTAAAGACGGAGATTGGCTATGGCTGTCCGGCTAAACAGGGCAAGGCCAGCGCTCACGGAGAGCCTTTAGGGGCAGACAATGTGGCAGCTTTGAAAGAAAACCTTCAGTGGCCTTCCAAAGAGGACTTCTTTGTCCCTCAGGAGGTTTACGATCATTTCGCACGTATAGCCGAAGACAAAGCAGAAACCGAGGCGGCATGGAACGTAATGTTTGCTGCATATTGTCAGGAATACCCGGAGATGGAAGGGCTGTGGGCCCAGTACCATAACACTGAGGCCGGGCTTCAGTTTGAGAATGACCAGCAGTTTTGGATCAAAGCCCAAAAGCCGGAGGCTACCAGAAGCCTTTCCGGAAAAATCTTAAATTATATGGCGGACAAACTGCCTAACTTGTTTGGCGGTTCTGCCGATTTAGCTCCGTCCAATAAGACCACAATGGAAGGGAGGGGAGACTTTACCCGAAATACTCCTGAAGGATGCAACATCCATTTCGGAGTGCGGGAGCTTGCCATGACTGCCATTGGCAATGGTTTAAGCCTTCATGGCGGACTTCGGCCATATGTAGCCACATTCTTTGTATTCAGTGATTACATGAAGCCTATGGCCAGATTGTCAGCCCTTATGCAGGTGCCCTTAATCTATGTGCTTACCCATGACAGCATCGGAGTAGGCGAAGACGGGCCTACCCATGAGCCTATAGAGCATTTGTCCATGCTGAGGGCTATCCCTAACTTCCATGTATTCCGTCCCTGTGATTCCATAGAGACGGCGGCTGCATGGTACAGCGCCATTACATCCAGGAAAACCCCCACAGCTTTGGTTCTCACCAGACAGAACCTGGAGCCGGTGGAGGGCACATCAAGAGATGCGCTGAAGGGCGGCTATATATTGTCTGACTGCCAGGGAACGCCGGAGGTGATTCTTATGGCCAGCGGTTCTGAGGTAAACCTTGCGCTTAAAGCCAAATCGGTTCTGGAGGCAGAAGGAAGAAAAATCCGCGTGGTATCTATGCCGTGCATGGATCTGTTTGAGGAGCAGCCTGCTGAGTACAGAGAGGCTGTACTTCCCAAATCTGTGAGGAAGAGGGTTGCCATTGAGGCTGCTGGTGATTTTGGATGGGGCAGCTATACAGGATTGGACGGCGCCTGTGTGATTATGAAGGGATTTGGCGCCAGCGGCCCGGCAGGACAATTATTTGAGCATTTCGGATTCACTGTGGAGCATGTAGTAGAGACGGCAAAATCTCTGTAGACAGGCATATTGTCTGCCGGAGAGCAATTTCACACACGCTCTGGAGCAGATCTGGAAAATAAAAGGAATGAACTTGCGTATTATACTTGCACAGTTCATTCCTTTTGTTGTAAACTATGTGTGCAGGGTGGTTATTAGTACTTCTACTTTACCGCTTGTGGAAAGTAAATTTATAATAAAGGAGCAAGAAAACCCAGTAAAATTAATGGGTTTGGCAATTTAACAATTGCCTGACAAAAACTACATAAAGGAGAGGAAAAAATGGGGAAGAAATGTATCGGAGTTGATGTGGGAGGAACCAGCGTTAAACTGGGATTGTTTGAGATTACCGGGGAACTGGTGAAAAAATGGGAGATCCCTACCAGAAAGGAAGAGGGCGGAAAATACATTATTAACGATATTGCTGACTCTATCCTCCATCAGGTCCTGGCTCAAGAGAATGTTTCTTTTAAAGACATAGAAGGCGTAGGCATGGGGGTTCCGGGACCGGTAATGCCAGACGGATATGTAGAAGTATGCGTGAATCTTGGGTGGAGAGAAAAATACCCGGCAAAAGAGTTAAGCGATCTTTTGGAGGGGCTTCCTGTAAAGTGCGGCAATGATGCCAATGTGGCAGCTCTGGGAGAGATGTGGCAAGGCGGCGGAAAAGGCTATACAGATATTGTTATGATAACATTGGGAACCGGCGTAGGCGGCGGCGTAATTATTGATGAGCAGATTATAACCGGAAAACATGGCTTAGGCGGAGAGATTGGCCATATCCACGTAAGAGATGAAGAGACAGAGCACTGCAACTGCGGCGGCGTAGGATGTCTGGAGCAGGTTGCCTCTGCAACGGGCATTGCAAGAGAAGCCAGAAGGAAGATGGCAGCTGCCGACACCCCATCGGTTCTGAGGGAAGCCGGAGATCAGGTAACAGCCAAGGATGTGCTGGATGCTGCAAAAACAGGAGATATTTTGGCCCTGGAGGTTATGGAAGTGGTGGGACATTATTTGGGAGTAGCCCTGGCTTCTCTGGCACTTACAGTTGATCCGCAGATGTTTGTTATCGGCGGCGGCGTATCTAAGGCAGGCCAGTACCTGGTGGAAGTCATTAACCGCCATTATGCTCAGTATATGCCTATTTCCGAGAACAGAGGAACCATTGGCCTGGCAAAACTGGGTAATGATGCAGGTATCTATGGAGCGGCCAGATTAGTATTAGGATAATATAGACCTCAGAAAAGAGGAGACCCCGGTTGTTTACCAACCGGGGTAATTATGAAAATCTATGTGCAAATTGACGATGTAAGAGTTGCGCGCTGCAACTTTCTTATACGAATACTATAAAAAATGCATATGAATAGAATGTGAACAAGATGTAAATAGATTATGAAAACGTGGGAGGGACTATGGCTGAATATGATAAGAAAAAGACCATTGTAATCGGACACAAGAATCCTGATACGGATTCTATCTGTTCCGCCATCTGTTATGCAAACCTGAAAAATAAGGCCACTGGTTTAGAATTTCAGCCTGGAAGAGCAGGACAGGTAAATGAAGAAACACAGTTTGTGCTGGATTATTTCGGGGTAGAGGCGCCCAAACTGATTGAACATGTAAAGACGCAGGTGCGGGACATTGAGATCCGGGAAACAAAAGGAGTTAAGAAGAATATTTCCTTGAAAAAGGCATGGAATATTATGCAGGCAGCCAACGCAGTGACGCTTCCCGCAGTGACAGAAGACGGCGTGCTGGAGGGCCTGATTACGGTAGGCGATATTACCAAGTCCTATATGAATGTGTATGACAGTAGTATCCTGTCTAAGGCAAACACTCAGTACGCCAATATAATCGAAACCGTGGAAGGAGATTTGGTTGTAGGTGATGCCAATGCTTATTTTAGTGAAGGAAAAGTGCTGATTGCAGCAGCTAACCCGGATCTGATGGAGTATTACATCAATAAAAACGATCTGGTGATTCTTGGGAACCGCTATGAGTCCCAGCTGTGCGCCATAGAGATGGAGGCAGCCTGTATTATTGTCTGCGAAGGGGCAGGCGTGTCCATGACCATCAAGAAACTGGCCCAGGAGCGGAACTGTACGGTAATTGCAACTGCTTATGATACATACACTGTGGCCCGCCTTGTAAACCAGAGTATGCCCATCAGCTACTTTATGAAGACAGAAAATCTGGTTACGTTTGAGGACAGCGACATTATTGATGAGATAAAAGATGTTATGGCCAGCAAACGTTTCAGAGATTTTCCGATTCTGGACAAGAACGGAAAATATAAAGGGATGATTTCCCGCCGGAATCTTTTGGGTGCTCAGGGAAAAATGCTGATCCTGGTAGACCATAATGAAAAAACTCAGGCTGTTGACGGAGTGGAAAATGCCAGGATTATGGAAATCATTGATCATCACCGGCTGGGAACCATTGAAACCATATCACCAGTATTTTTCCGGAACCAGCCTCTTGGCTGTACGGCAACCATTGTGTATCAGATGTATCAGGAGGCAGGGATTGCCGTGGATAAAACCATTGCCGGCCTGCTGTGCAGCGCCATTATCTCTGATACTCTGCTGTTCCGTTCCCCTACTTGTACTGCGGTGGATAAAAAGACTGCCATGGAACTGGCTGGGATCGCAGGAATCCAGCTGGAAGAGTATGCCAGGGAAATGTTTACTGCCGGAAGTAATTTAAAAAGCAAAACGGATGAGGAAATTTTCTATCAGGATTTCAAACGCTTTACTGCAGGAAAGGTATCATTTGGAGTAGGGCAGCTAAGTTCTCTCAACGAGCAGGAACTGGATACGCTGAAAGATCGCCTCCTTGTGTATATTACAGAAGCGCATAAGCATCAGCGGGGAGTGGATATGATGTTCTTTATGCTGACCAACATTCTGGATGAATCCACCATGCTTATTTGTGAAGGGAATGGGGCTAAGAAAATGATCCTGGGTGCATTCCATATTGAGGATGATGGTCAGGACGGCAGAAGCAGTGTAGTAAAACTCCCAGGCGTGGTATCCAGGAAGAAACAGCTGATACCGGCTATTGGCATGGCACTGCAGGCATAGGCAGAATGGACGAGAAAATGAACCAGGAGGATGGATTATGACTTTTATTTACCCGGCGGTCTTTACTCCCCATAAAGAAGATCCAGGATATCATGCCTATTTTCCGGATTTAGAGGGGTGCCAGGCAGATGGCCCTGATCTGGAAGATACCATGGACAATGCAAGAGAGGCGGCCTACAACTGGATTTGTGTGGAACTGGAAGAGGAACTTGTGGAATTACCGGAAGTAAGCCATGAAGAAGACCTTGAACTTCAAGAGGGAGAATTTGTGCGGCAGATGATGATCGTGGTGAAACTGATGCCGGATAATGATTAAATGAGGACAGAAGGTGCAGTGGTGGGACATTTGAAAGAAGCATGGAAGCCGGGAAATATGCTGTATCCTGTTCCGGCGGTTATGGTTAGCTGCGGACGTCCGGGCGAAAAGCCTAATATCATTACCGTGGCATGGGCGGGAACAGTCTGTTCAGATCCGGCGATGGTATCAATTTCCGTCAGAAAACAGCGCTACAGTTACAACATTATAAAAGATACCAGGGAGTTTGTGGTAAACCTGGTGACAAAAGATCTGGTCTATGCTGCAGATTACTGTGGTGTAAAATCAGGAAAAGATACAGATAAATTTAAGGATATGCATTTGACGCCTTTGGAATCACTCTGTATTCAGGCTCCAGGTATAGCAGAAAGTCCAGTGAACCTGGAATGCCGGGTTCGTCAGGTCATAGAGCTGGGGAGTCACGATATGTTCCTGGCAGAGGTTGCCGGGGTGACGGTTGACAAAGAGCGGATCGATGAGAAAGGCCGATTCCATCTTAATGATGCCGGCCTGGTGGCGTATTCCCATGGTGAATACTATCTCCTGGGAGAAAAGCTGGGAAAATTCGGGTATTCTGTTCAGAAGAAAGGAAGGCGGAAATGATAAAAAAAGACAGAAATATTACATTAGTGGGAATGCCGGCTTCCGGAAAAAGTACAGTAGGCGTACTTTTGGCGAAACGCATTGGATTTTCTTTTGTGGATGTGGATATTGTGATTCAGGAAAGGGAAAAAAGGCTTCTGAAAGAGATCATTGCCCAAGAAGGCCTGGAAGGGTTTATGGCAGTGGAAAACCGGATCAATGCTTCTCTGGATGTGGATTTGTCGGTGATTGCACCAGGGGGAAGCGTCATATACGGAAAAGAGGCCATGGAACATCTGAAAGAGATCAGCACCATTGTCTATTTGAAACTGAGTTATGAGGATGTAAAAGCTCGTCTCGGCAATCTGGTGGACAGAGGTGTGGTTTTGAAGAAAGGCATGACGCTTCTGGATCTGTACAGGGAACGGGTGCCTTATTATGAAAAGTATGCGGATATTACTGTGGATGAAACAGGGCAGACTGCGGGACAGACGGTAGATTATCTGCGGAAGATTATAGAACAGCGGCTGTAAAGAAAAGGCGGAAAAGGAGTATTTTTGCTCTCCTCTTCCGCCTTTCTTTTACAGCATTTCCATATAAGCTAAAACTTTGTCTAAAAACTCTAAGCCGTAATGAAGGGCAACAGCCAGAATCGCCAGAGACAAAAGAAGGAACACCAGCTTGTAAAGCAAATAAGCTTTTGCAAAATCCCTCCTAGGCCCCTTGGAACGGCTGCATGCCAGAATTGCCAGGTAGATCCAGCCGATAACGGGGATATTCATACACATCAATGTAACAAACCAATGGCGTACAGGAACCGAGGGCGAGGCGGTATTTGGAGAAACCGGCTTCTTTTTATCCCTGGATTTGGAATCCTTTGCTTTTTTGGGAACATTGTCAACAAGGGAATCGGAGACGGCTTTCTCTTTGGGGGACGGGGCTTGGCTGCCAAAACCGTCAAGGCCTTCGGCAGGGGCAGCTGGAGACAATTCCGGACTGCCGGAAGGAATCATGCTGGATTCAATATGATGCTCGTTTTCAAATGATTTGTTTTCCACTGTCAATTCCTCCCGGGTCCATAAGATGGTATATTCCAGTAACGTTTCTCTGCCGTAAGCGTTTGGTAAAGAGCCTGCTGTTCTTTCGCCCCCTGAGCCATAGCATCTGCCTGTTTCTGGGCTTCCTGCGCATTCCACTGAGCCTCAGTAGGAAGGGAACGGATGCGGCGGATAGCGGCGTCTAGCCGCATGCGGTAACTTTCTGTATCTGCATAGCCATACAGTTCCCCTAGTTTGGCTATGGCGGCATTGGCCAAAGCTTCAGCGTCGGAAGACTGATATTTCATATCTTCCAATATCTGCAGGGCAGTTTCAAAAGAAGTGATCCGATCCTGAATCTCCTGGTTTTTCCTGTCAAGGGCCGCCTGTTCTTCTGCTTTTTTAAGCTCCTGCTTTTCCATTAATTCCTGCTTTTCTTCATAGATTCGAATGGACTCTCCCATGGTATCAATAATGGAGGAAAACTCCAGCCAGCGTTTTTCACATCGGTCATAAAGAACCCTCCGATCTTCTCCGTCCTGAACCTGCTTTAACTTTAAAGAAATATTTTTATAGTCATCCCGAATGGTATAGACATCAGCAGCAGAGTTGATCGTTTCATTCTCAAATGCAGTGATGAGTCCGTCTAGTTCTGATACCAGCTTGTTTTGGGCTTTGTCCGTAAGATGCTGGCGTGCCCGCAGCTCGGAACTGTTGCTGAAATAATCCACCAGACTGGTGCCTGCCTGGGCAGCCGGTTCTTTATATGGAACATCCGGCGGCAGGGAGGCAGATGCCGCCTGGGCCGGGGGAGCGGCGGTTTCCGTGCTTTCTGAAGAAGTTTCCGGCTGGCTCTGGATTTCTTCCTCAGATGGGGGCTGGGCAGCCGGCACCGTGCCAGGGCCTGGCCTGGGAGGAACCGTGCCTGCATTGGTTTCACTGTCAGACTTTTTGGGATTGCTGGGATTGGCTCCAGGGCCCTTCATGGAAGTCATATAGTATATAGCCTCGCCAGAACCAGGCAAGGAGGAACCTTGCAGGAACAAGGTATTGTTATCTGCCGAAGCCCAAGGCGGCGTTTCCGGTATGACCAAAATCTCCGAGGCACTTTCGGAGGCTTGAGTTTCGGAGACAATGGGAGCATAGCCGGGGCCGATGGGATGGGGGGCTGTCTGGGCCGGAACTGTTTCGGCGGGAGAAGTTTCTGGCAGTGCCGTCTCAGCTGGGGCCGTCTCAGCTGGCTGAGACGGCTGAGAAACGGCCGGTGCAGCCGATGCAGGGGATATTGGCTTTTGGGAGGAATCTTCCTGGGATGCAGCCGCATACGTAGGATGAAGCCGTGCCCCGGTAACCGGGTCATAGGAATCTTTTACAACGGTTTCCGGCTGTTCCCAATCCCATGGTTCCAGCCCCTCATGAAGCTGGTTCATTACATTCTTCCAAATAACCCCTGCATAGGTGCTGCCGAAAATGCCTGGCATGGCCCGGGGGGTATCGTAGCCCACCCAGACAGCGCCAGTATAGTAGCGGGAATACCCACAGAACCAGGTGTCTTTGCTGCTGTTGGTGGTTCCTGTCTTTCCGGCTACAGGCATATCGACAGAAAGCTTCAGAGCTCTTCCGGTTCCGTAAGGAGAGGAAATGGTTCCTTTTAAAATATCTGTAAGCATAAAGGCGGTGTCAATGCTGTAAACCTGTTTTGTGACGGCATAGGTGCGGGCCGTAAGATCGCCTTCCTGCTCGTGTTCAATCTTCAGAATACAGGTTCTGTCATTGTAAACCCCGTTGTTGGCCAGAGTGCTGAATCCCTTTGCCATATCCACAATGCGGACTCCGTTGGTAAATCCTCCGATGCTTAGAGAAGGAACGCCGTTATCCACATAGGTCAATCTCTGGAAATGCATATTATCCAGATAACTTAAACCAGTATCAATGCCGATATCTTCAAGCACCTGCCATGCCACAGTGTTAAGGCTGCGGTTTAATGCTTCCCGAACAGTAACAGGCCCGTAATAGTGGCCGCCGCTGTTGGCAGGGCCGTCTTCCCATTGGTGGTCATCCACAATGCGGGAGGGATAGTATTCTCCCGTATCAAAGGCGGGACCGTAGTCAAGCAGAGGCTTAATGGTGCTGCCTGGCTGTCTGGCGCTTAAATATGCCCGGTTAAATTGATCTTCTGTTCCCCTTCCACCAACAATGGCCACTACATAATTAGACTGGTTGTCAACAATAACGGCAGCTCCCTGAAGGGCGTATTTGCCGTTATCCTGCAGTTCGGTGTAGGAAGAAAGAACCTCATCCAGGCTGGTTTGAAGCATATTCTGAATATCTTGATCCAGAGATGTGTAGATTTTGTATCCGCCGTTTCGAATGGAGTCATTTTTTTCGTTATAGACAGCAGTGTATTTCTCCATATAAGAATCATAATCAGGCTTGTCCGAAAAGGTATAGCGGAATTCAAAGTCATCCTGTTTCATCAGCTCCAAAGCGGCACAGTGAATGGCATAACTGGTGAGATAACTGTCGTCGGTTCCTTCCTGCTGCTCCTGGATAATACAAAGAGACTGGGAAACAGCTTTCTCATATTCTTCCTGAGTAAGCATGTCCACTTCCAACATACTTTTCAGCACTTCATTACGCTTTTTTAAAGCAGCGTCTGGATGAAGAACCGGATCATAGGCGGAAGGGCTGTTGCTAATCCCCACCAGGACAGCTGCTTCATAAACCTCCAAATCCGAAGCATCTTTTCCGAAATAGTAACGGCTGGCTGCCTGGACGCCGTAACATTGATGGCCGTAAAAGTTGGTATTGCAGTAGAATTCCATAATGTCGGCTTTTGAATAGGTCTTTTCAATCTCCGGGGCCAGAAGGATTTCCACCATTTTCCGGGTAAAAGTCTTTTCCTGAGTAAGATAGGTATTTTTAATAATCTGCTGGGTAATGGTGCTTCCGCCCTGAGTAATGGTGCCGCGGTGCTTGACAAGAGCCAAAGCGGCCCGGGTAGTGGCAATCCAGTCAACGCCGCTGTGGGTTTTGAAGCGCCGGTCTTCCTGGGCTATGTAGGCATTTTGAAGGTTCAGGCTGATACGGGAGATGTCCGCATACTCATAGTGGCCTGCATTGATGATGCCGATGCGCTTTCCATTTTTGTCAAAGATTTCCGTATCGGAAAGCATGCTGAAATCCTCTCGTTCCATCTGGGCCAGGGTGTCATACGCCACTGCCCTGCTGCGTTCCAGATGCGGCTTTACTTTCATAAAGACTGCACATCCTGCTATAAGACAAAGGATGAGAAGTACGGTAACCACCTGGAGCAGGGTCTGCAGCAGCCATCCGACAGCTCCCAGTATACTGAAAATGACACCAAAAATAAATCGGACGAATTTTTTAATAAAATTCATGTCAAAGAATCCTTTCTTATTGATGATTTTATTATAAAACAAAATATGTAAAAATGGCATATAAATTGAAAAATTTTGTAAAAAAAGAGCAAAAAACTTGAATCATTTTTCTGTATGCGATAAGATTAAAATAATAACAGGATTTAACTGGGAAAGGGGAGAATTATTTCATGCAGTATCGGGTAATTGGAGATACGATGCCAGCCATTGAGGTGATGTTTGATGCGCCGGGGGAAAGCATGTATACGCAGTCCGGAGGCATGGCCTGGATGACAGACGGGGTAGAGATGTCCACTAACACGAAAGGAGGATTGATGAAAGGGCTGGGGCGCATGTTTTCTGGAGAGTCCCTGTTTATGGCCACATACCGGGCAGAAAGGGCAGGAGCAATGATTGCATTTGCTTCCACGGTGGCAGGGCGGATTCTGCCTGTAGATGTCAGCGTAAATGGGGGGCTTATCTGCCAGAAAGGTGCTTTTTTGTGTGCTCAGGACAGCGTTAATCTTGATATTACATTTACCAAAAAGTTTTCGGCAGGGCTTTTTGGCGGCGAAGGATTTATTCTGCAGGATATAAACGGACAGGGGATGGCTTTCCTGGAGATTGATGGGGATATGGTGGAAAAACATCTGGATGCAGGAGAAGTGCTTAAAGTAGATACCGGCAATGTGGTGGCCTTTGAGAAGACGGTTGGGTATGAGATTGAGACCGTGAAAGGTCTGGGAAATATTTTCTTTGGCGGCGAAGGACTGTTTTTAACAAGGCTTGTGGGGCCGGGGAAAGTGATTTTGCAGACGCAGAACATCGCAGAGTTTGCAGGGAGAATTGCCAGATTTATTCCGACAGGCGGGAAATAAGAGATGCAGGGATTCCCTCGGGCAAAGGCAGGGAGTCCATGGATCATGAAGCAAGGGGCCGAAAATGGGGAAAATTCGGTAAATTATAATTATGCAGAGGAGGCAATAGAATTATGAAGAGACTGCTGGCAATCGGCGAGGCGCTGATTGATTGTATTCCAGAGGAGACTGGGAAAGAGCTAAAGAATGTGAAGGGGTTTCAGCCTGCTGTAGGCGGGGCGCCGGCTAATGTGTGCGGAGCTTTTGTGAAACTAGGCGGGGAAGCAGCCATGATAACTCAGCTGGGGGATGATCCCTTTGGGGATAAGATTGTAGATGAGTTTGTGGCCTGTGGGATTGGATGCCAGTATGTAAAGCGGACAAAAGAGGCGAATACTTCGCTGGCTTTTGTGGCGCTTAAAGGCGACGGGAATCGAGAGTTTTCCTTTTACCGGAAACCAGGGGCGGATATGCTTTTGAGGCCGGAAGATGTGAAAGAAGAGTGGTTTGAAGATGCCTTTGCCCTTCATTTCTGTTCGGTGTCGCTGGGGGATTTTCCTATGAAGGAAGCTCACAGAAAGGCTATTCAGTATGCAGTTAAGAAAGGGGCCCTCATTAGCTTTGACCCGAATCTGCGTCTGCAGCTATGGGCAGATACGGGAAAACTGCGGGAGGCGGTTTTGGAATTTATGCCTCTTGCCCATGTGCTGAAAATATCGGATGAAGAGCTGGAGTTTATTACAGGATGCAGTGATATTGAGAAGGCGCTTCCCGGGCTTTTGAAAGGCAATACCCGCATGGTAATCTATACAAAGGGTTCCGACGGGGCAGAGTGTTATACGGCTCATAATAAAGGTGCGGCAGCAGGGAAGAGAGTGAAGGCGTTGGACACTACAGGAGCCGGGGACGGGTTTATTGGTTCCTTTTTGCACTGCCTGGCCAAAGACCATGTGACGGCGGACATCCTGGAACAGGTGACAGGAGAGAAGATGGCGGATTATTTGGAATTTGCCAATAGGTTCTGCGGTATCAGCGTTACAAAGCATGGGGCTATTGCTTCTTATCCCACAATGGAGGAGATGAAAGCGGGAAAGCAGTAAGACGGTCTTTGCCTGGCGGCTGGAACAGTGAAGTTCCCCACAAAATAACATAAAGAGATAATTGCATGTAATGCCAAATGGTCAGCACAATATCGTGTGGTGTGGCCAGGGACATAAATGGAATTTTAGCGGAAGAGAATTAAGGAAAAATATGGGAATAAAAGAAAGAGGGGAGAATCTGTAGATTTTCCCATCTTTTTTTATTATAATAAGAAAAGGGTGGATTTTCTCTGCCCTAAATTAAGGAAAAGGCGGAGGCCAGTATGTATCAGATAGATTTTCAAAAACCGGAGCATGTACATTTTATTGGAATCGGGGGCATCAGCATGAGCGGCCTGGCGGAGGTTCTCATGGAAGAGGGCTTCCAAGTATCCGGTTCAGATTCTCATAAATCAGAACTGACAGAACATTTGAAGGCAAAAGGGGCCCAAATTTTTTATGGGCAGCAGGCATCCAATATTGAGGAACTGGGCAGGAGGATCTGCGTGGCTGTCTATACGGCGGCTGTACATTCAGATAATCCTGAGTATCAGGCAGTTAAGGAGGCAGGCATTCCTATGCTGAGCCGAGCCCAGCTTTTGGGACAGATGATGAAGAACTACAGATATGCGGCAGCAATTGCAGGAACTCACGGGAAGACCACTACCACATCCATGGCGGCGGATATTCTTTTGGCTGCAGACAAGGACCCAACCATATCGGTTGGAGGGATTCTTCATTCTATTGGAGGCAATATCCGGGTAGGCGGATCTGACATTTTTGTTACAGAGGCCTGCGAGTATACAGACAGCTTTTTGTCCTTTTTCCCTAATATGGCAGTGATTCTGAATATTGAGGAGGATCACTTGGACTATTTTAAGGATATTAACCATATCCGCAGTTCATTCCGGAAGTTTGCAGAGAAGCTGCCAAAAGACGGCGTGCTGATTATTAACAGTGATATTGACATGTATCAGCAGATTACAGAAGGGCTGAAATGCCGCATTGTAACAGTGGGGAAGAATCAGGGCAGCGATTACAGCGCAGGGCATATTACGTATGATGAGTATTCCAGGGATACTTTTGACCTGCTGATTCACGGCGAGAAAGCAGAGAGGATTACTTTAGGAGTGCCAGGGGAGCATAATGTTTTCAATGCGCTGGCAGCTATTGCGCTTTGCCGGGAACTGGGGGTCAGCTTGGAACATATTAAGAAAGGTCTGGCGGATTTTGCGGGAACGGATCGCAGATTTGAGAAAAAGGGAGAGATCTGCGGGGTTACCATTATTGATGATTATGCGCACCATCCAAGGGAGATAGCGGCTACTCTGGCAGCGGCAAAGAATTATCCGCATAAAAAGCTGTGGTGCGTGTTCCAGCCCCACACGTATACCAGGACAAAAGCATTTCTTGATGAGTTTGCCAGGAGCCTGGCGGAAGCGGACGAGGTGGTATTGGCAGATATTTATGCAGCCAGGGAAACCGATGATTTGGGCATCAGTTCTGGGGATATCGCCGCAAAAATAGAGGCTTTGGGTACAAAGGCCCACTATTTTTCATCGTTTGATGAAATCGAGACATTTATTTTAGAAAATTGTGTCAAGGGTGATCTGTTGATAACTATGGGGGCCGGAGATATCGTAAAAGTGGGGGAAAACCTTCTTGGGAAGTGAGTTATCCACATTATCCACAGAGTTTTCAACATTTTCCGTCGAAAACTACTGTGGATTTTTTAATTTACATAATAAATCGTCAGCCAATTTGGAAATCCGTTATTTACGGGAGTTTCGACAGGAAACGACAGTATTTTCAAGATTATGTTGACCTGGCGTCCACATTATCCACATTATCCACAATAGGATGGTGGATAAATTCCGGCTATTTTCTTTTTTGGAGACATATGGTATGATGGGAAAAGAGAAGAAAGACAGGGTGAACTGCGGATATGAAAAGTTGCTTGAAACTGAATGCTACCATGGTTTCCAATGAGTTTATTGACAAATACATGGCAGGAGCGAATGGGGAATATGTAAAGGTATATCTGTATATTCTGCGGCATGAAGGACGGGGGCTGGATGTGGGACAGATTGCCGATGACCTGAACCATACGGAGTCGGATGTAAAGAGAGCCGTAGGCTATTGGGTGCGGCAGGGGGTGCTGGAGGAGGAAAAAGGCTTTGGAAGCGGTGAAAAAGGCTTTCAAAAGGCAGACATTCCGGAAAAAGCAGGAATGCCGCAGGGAGCATCTTTTCTTTCGGATAAATCCATGGTTCCGGACAAGAGAGGAAGCGGTTTAAACAGGACTGCTGTTCCGGAAGAAAAGGGGAACAGTAATTATGGTAGAATCCCATTGACAGCAGGCGCTGAAGGCGGAAATGGAGAGGGAGCATTGCCTGCTTCCAGACAGCAGCAATTGCCCCCTTCTCAGGGTACAAAAGAAAACGCTGTCCCGGCTCAGGCAAAGCAGCCATTGACGGCCCGAAAGACGTACACTCCGGAGCAGGTAAGCCGTCTGGCAGGCCAGGAGGACTTTACCCAGCTTCTGTATATCTCGCAGAAATATATGGACAAGATATTTACGCCAAGGGAGTGCGAGGTGTTTGCATATCTTTATGATGCTCTGCATATGTCAGCGGAAGTTTTGGAATATTTAGTGGAATATTGTGTTCAGAACGGACACAGCAGCATCCGTTATCTGGAATCTGTTGCTATTAACTGGCATGAGAAAGGCATTGAAACCGTAGACGAAGCCAAAGGGTATACAGCTGCATTTTCGAAGGAGGGATTTGCAGTGATGCGGGCTTTCGGCATCAGTGACAGACGGCCAGGGGATTCGGAGCAGGAGATGATACGGAAATGGTTCCGCGAGTTTGGATTTACAAAGGAGATCGTCCTGGAGGCCTGCAGCAGGACCCTGAAGGCCATTCACAAGCCCAGCTTCTCCTATGCTGATAAGATTCTTACTGACTGGAAAAAAGGCGGAGTCCGGATTATGGCTGACATACAGAAAATGGATCAGCAGCGGGACAGCAAAAGAGGGAATAAGGCAGGAGTGCCAGTGAAACCTTCGAAAAACCAGTTCCATAATTTTGAGCAGCGCAACACAAACTATGATGCTATGGTACTGGAGCGGCTGAAGGAGCGGCTTGGGGATTCGTAAAGCAAAAAGACCGATTCATTATAACCCGGACACTTAGTACGATTGCATTGCAGCCGGAATCCGGCAAGGAGTAGTTATGTCCCTAAGTAATTCCCAATACAATGCCATTATGCGGATTTATAATCAGCGGCAGTTTCAAAATAAATATGAACAGGACAGACGGGTCAGGGAAGTTTATGAGAGGATACCTCAGATCCGTCAGATTGATGATACCATAAGTACTCAGGCTGTGGCCTGCGCCCGCCGGATTTTGGACGGGGATGGCAGAGCCCGGCAGGTGCTGAGACATCAGCTTGAAGATTTGAGAGAGCAGAAGGCAGTGCTTCTTGAGGCATACGGTTATGCACCGGACTATATGGAGATGCATTACCATTGTCCTAAATGCCAGGATACAGGATATATGGAGGGGAAAAAATGCCAGTGCTTTAAAAAGGAAGAAATCACTCTTTTGTATTCCCAATCCAATATTCAGGAGATTTTAGGCAGGGAAAATTTTTCCTCGTTTACTTTTAAATATTATGACAATAAGGAAGTAATTCCGCAGATAGGAATGACTGTTGCTGACTACATGAAACAGGTCTATGGGTGGTGCAGAGAGTATGTGGAAGGCTTTGCGGCTAAAGGAGGGAATCTGATTTTTACAGGCAGTACGGGAGTAGGCAAAACCTTTCTTACAAACTGTATTGCCAAGGAACTGATTGACAGGTATCAGTCGGTGATTTATCTGTCATCCAGTGATCTGTTTGATGTTTTTTCCAAGAATAAGTTTTATCATGACACAGAAGAGGACATGCAGGATATGTATCAGTATATTCTGGATTGTGATTTGCTGATTATCGACGATCTGGGGACAGAATTAAACAACAGTTTTGTGTCGTCCCAGTTGTTTTACTGTATTAATGAGCGCCTGATTGGGAAGAAGGGAACCATTATTTCCACGAACCTGTCCATGGACATGCTTCGGGATACTTATTCGGACAGGATTTCTTCGAGAATTATCAGCCATTATTCGATTATTCCTTTGTACGGCGGTGATATCAGGACAAAAAAACGATGATCGTATTGACTATTTCGACACATAATGATATAAAATACGTGTCAGATCAAACCACATAGATGGAGGAAAAAGATGATATACGAAGAGAAAACCATTGAAACGATTCCGGTTGGTCCCCTTGGGCTGGTTCCGCTGAAGAGCTGTACGGAATTGGGGAAGAGAGTTAATGATTATCTTGTGACCTGGAGAAGAGAGAGAGAAAGCGAACACAAATCTACAATTGCATTTGCAGGCTATCAGAGAGATTCTTATATTATTGAAGCAAAGACCCCCAGGTTTGGTTCCGGCGAAGCCAAAGGCGCTCTGGAGGAATCTGTCCGCGGTGATGACTTGTATATCATGGTTGACGTATGTAATTACAGCCTGACGTATTCTCTGTGTGGGATGACGAACCATATGTCTCCGGATGACCATTTTCAGGATTTAAAAAGGATTATTGCGGCAGCGGCCGGAAAGGCCCGGAGAATCAATGTGATTATGCCGTTTTTATATGAGGGAAGACAGCACAAGCGTTCCAGCAGGGAGTCTTTGGACTGTGCGCTGGCACTGCAGGAACTGGCTAATATGGGGGTGGAGAATATCATTACCTTTGACGCTCATGATCCCAGGGTGCAGAATGCGATTCCGCGAAAGGGATTTGAAACTGTTCAGCCCACATATCAGTTTATTAAGCATCTGTTGAAAGTGGAGACGGATCTGCAGATTGACAGCGATCATATGATGGTTATCAGCCCGGATGAAGGCGGCATGAGCCGTGCGGTGTACTTTGCCAACGTGCTGGGTCTGGACATGGGTATGTTTTATAAGCGCCGGGATTATACGAAGATAGTGGATGGAAGGAATCCCATTGTGGCTCATGAGTTTTTAGGCAGCAGCGTGGAAGGGAAAGACGTAATTATTGTGGATGACATGATTTCTTCTGGTGAGAGCATGCAGGACGTAGCTGCAGAACTTAAGAGGAGAAAAGCAAGGAAAGTGTTTATTTTCTCCACGTTCGGGCTGTTTACCAATGGGCTGAAGAAGTTTGATAAATTTTATGAAGATGGGATTATTGACAGGATACTGACTACGAATCTGGTATACCAGAGTCCGGAACTGCTGTCCAAGCCTTATTATACGAATGTGGATATGAGCAAATATATTGCATTGATTATTGATAATCTGAATCATGACGCATCTTTAAGCGAGCTGCTGAATCCTACAGGAAGGATTAACAGGATTTTAAAAAAATATCGAAACAACAATACACAGGAAATATAGTGATATGGGTTAGAAGCCGCTGGGAACGCCTTGGCGGCTTCTGTAATGGAGGAAGAATGCTTTCTGTTCTTCATGAATCCTGCCTTGTTTCTGCTTATCAGACGAAGATCTTTTACAAAGCGCAGAACATATGTGACAGAAAGCATTATCCGACATGCTGCAGAGCGCAGAAATATGCCTTGGAATTCAAAATCAGGTTACAGAAGCGCGAGGCAGCGTAAAAATAAATTCTGTCCCCACATCCTCTGTACTGATCACATCAATGGTTTCCCCATGATTCTGGATAATCTCTTTTACAATAGCAAGTCCCAGGCCGGTTCCTTTTTTATCTTTGCCGCGGGACTGGTCGCTTTTATAAAATCTTTCCCATATTTTTTTCAGGCTTTCTTTGGGAATTCCTACGCCTGTATCCTTTACTGACACAAAAACCTTCTCATATTTAATGGAGGTCTGAATGTAAATAACGGAATCCTGGCTGCTGAATTTGATGGCATTGTCAATCAGGTTATACAGAACCTGCTGAATCTTCCCAAGGTCAGCATATACCAGGGTGATGGTTTCAGAGAAGGTCAGATCCAGCACAATATTCTTTGTATCGCAGGTTCCCTCAAAGGAAGCTGCCGTATCTTTAATAATCCGATTAATGTCAAAGTTGGTTCTGGACAGGTAACCCTTGCTGTCTAAAGAGTTTAATGTAAGAAGCCCCTGAGTCAGCTTGTTCAGCCGGTCAGTCTCAGAAATTACCCGTGTAAGATACTTTTCATACATTTCCGGAGGAATGGTACCGTCCAGGATGGCCTCCAGATATCCTTTAATGGATGTAAGGGGGGAGCGGAAATCATGGGATATATTGGCGATGAAAGTCCGCTGATATTCTTCCATTTTGTCCAGCTCATCAGACATGAAATTTAAAGTTGCCGCCAGATAGCCCATTTCGTCCTGGGTGCGTATGGCGATTTTATATTTTAGGTTGCCTTCCGCATATTGATTAGCAGCTTCCGTAATCTTTTTAAGAGGAATATACACGGTTGCAGTAAATACCAGCAGAATGATCAGTGACAAGGCGAAAATAATGCCGGATACAATATATAAGATATTAAGAAAGCGGTCTTTTGTCCCTGTAATCTGCCTTAGAGGCAAATGGATCAGCACATAACCATAGGTGGTGTAATTGCCTGTAATAGGGGCAGACACAGTCATAACATCTTCGGAAAAGCAACCATTATAAGTGCCGATTCCATAAGGCCGGTTGCCGTTAAACGTTGGGTCAAACCCCTGGATCTGCTCTCCCACCCGCTGGGAATCGCTGCTGTTTACCACTATGGTGCCGCTGCGGTTTACAACCCATATTTCTGCTCTGAGATAAGCGGCTACGGCCTCCATTTGAGGATAAGCGGAGGCAATATTCAGATTTCTGCCTTTATATACCTGGCTGTAGCTGGAAGCCAGGAGACTGGCTTCGTCGTACAATGTTTCGGATTCTTCTTTCATAAGCTGCTCGTAGGTCAGTTCCGAAGCTACGGTTGCTACGGCGCAGAAACCTAAAAGGCCGAATATAAGATAACCTAAAATAAATTTGTAATATAAGGAATGTTTCATAATATATCAGCGCTTTACCTCAAACTTATATCCAATGCCCCACACGGTAGTCAGCGCCCAGTTTTCATTATCCTTGATTTTTTCCCGCAGCCTTTTAATATGGACGTCCACGGTTCTGGTATCGCCGATATATTCATATCCCCAGATATGGTCCAAAAGCTGTTCCCTGGTAAATACCTGGTTGGGGGAGGAGGCAAGAAAATACAAAAGCTCCAGTTCCTTAGGAGGCATTTCTACGGTGCGGCCATTGTAGGTTACGGAATAGTTGGTAAGATTGACAATCAGGTTTTGGTATTCCACATAGTCGCCCTGCTGCTCTGGGGCGGCAGGGACGGAAGGAGCGGCAGGAACGGCATGGTAACGGCGCAGCACGGCTTTAACCCGGGCCACCAGTTCTTTTGAATCAAAGGGTTTGATCATATAATCGTCAGCCCCCAGCTCCAGACCTAATACCTTGTCGAAAATTTCCCCTTTGGCGGAAAGCATAATTATGGGAACCTGGGAAGTGGTCCGCAGCTCTCGGCATACTTGATACCCGTCAATGCCGGGAAGCATCAGATCAAGAAGGATAATGTTGGGCTTAAATTCTTTGAATACCCGAAGGGCCTCCTCTCCGTCATGGACAATTAAGGTTTCATAACATTCTTTTATTAAATAGAGCGAAATCAGCTCTGCAATATTGGCATCATCGTCAACGATAAGCACCCGTTGTTTTTCTGCCATTGAATTACCTCCTACTTAAAAATAACAATGGTAACGCCTGAATCCCCTTCGCCGAATTCTCCAAGGCGGAATTCTTTTACATAGTTTAGCTTCTTCAGCTTTTTGTGGACAGCAGCCCTTAAAGCTCCGGTTCCCCGGCCGTGGACTACTCTCACCTGAGGCAGATGAGCCAGGTATGCATCATCTAAATATTTATCAAGCATTGGGACGGCTTCGTCTGTAGTCATGCCAATAAGATTAATCTCCGGCGACACGGCAAAGGATTTAGACATTTTGATTTTGCCGCTTCCGGTTTTCTGGGCTGTCTTTGAAGACTCTGCAGGGGAACCGGCAGAGTCCGGCAGCAGCTCCAGGTCTTTTATGTTGACCTGAGAACGAAGTATGCCCATTTGGACATACAGATCCCCCTTGGAATTCGGCAGAGTGCTGACAGTACCGTTTAAATTTAAGGACAGTACCCGCACACTGTCTCCGATATGAAGTGATTTGGCTGAAACGGTCTTTTTGGGACCTTTGGTTTTAACGGCCAGCTTTTTGTCCACTTGGTTCATCTTTTCCCGCAGCTTAGTACGTTCAGCCTCCAGCTCCTTGGCGGCTCCGGAAGCGGATGCCAGGCGGTTGATATTTTTAATGGTCTGATCAGCCGTTTCTTTGGCTTCGCTTAAGATCCGCTGGGCCTCTTCATTGGCCTGCCGCAAAAGTTTGTCTTTTTTCTGATCCAGCCGTTCTTCTTTTTGGGCAAGACGGGCCCGAAGCTTGGCAGCCTCTTCTTTATAAAGACGGACTTCTTCCTGTTCTTTTTCAATGGTAAGTCTGCTTTCTTCCAAATGAGCCAGCAGATCCTCAAAGGTTTCATCATTGGATTCCAGATGATTTTTGGCATCTTCAATAATAAAATCAGGCAGTCCCAGCTTTTTGGATATAGCAAATGCATTGCTTTTGCCGGGGATGCCGATGAGAAGCCGGTAAGTGGGCTGAAGATTTTCCACACTGAATTCGCAGCAGGCATTTTCTACGCCGGGAGTGGTAAGAGCGTAAACCTTCAGCTCGCTGTAATGGGTGGTGGCCATGGTGCGGCATTTCATGTTGTGGAGAAAGCTTAAAACGGCTATAGCCAGTGCAGCGCCCTCCGTAGGGTCTGTACCTGCGCCCAATTCGTCAAACAGGCATAAGGAGCGGCTGTCAGCCTGATCTAAAATGGACACAATATTAGTCATGTGAGCGGAAAAGGTACTTAAGCTCTGTTCAATGCTCTGCTCATCTCCGATATCTGCGAAGACCTCTTCAAATACTGCCAGTTCCGAGCCGTCAAAAGCCGGGATGTGAAGGCCTGCCTGCCCCATAAGGGTAAACAGCCCCACGGTCTTTAGAGAAACGGTTTTGCCGCCGGTATTGGGCCCGGTTACAATCAGAAGATCAAAATCTTTTCCAAGATGGATATTAATAGGCACAACCTTGGCCGGGTCCAGCAGAGGATGACGGCCATCTTTAATATTTAAATAACCATTGGTGTTGAAAATAGGTTCGCTGCATTTGTAATGTCTCGACAGGGCGGCTCTGGCAAAAATAAAATCCAGCTTTGCCAGAAGCTCCTGGTTCAGACGGATTTCCTCTGCATGGGGAGCTGTCTGATTGCTTAAATCCGCCAGAACCGCTTCTATTTCTTTCTTCTCCTGAACTTCCAGTTCCCGAAGCTGATTGTTCAGCTGGATAATGGCCATAGGCTCAATAAACAGAGTGGAGCCTGTGGCTGACTGATCATGAACCATACCGGAAACCTGGCTCTTATGTTCTGCTTTTACAGGAAGGCAGTAACGGCCGTCCCGCATGGTAATAACGGCATCCTGAAGATAGGAGCGGTTTGAGTTGAGAAGGGAATTTAACTGGGTATGAACCCGATCATTAATGACCTTCATGGAGCGGCGCACATGGCGCAGTCCCGGACTGGCATCGTCGTTTATCTCTTCTTCTGACAAAATACAGCGCTTGATTTCCGTATTTAATGGGGTCAATGGCTCCAGCATCCGAAACATTTCCTCAAGAGAATCATCAGGAAGTTCCGACTCCTCGTGTCTTCCATAAGCCTTAGCCCTGGCGGCGATGGTCAGCATGGAACTAATGGATAATAGTTCGGTAATATTTAAGGAGCTGCCGATTTCCAGACGCTTTAAAGAGTCTCCTGCATCTTTTAAGCCGGAAAAGGAAAGGCTGCCTTTCTGACGTACCCGCGTCAGGGCGTCCGTAGTTTCGGTCTGCGCTGTGCGGATACAGCTTATGTCCGCAGATGGGAGAAGTTCTCTGCAAAGCTGCTTTCCCAGAGGAGAAGATGCATATTCTTCCAGTTGGGAAATAATTTTGTCATATTCTAAAGTTTTTAAAGATTTTGTATTCATTGATGATTAGACCTCGTTTAAAATCTGTCTGAATGTGCTGCCTGCCACATAGTACACCTGTTTATTATATCATAAAAATGGAGAATACAGTGGTTTTTTTATTAAAATTTGAGATATGTAAAGATTTACAGACGTATAAAGGAAAATTTTTTCAAAAGTCTTTCAAAAAAACAAGATGTATTTGACATTAATTTAACAGAATGATAGACTAGGATTACAGTTTTAACAAGAAACTGAACCATTTCTAGGAGGAAAAGTTATGAGAAAATCAGGAAAGAAACTGATGTCGGCAGCTATGGCAGCAGCCATGGTGCTGTCTTTGGCAGCATGCGGTGGGCAGAACGCCAATGCCACTACTGCGGCAGAAACCACAGAGGAGACTACCCAGGAAGAGACGACCACTGCAGAAGAAACCACGGCAGAGGAGACTACTGAGGCGGAGCCGGAGGAGGCAGACAGTGACGCACAGCAGGCTGATATTGTAGTAATTGGTGCAGGCGGAGCCGGTATGACGGCGGCTATTCAGGCAGTGCAGGATGGCGCAACAGACGTGGTGATTTTGGAGAAGATGCCTTCTACAGGAGGCAATACCACCCGTTCCACCGGCGGCCTTAATGCGGCAGGGACTTCCTATCAGGAGACAGACGGAATTGAGGACTCTGTTGAACTGTTTGTAGAAGACACGATGAAGGGCGGAAAGGAATTAAATAACAAAGAGCTGGTAACTGTAATGGCGGAGAATTCTGTGGATGCAGTAGACTGGGTCAATGAAATCGGCGGAGACTTAAGTGTTGTAGGCATGTTCGGCGGAGCAAGCGTAAAGCGTATTCACAGGCCTTCTGATACATCTGCAGTAGGTCCTATGCTTGTGAAGGCTCTTAATGCAAAGGCAGAAGAACTGGGAATACCGGTGCTTCTGGAAACGACAGCAGAAAAGATTCTGGTAGATGACAGCGGCAAGGTGTGCGGGGTAACAGGAACGGATAAGGACGGCGAGACATTTTCCATAGACTGTACTGCCGTAGTTTTGGCAACCGGCGGTTTTGGAGCAAACTCTGACATGGTAGTGGAATACAAGCCTGATCTGGCAGGATTCTGCACTACGAACCATGCCGGCGCAACCGGAGACGGTATTACTATGGCAAAAGAGCTGGGGGCTGCTTTTGTCGATATGGAGCAGATTCAGACTCATCCGACAGTTAATCCAGATACCCAGACCATGTATACAGAAGGCGTCCGCGGCAATGGGGCTATTCTGGTAAATAAAGAAGGCAAACGTTTCTGCAATGAGCTGGAAACCAGGGATGTGGTTTCTGCGGCGATTCTGGAGCAGACAGACGGACAGTGCTATCTTGTTTTTGATGATGCGGTTAGAGAGAGTTTGGCAGCAATCGAATCTTATATTAAAGCAGGGATTGTTACTGAGGCGGATACTCCTGAGGCCTTGGGCGAGGCTCTTAATATAGATGGTGCGGCTTTGGCGGAAACTTTAAAAACTTATGCAGGATATAAGGCAGCAGGCAAGGATGAGGAGTTTGGCAGGGAGAGCATGGAGCTTCCTCTTGATAAGCCTAAATATTATGCGGCTTTGTGTGCGCCAGCGATACATCATACCATGGGCGGCGTGAAGATTAATACATCCACAGAAGTTCTTAAGGAGGATGGAAGCGCCATTTCCGGATTATTTGCAGCAGGCGAGGTTACAGGAGGCGTACATGGGGCTAACCGCCTGGGCGGCAACGCAGTTACGGATATTGTCGTATTTGGACGAATTGCAGGAAGTGCTGCAGAAGATTATGTTGTGGCCAACGGCGGACATACTGAGGCAGAGATTGTTGCTGACAACGACGGCGGTAACACAGCTCCAAGCGTACAGGGCAACTTTAAGGACGGCGTATACCAGGGAACCGGAAAAGGAAATAACGGGGATATTACCGTGGAAGTAACTGTGGAAGGCGGTAATATGGTTTCTATTGTCCTGAAAGAGCATGGGGAGACTGAAGGCATCTATGAGGCTGCAGAGAAAGGCGTGACAGCAGATATGATTGCCAAGCAGACCGCAGATGTGGATACCGTATCCGGAGCTACCAACACCAGCAAAGGAATTATAGAGGCAGTTGCGGCAGCTTTGGAAAGTGCAAAATAAAAGGCGGAACGAAGAGAAGACAGTGACAATGTTTTGAAAGGCGGAGAGCGGTACGAACTCTTAGAAGGGGGCGCAGGTTCTCCGCCTTTACTTTTTTATTTCGTTTTCTGCTAAAGGAATGCAATATAATAAAATTCAGTTATAAAAATATGTCGAAAAAATGTCAAAGTGATTGCCATTCCTTTGCTGGCGTGATAAAATTCTTTCAGAGTGCTTTTATGGTACATTGGCTTTATGGCAGGAGGGAATAACAGTGATTAAGATGGTAGTCAGTGACATGGATGGAACTCTTTTATCCAAAGGGGGAACGATATCTACCGGGAACTTAAAAGCGATCCATGATCTTGAGCAGAAAGGAATTGAATTTGTTATTGCATCAGGGCGGGATTACAAGGGAGTGTATTATATTTTGGATGAATACCATCTCAGATGCGAAGCTATTTTAGGAAACGGCTCTCAGTATGTAGACAGGGATGGAAACCTTCTTTTAAGCTGCTATATGAATAAACCAGTGGTTAAGGACGTGGTAACTGTTTTTAAAAGCCGTGAGATACCATATATGATTTTTACCACAGATGGATTTTATACAGGATATGAACCTTCCTTTGTGAGGGACAGATTTATCGGCAGAAGCCGTGAGAGATCCGGAGGAACAGGAGCAGAGTATGAAGAAGGCGGCAGACTTTCCCATATGCCCTGCAACCATCTTCAAAAGATCGAGGATTTCGACAAATTCCTAAGCAGAGATTTAGAGATTATAAAAGTGGAAGCTTTTTCCATGAACAGGTATGAAATTGAGGATGCCAGGAAAGGCTTAGAGGAGATTCAAGGTATATCATTTCTGTCTTCTCTTGAGGACAATTTGGAAGTTACGGATAAAGGGGCTCAGAAAGGGTACATTTTAGAGAAGATTATTAGCATGCGGGGACTTTCCAAAGATGAAATTATGGTAGTAGGAGACGGGATGAATGATCTTTCGATGTTTGAACGTTTCCCTAATTCCTATGCACCGTCGAATGCATGCGACAGAATTAAAGAATTGGCAGGGACTATTGTATGCGGCAATGAGGAGGACGGATTTGCTCAGGCAGTCGGTAAGATATGGAATAACTGACACGCCACTTAAAGACCGAATAATGGTTTGATTGTAAGAAAGACAGGCTGCAGAGAGGAGGGGGCATATGCCGGAACCGAACAGTCCAGAGAAAGAATCCAGGGAGAAGCGTCCGTTTATACGGGAAAAGATCGCAAGGCCGCCAATGACCCGGAAGCAGGCGGCAGGCAGATTCTTTGCCTGGCTGTTTCTTGTGGTACTGGGTGGTGCTGCAGCAGGAGCCAGCTATGCTGTAGTAACTCCTCTGGCCAGACAGTATCTGGTGGAACAGTCTACAGAGGAAAGCATTGTGGTTACCATTCCCAAAGATGATCCTTCAGAGGCTCAGACGGGGGAGACGCAGTCTGCGGCGGACGTTTCCCTGGAAGATCTGACAGAACCTGAAAGCGAAGGGGAGCCGGAGTCTGGAGAACCGCCGGAATCATCAACAGAGGAAGAAAGTGCTGCAGAGACGGAAGCGCTGGAGGATGTAATACAGGCAGTACTGGAGGATTACACTTACTCCCCCCGTGACGTTAACGGATTGTATGGAACTCTGCGGGATGTGGTGCAGGCGGCGGATAAAGGAATTGTAGAGGTTCATTCCGTAAGGCGGGAGGTGGACTGGTTTGACAATCCTGTTGAAACGGCAGGCCTTTATGCGGGGGTTGTCACTGCATCTACAGGCCAGGAATTTCTGATTCTTACACCAGAGGGCGCAGTAGAGCAGGCTGATTCCATTAAAGTGACTTTTGCAGATGGAAGCGAGGCTGACGGAATTATTAAACAGAAGGATAGCATATCTGGCATGGCTATTGTCAGTGTGGCAGTGGAGCAGCTGGATGAGGGCACGGTTCTGGAGACTACTCCTCTGAAACTAGGGAATTCGTATAGTATGAGGCAAGGGGATCTGGTAGCGGCTGTGGGGGCTCCGGCGGGGGCAGTTCATTCCAGCGCCTATGGAAATATTTCCTATGTGGCAAAGAGCGTACAGGTTGCAGACGGGGTTACCAGGCTTTTTTATACGGATATTAAAAGCAATGCCGGAGCAGGCACCTTTTTAATCAATACCAGCGGTGAAGTGATTGGGTGGGTTACCGGAGCCTATGATGAGGAGAGTACGTCTAATCTGACCATTGCAATGGCTGTTTCTGATTATAAGTCCATATTGGAGAAGATGTCCAATGGGCAACCTATTCCTTATTTGGGCATCAGAGGGCAGGAAGTCAGCGGAGCCAAGGTGCTGGAGGGAGTTCCCATGGGCATCTATGTGTCGGAATGTATTCTGGAGGGACCGGCTTATAATGCTGGGATTCAGAATGGGGATGTTATTGTCAGCGTAGGCGGTGAGGCTGTTTCTACCATGAAAGATTATCAGAGCCGGATGGAAGCCTTGACCAGCGATACGATTGTGACAGTTGTGGTTCAGCGGCGGGGAATTGATGAATATAAAGAATTAGAATATGAGGTGACTGTAGGAGCCAGGTAATATGCCTAGTACTGCCTTGGGGTCAATAACGGTGTAGAAAGTGTCAGATGTCTGCGTTATCTGCGCATCTGCAAAGCGGCGCAGTAGGTGCCTCTAGCTTTGCAGGCGGACTTTGGGGCATAGACAACGGGTGCTGAATTCACTGGAATTTCCGCAGGGTAGTACTAGCTTTGCCTTGTGAGCCGTCACCGGCAAACGGAAGCAGGAATGGAGGACAAGGAAATGAAGTATATTGACACATTGCGGGAGGGGATGCGGATATCGGAGGTATATCTGTGCAAAAGCAAGCAGATTTCTCTGACAAAGTCCGGAAAGGAGTACGGCAATCTTATACTCCAGGATAAAACAGGAACAATTGATTCTAAAATATGGGATTTGAATTCGCCAGGTGTAAGCTATTTTGAGGTAATGAATTATGTCCATGTTGATGCGGATGTAACAGTGTTCCAGGGGGCTAACCAGCTGAACGTGAAACGGATTCGGCGTGCGGATGAGGGAGAATATTCGCCTGCAGATTATCTTCCCATGTCTTCGAAAAATATCGGACAGATGTATGAGGAACTGACTGGGTATGTGAAGTCCATTAAAAACCCTTATCTGAATAAGCTGGCTTCTGCTTTTTTTATAGAAGATCAAAAGTTTATTAAGGAATTCCGGGTTCACAGCGCAGCGAAAAGCGTTCATCATGGATTTGTGGGAGGTCTTTTGGAGCATACTCTTGGCGTGGTGAAAATGTGTGATTACTTTGCTGGGTTTTATGCAGGCATTAACCGGGATTTGCTTGTGGCTGCGGCTATGTTCCATGATATTGGAAAAATGAAAGAGCTATCCATATTTCCGGAGAATGATTACACAGATGACGGACAGCTTTTGGGGCATATTGTCATAGGAACGGAAATGCTGACGGAAAAGATAAGGGAGATAGAAGGATTCCCTAAAAAGATGGAATCCGAATTAAAACACTGTATTTTGTCCCATCACGGGGAATTGGAATACGGTTCTCCCAAGAAGCCGGCGCTTTTGGAGGCGCTGGCGTTGAACTTTGCGGATAATACGGATGCAAAAATGGAAACCATGATAGAGGCGCTGCGGGCAGGCGGAGATAACCCAGGATGGCTGGGATATAATAAGCTGTTTGAAACCAACCTACGGAAAACGTCAGAGTACTGACAAACAGAACAGTATCAAAAAGGAAGTGCAATTGGCAGAACCATACAGGATTTGAAGGGAATGGCCGACAGGAGGATGCTTTGGAGCAGATGCCGAATGGAGAAACGGAGCCTTGGAAAAAGAGATGAAAGTGAATCTGTTTTTCCAAGGCTCCATTTGCTGTATTTTATCTATATGAAAAAGCAGGAGGGCTGCTTGAGTTGTTTGTCGAGGCTGGCGACGGTTGCGCGCTGGTTGCCGCCTGCCTCATTTTATAAGGGTTCCGGCCTGTACGGCGGTTAATAATGCCGTTTTCCGGGCCGTTCATATCTTATCGATATCATGGTTATATAATAGCAGAGAATTGTGAATAGAGTTTGTTGATTCCATAAAAGATGTGTAAAATTCTGGAAAAATTTCTTAACAAACAGGAAGGGAAATTCTTTAGCAGAATTGAACAGGGAAGGTTTGGATCAAAAACCCCTTAAGAGGATGGAACAAAGCAAAGGAGCAGATGTACATGGATATTAAAAAAAATGACATTTTTGTAACTACAATAGAGGATATAAGCGATGAAGGCTCAGGTATTGGCAAGACGGATGGATATACCTGGTTTATTAAGGACGCAGTAATCGGAGATGTGGTAGAAGCGGCTGCAATGAAGATGAAAAGGTCTTATGGCTATGCCAGGCTGATAAAGGTGGTGAAGCCTTCTGAGGCCAGAGTGAAGCCCCCATGTCCGGTGGCCAGACAGTGTGGGGGATGCCAGCTCCAGGCTATGAGCTATGAAGAGCAGCTAAGATTTAAAGAAAATAAAGTATTTAACAATCTGGTAAGAATCGGGAATATAGATAATCTGCGGCGGGTGAATAAGGAAGAGACATTAAATGGGGCAGGAGTGTCAGACAGAATAAAGTTTGGCGGGGATGGAGAAGAGGGCAGACAGAGAAAGGAATTGCTGGACAAGGATAGGGAATTTGCTGAATTCCTGCCAATCGTAGGAATGGAGAATCCCTGGAGATATCGCAATAAAGCTCAGTTTCCTTTTGGGATGGATAAGAACGGAACGATTGTGACTGGATTTTTCGCCGGAAGAACCCATACAATTATTTCTCATGAGGACTGTCTTTTAGGAGTTGAAGAGAATCAGGAGATTTTGAAAATCATTAAAGGTTTCATGAATCAGTATTGTATTAAAGCCTATGAGGAACAGCAGCATCAGGGCCTGATTCGCCATGTGCTGATTCGGAAAGGCTTTCATACAGGAGAGATTATGGTATGCCTTATTATTAACGGAAGGAGTCTGCCCCAGTCAGAGGAATTGGTTCGAAGGCTGAAAGCGGTTAAAGGCATGACCAGTGTTTCTTACAGCATAAATATGGAAAAAACTAATGTGATTATGGGAAAAGAGATTGTTCCTGTCTATGGCCCAGGATATATATCGGACTATATCGGAAATGTAAAGTATCGGATTTCTCCCCTGTCATTTTATCAGGTGAATCCGGTGCAGACAGAAAAGCTGTATGGAATGGCTTTGGAATTTGCAGGGCTTACAGGTGACGAAGTGGTATGGGATTTGTACTGCGGCATCGGAACAATTTCACTGTTTTTAGCCCAGAAGGCTAAGAAGGTGTACGGAGTTGAGATAGTTCCTCAGGCTATTGATGATGCATGTGAAAATGCCAAGTTAAATGGATTGGGGAATACGGAATTTTTTGTGGGTAAGGCAGAGGAGGTACTGCCGGAGTGGTATGAAAGAAACAGGTTAAAGGCAGACGTGATCGTAGTGGACCCACCCAGAAAAGGATGCGATGAAAAGTGCCTGGAAACTATTGTGAAAATGGCGCCGGAAAAAGTAGTGTATGTTAGCTGCGACTCCGCTACATTGGCAAGGGATTTGAAGTATTTGTGCGCCAGAGGGTATAAGGTTAGGAAGGTGCAATGCTGTGATTTGTTTGGATGGTCGGTGCATGTGGAAAGTATCGTGTTGCTTTCAAAACTTCATACAAAACAGAATATAGAAGTGGAATTGGAAATGAGCGAGATGGATTTGACTGCGGCGGAGAGCAAAGCAACATATGAGGAAAT
>CATLBO010000002.1 GCA_949879025.1 uncultured Hungatella sp. | reverse complement strand
TGCGGAGACGCATGGAGCTGACTGATACTAATCGGTCGAGGGCTTGACCAGAGAAGGAAGCGTGGAAGAAGTGGACGAAGAAGGATGAAGAGGAAGGATATAGTGCAGTATGTGGTTTTGAGGGCATATAGATTCCCTTAAAGTAAGGAATGGCCTGGTGGCTCAGCTGGTTAGAGCGCCGCCCTGTCACGGCGGAGGTCGTGGGTTCGAATCCCATCCGGGTCGTTTTACCAAACAAGGTAAGTTTTAATGAAAGTGAATACGGGGTCTTAGCTCAGCTGGGAGAGCATCTGCCTTACAAGCAGAGGGTCATAGGTTCGAGCCCTATAGGCCCCATTCTCTTCACATAATATGTAATGCCGATGTGGCTCAATTGGCAGAGCAGCTGATTTGTAATCAGCAGGTTATCGGTTCGAGTCCGATCATCGGCTTAGTAATAAAAATTTATCATATGGGGGAATTCCCGAGTGGCCAAAGGGGGCAGACTGTAAATCTGTTAGCTGTGCTTTCGGTGGTTCGAATCCACCTTCCCCCACTCGCAATAGATGAATAAAATCTACTATTGCATTATATAATTTAATAATTGCCGCGGGGTGGAGCAGTCTGGAAGCTCGTCGGGCTCATAACCCGAAGGTCGCAGGTTCAAATCCTGCC
Organism: uncultured Hungatella sp.; assembly: GCA_949879025.1. Taxonomy (GTDB): domain Bacteria; phylum Bacillota; class Clostridia; order Lachnospirales; family Lachnospiraceae; genus UBA3402. The sequence continues at coordinate 83,981 of CATLBO010000002.1, read as the reverse complement.
CCCGCAATTTTGTGTGAGGTTTGAGGACTAAGCGCAAATGTGCCTTGGTAGCTCAGTTGGTAGAGCAGAGGACTGAAAATCCTCGTGTCACTGGTTCGATTCCGGTCCAAGGCATACTTTTTACATCATAAGACTTGTGGGTGTGTAGCTCAGTCGGTAGAGCACTTGACTTTTAATCAAGTTGTCCCGGGTTCGAACCCCGGCACGCTCACGGAAGAATCCAGTATTTACTGGATTCTTTTTTATTGCAATATTTTGTTTACAAAGAAAAGGGGGACTGTACAAACGTAGTATGTGAATACCACATTATATCAGTCCCGATCTTTTTGAATACATTCATTACGGTCTGCAGTTTCCGCAAGGACTATATCCCTGAGTAATCAGGGAATCTCTGCTTTCAGAAGTTGCTTTTTTATTTTTTTCTTTCATCTGTTTTACACTATTGCAGTCAGGGTAGTGTATTTTTTTTGTGGATGTATTTAGAATATATTCTGCGCCTGTGGTGACCTGATTCTGGGTTACATTAGAACTCTGTTTTTGAGTGTCTTGCTTTTGAGGCTGTATCGGTTTATCATTAATATCTCCAGTACTGTAATCATTACAAGGAGCAGTATTCCAGGCAATGGATGTTCCATCTGTAGATGCTATAATAGTTCCCTGCTTATCGGTGCGAAGCAGCTGGATCTCCATATCCTGAAGCTTTTCCATGGATTCAATGTGCGGATGTCCATATGTATTGCCTGTTCCGCAAGATAGAATGGCATATTCGGGAGTGGCTTTTTGCAAAAGTTGCCAGCTGGTAGAGGTGCCGCTTCCATGATGCCCCATAATATATACATTACTTTCAAGTTCCAGATTGGTTTTACATATTTCTTTTTCACTGTCAGATTCAGCATCACCTGTTATGAGGAAGCTGCTGGCACCATCTGTAATGCGAATGCCAATAGAATAGTTATTGGGGTCAGAATAATTTTCCCCTGATGGAGAAAGAATCTGGAAAGATGCATCACCTAATTCATAGGTAGTACCCACTCGAGGCTGTTTTCTTTCAATGGATTTTGTTTCTATGACAGATTGGAAAGAATTGAAAACTCTTGTGTCTGCAGTGTAATCCGGACTGAAGACCTGTTTGACCGGAAATACATTGAGCGCACCCACAACTCCATTTAAATGATCGGCATCATAGTGGCTGGCAATGACATAGTCCAAAGAACTAACTTTTTCTTCTTTCAGATAAGATACTACAAAACTGGACTTATCTCTGTCCCCTCCATCATAAAGCATATAATGTCCACGGGATTCAACAAGGACAGACAAACCCTGGCCTACATCCAGAACATGGATCTCAGTCTGGGCAAATACAGGGGTGACAGCCAGGCCGGACATGACAGCAATGGATAAAGCATATTTCAATAGTCTCTTCATAGAATAATGTTCCTTTCTGTATACTGATGACAAATAGTATGTAAATTCTGTATATGTAACAGTTCCGGCCATAATCGGGCTGTTAACGTTATTCATCAAAATTTACAATCACATAATAACCCCGGTCATTGTGCTTTATTTCTTTGACAACGCCATGATCAGACTTTAAACGGTCACGGCCTTTATAGCAGGCTGACATGGCGACTGCAGGTTCAATAATATAACTGCATCCGCTGAGAGCTTCATGTTCTGTGATTTCTACAGTCTGTCCGGCTTCCACCAATCCGGGCCGTTCCATTTTAAATTCAATTTCTCTCATAAAAGGCTCCCTCTATAAAGGTAATTTATTCATTTGTATTATTATAGAAAAATAATAAAAGATTGTAAATATAAATTTTTTGACCGTATAAATGGTTGTGTGTTAAAATGTTACTGTTTATACCTGATGATCTCAAAATAGAATAAAGAGAAAATTTCTGCTAAAAAATAAAGAGGAATATTTTAATGAATAAGAGTAAATGGAACCAAGAGCCCCATTTGTATGAAGAATTAAAGAAATATAGTTGTAAGAATTTCTATCCTTTTCATATGCCTGGCCATAAGAGACAATTATCTGTCGGGCCGGCGGTTCATTTCCCTAACCCTTATGCTTTGGATATCACAGAAATAGAAGGATTTGACAATCTCCATCATGCTGAAGGAATTATCAGAGATTCTATGGAATGGGCGGCTTCTGTGTATGGAGCAGATAAAACATATTATCTTGTAAATGGAAGCAGCAGCGGAATTTTAAGTGCAGTAAGCAGCATTGCAGGAAAATCCGGTGCAATTCTTATGAGCCGGAATTGTCATAAAGCAGTTTATCATGGGGTTTTCCTCAATCAAATGAAATCAAGGTATGTTTATCCACAATTTATGGGGGAATATGGGGTGCAATGTGGATTAAGTCCTTGCAAGATTGAGAAAATGTTGAAAAGGTTTCAGGATATTTCGGCTGTATTTGTTGTTTCTCCTACTTATGACGGAATTGTATCGGATATTGGAGCTATTGGAAAGATATGTCACACACATGGGATTCCCCTGATCGTGGATGAGGCCCATGGAGCACATTTTAGGTACAGCGATGTGTTTCCAGTGTCTGCCTTGGATTTGGGAGCGGATGTGGTGATTCAGAGCGTTCACAAGACATTGCCTTGTTTTACCCAGTCAGCAATTCTCCATATAAGATCAGGGTACGTGGACAGGGAAAGGATTGAGAGGTTTCTTCAGATTTATCAGAGCAGCAGCCCTTCTTACATTTTAATGGCGGGGATTGAACAAGGTATAAGGTGGATGGAAGGGGATGGAAGGGAAAGAATGAAGGAATTTTCCAGGGAACTGGTTACTATACGGCAGGAACTTAAAGGGATGAGGCATTTGCGGCTTCTTGGGAAAAATGTAGTGGGAACCAGGGATATTTATGATTTGGATATTTCTAAAATCATTGTCTCTGTAAGAGGGACAAATATAAGCGGAGTACATCTATGTGAAAAACTGCGGCTAAAATATGGCCTTGAACTGGAAATGTGTACAGAAGATTATGTGACGGCTATTACTACGGTAATGGATACAAAGGAGGGGCTTAGAAGGCTTAGAGACGGACTGATGGAGATTGATGCAGGATTGGTTGGAAATGAGGATGATGATGCAGGACAGGGGAGCGGCGATTGTGAGAAAAGGTGGGAATTGGAGTTAGAACAGGTGATGACAGTTTATGAGGCATGGGAGGGGGAAAAGGAACAGGCTGTGCTGGAGGAATGTGAGGGAAAAATTAGCGGGGAATTTGTGTATCTGTATCCGCCAGGGATTCCGGTAGTGGTTCCGGGGGAGAGGATTACTAAAAAGGTTTTGGAAGAGATTTTACAGTACAGGCGGCTGGGGCTTCCGGTGCAAGGATTAAAGGACAGAAAAAACAGAATAATGGAGGTAGTCAGAAATGGGTAAATTAATTGTGATTGAGGGAAGTGACGGAAGTGGGAAGGCTACTCAGACGAAGCTTCTTTTTGATTTTTTAAAAGGACAGGGGAGAAAGGTAAGGATGGTTTCTTATCCTGATTATGACAGCCCATCGTCCTCTTTGGTGAAAATGTATTTGGGAAGTGAGTTTGGCCATGATCCTTATGGCGTCAATGCTTATGTAACGGCTTCCTTCTTTGCAGTGGACCGTTTTGCCTCTTATCTTAAAAATTGGAAGAACTTTTACGAGTCCTCAGAGGATGCAGTCGTAATCTGCGATCGATATGTAACCAGCAATATGCTGCATCAAACTTCAAAACTAAATTCTTTGGAGGAAAAGGAGGCATTTTTAGACTGGGAGTATGATTTTGAGTTTGTAAAAGGCGGACTTCCAGTTCCTGATTTGGTTTTTTTTCTAGATGTTTTACCTGAAACTGCATTTCGGCTGATGAAAGACAGAGAAAATAAGATTACTCATAAATCGGAAAAAGATATTCATGAGAGCAACAAGGATTTTTTAGTAAGATCTTATGAGAACAGCATTTTTGTCGGGAAGAAGTATGGATGGAGGAATATACAATGCTGTGATGATAAGGGAGACATGGAGTCTGTTGAGGTGATTCACGACAGGATTCAGAAGGCAATTTTGGAGAAATGGCAGTTGATGGTTCCTCATAATCCATAAAAAATCATCTACAATTTTGATGAATGATTTTATATTGTTTGATAGAGGAAATATAAGGTATTTGAATTGAAAAGGTTTCATGATATAATTAAGAGACGTATCACTTGTCCGCAGCATGGAAACTATCAACAAGGTACGATAAAAATCAGTATCTGATGGATGCAATACGGCAAGCTGTGCAGCACAAAATGAAAAACGGAGGAAATTGCCATGCCAGGCTTTCAGGATATACAGGGCCAGGATCATATAAAGATTCATTTTAAGAAAGCGGTTGAGAACAATAAAGTGTCTCATGCCTATATTTTATCAGGGGAGGCAGGGACGGGCCGGAAGTCTCTGGCAGATGCATTTGCGCTGACTCTTTTGTGTGAGAAGCATGGTACGAATCCGTGTTTGTCCTGTCACGGCTGTAAACAGGTGTTGTCAGGCAATCATCCGGATTTGATTTATGTTACTCATGAAAAGCCTGCAAGCATAGGTGTGGATGATATCAGGATACAGATTAATAATACCATTATGATTCGGCCTTACAGCGGGAATTATAAAATTTATATTGTGGATGAGGCAGAAAAAATGACTGTCCAGGCTCAAAATGCTTTGCTTAAGACCATAGAGGAGCCACCCAAATATGCAGTAATGATTCTTATTACAAGTAACCCGGACGGATTTTTGCCTACTATTCTTTCCAGGTGCGTTCAGCTGAAATTGAAACCTTTAAGGGATTCTGTAATTCGGGATTTTCTGACGGATAATATGGAAGTTCCGGAAATCAAGGCAGATGTTTATGCGGCATTTGCCAGAGGAAATCTGGGAAGGGCTAAGAAGATTGCCGAGTCAGAGGATTTTCAGCATTTGTATGATGAGCTTTTGTATCTGCTGAAAAATATTCGGGATATGGATATTTCCATGTTGTTAAGTTACATTAAAAGAATGAAGGAAGAGGATGCGGATCTTTTTGAGTGTCTGGATTTTATGCAGATATGGTACCGTGATGTGTTGATGTTTAAAGTGACTAAGGATGCCAATTTGCTGATTTTTAAGGATGAATACAGCGCTATCAATGAGTTGAGCCAGAAGACAGGCTATGATGGCTTTGAAAATATTTTGCAGGCTATTGACAAGGCAAAGGTACGGCTGGAGGCTAATGTGAATATGGAACTTGCATTAGAACTGATGTTTTTGGCAATGAAGGAAAATTAGTTTTTGTTGAAAGAGAAGAGAGGAATTAAAATCAGAATGATAGAAGTGATTGGAGTCAGATTCAGGAATGCGGGAAAAATATATTATTTTGCCCCTGGGAAATATGAAATTGAGGCTGGAGAGCATGTGATTGTGGAGACGGCCAGAGGGATTGAGTATGGATATGTGGTTCTGGGATGCAGAGAGGTGGAGGAGTCCAAAGTGATTCAGCCGCTGAAGTCAGTTATCCGTATGGCTTCTAAAGAGGATGAGGAGATTGAAGCTTCAAACAAAAGAAAGGAAAAGGAAGCGTTTAAAATCTGCCTGGAAAAGATCAGGAAACATGAGCTGGAGATGAAACTTATTGACGTGGAGTACACGTTTGACAATAACAAGATTTTGTTTTACTTTACGGCAGATGGGAGGATTGATTTTAGAGAGCTGGTGAAGGATCTGGCAGCAGTATTTAAAACAAGGATTGAACTGCGGCAGGTAGGTGTGCGGGATGAGACAAAGATTCTGGGAGGAGTGGGAATCTGCGGACGGCCCTTGTGCTGCCATTCTTATTTGTCAGAGTTTATTCCGGTGTCTATTAAGATGGCTAAGGAACAGAATCTTTCTCTGAATCCTACTAAGATTTCCGGAGTGTGCGGACGGCTGATGTGCTGTCTGAAAAATGAGGAGGAGACGTATGAGTATTTGAACAGCAAGCTTCCGGGGATTGGAGATTATGTGACTACAGATGATAATCTCCGGGGGGAGGTTCACAGTGTTAATGTGCTGCGGCAGTTAGTTAAAGTTGTGGTGACGGTTGAAAAGGATGAGAAAGAGATTCGGGAGTATAAGGTAGAACAGCTTCGATTTAAGCCAAGAAAGAAAAAAGAGAAGGTTCATGTTCAGGATGATGAATTGAAGAAGCTGGAAGCTTTGGAGAAGCGGGACAGGAAGTCTAAGTTAGGTGAAGGATGATTTTTCAGCAAGCAGGTTAGTTTAATGGAAAAAATACAGGGTGAAAGAGCAGGACAGGTATCTATCGAATTAAAGGAAAACGAACGGATTGATGACCTTCAGAGAAATGGGTATCGAATTATTCAAAACAGAGATAAATTTTGTTTTGGGATGGATGCAGTGCTTTTGTCTGGGTTTGCCCAGGTAAGGCCTGGTGAGCGGGTCATCGATTTGGGAACCGGGACGGGTATTATTCCGATTTTGCTTGAGGCAAAATATGAAGGAGAACATTATACAGGGCTTGAGATTCAGGATGAGATGGCGGAGATGGCGGCCAGAAGCGTAAGACTCAATGGCTTGGAGGAAAAGATTCAGATCGTGAGAGGGGATATCTGTAAATCCAGGGAGTTGTTCGGGTTGGCTGTGTTCGATGTGGTTACCTGCAATCCTCCTTATATGAATGATGCCCATGGACTTAAGAATCCACAACTTCCAAAAGCAATTGCCAGGCATGAGGTGTTGTGCACTCTGGAAGATGTGGTGAGAGAAGGAGCTGGGATATTGAAGCCGGGAGGACGGTTTTTTATGGTGCATCGCCCCCATCGGCTGATTGAGATAATTTCTATGCTGGTTAAGTATAAGCTGGAGCCGAAACGGATGAAAATGGTGCATCCTTTTGCAGATAAGGATGCCAATATGGTGCTGATTGAGGCTGTCAGAGGCGGGAAATCTATGATTAAGGTGGAGCCTCCTTTGGTGGTGTACAGGGATATTGGAGTTTACACAGATGAAATTTATGAGGTTTACGGGTATTAGGAACAGGGGGAAGGGAGATGGCAGTGGAGCAGGATAATGGGATTGGAATGTTGTATTTGTGTGCAACCCCTATTGGGAACCTGGAAGATATTTCCTTTCGTGTTGTTCGGACATTAAAGGAAGTGGATTTGATTGCAGCGGAAGATACCAGACATAGTATTAAGCTACTGAATCATTTTGAGATAAAGACTCCTATGACCAGTTATCATGAGTATAACAAGATTGACAAAGCCAGATATCTGGTGGGAAAGATGAGAGAAGGGATTCATGTGGCCCTTGTGACGGATGCAGGGACTCCGGGGATCTCAGACCCTGGAGAGGAACTGGTAAGGCAGTGTTATGAGGCGGGGATTCCCGTTACTTCTCTTCCTGGGCCGGCCGCCTGCATCACGGCTTTGACACTGTCCGGAATGAGTACCAGAAGGTTTTGTTTTGAGGCCTTTTTGCCTTCTGATAAAAAGGAAAAGCAGAGAATTCTGGAGGAACTGAAGGAGGAAACCAGAACTATTATTTTGTATGAGGCACCTCATCGGCTTGTGAGAACTCTGGAGGAAATCCTGAAGGTTCTCGGGGACAGAAAAATGACTTTGTGCCGGGAACTGACTAAAAAGCATGAGGAAGCGCAACAGACTACAGTTAGAGAGGCCCTTGCAAGATATGAGTCGGAGGAACCTAAAGGCGAATGCGTTCTGGTGATTGAGGGAAAGAGTTTTCAGGAGAAAGAAGAAGAGAAAAAACAGGCTTGGGATGAAATGAGTATAGAAGAGCATGTGGCTTACTACGAAAATGCAGGGGCGGATCAGAAAGAAGCAATGCGGATGGCAGCTAAGGACAGGGGGATTCGCAGGAGGGATGTGTATCAGAAACTGATGGGGAAGTAAGAGAAGACCGGGGATTGAGAATTCTGATACTTAGTGGTAAAATAAAGTTTATTATTTTATTGGAGGAAAGATAGATGAAAAAAATGTTTTTTTCCATGGCATTTACGTTATGCCTGACTGTTGTCTCTGCTTTTACTGCTATGGCGGCTGCACCTTCAGGAGGAACATGGATTAATGATTCTTCAGGATGGACATTTGTAAACAGGGACGGAACTACTCCTAATAATACATGGGAAATTATTAATGGAAAACTTTACTATTTTGACGAAACCGGACATATTCTTATGAATACGACTACGCCGGATGGAAGTACTGTGGATGGAAGCGGTGCAAAGACGAAGGACGGGAAACCTATTGTATATGACGGCGGTGAGAAGGAGCTGTTTCCTTATTATCCCACTACAATTAAAGCAGCAGCCCCTACTCTTGCAGATACGGGACTTTCTGTTCAGATAGGTGCATATGAAAAAGACATGGTGAAGGCCTTAGGCCCGATTCAACCTTGTATAGGAGTCCATGGAGAACCGAAGCTTTATACATTTGAGAACTGTCCAAGTGTGGTTTTTCATATTGACAGCGCTACAAACAAGGACAGTTACTGCATTAATGCCCGAGGCCCTTTTGCTGCATTTTTTACTTGCAGCGGTACAGATACGATTACTTGCGCCCAATTGGAAGAAGTACTTGGAGTAAAGATTACCATAGGCGCTGCTCTTTTTGAAGACAGACATTATGCAACATTTACTTACAATGGACATGACTACTCTATTTTTTCCTGTACTCATGAGGGAGTGTTTCAGGGAGACAGCGTGATTTCTGTACTGACTCATTTTGATTGGGAAAGGCAAGAAGGTTTCTTTGATGAGAGCGGTGCATGGATAAGTCTTTAAAAAATAATTCGATTAGGAGGAAGCACAATATGAAATCGAGGAAAACAGTTATACTGTGTTTGGCTGCTGTTATATGCATCGAAATGTCATCAATACCTGCCTATGCAGCAGGATGGTCAAAGGAGGGAGAGGAATCAGTTTATCTGAAAGATGATGGTTCCAAAGCAACAGGGTGGATTCAGGATCAGGGAAAATGGTATTATTTACAGGAAAATGGCTGGATGGTTACAGGCTGGGTGCCATATAAGGGAAAGTGGTACTATATGACAACAGACGGCTCTATGGCAGTTAATACAACCATTAGCCATTATCGTTTCGATGAAAATGGTATTTACAGCCCATCAGTTCCTACAGTGGAGAATCCAGGTGATAATGGCCATAATTATTATAAAGGATTAAGTGAGGAACAGGCTGCAGAGGCAGATCTTCATGCTCAGCTTTTGGCATCTATTGTTCTCAATAATCCGGCTAATGATACGGACTTGAAGAAAGTAACAGAGGCGGCTCAGCTTATTAATTTATATTGTTTAAAGCCTGCTTATGAGGATACTGCTGAGGGAGATTACCGTTCTCCATATGGGGTATTTGTTACAAAGAGTTATTCCTGTGCTGGAGAAACAAGGGCTCTTGGCCGGGTTTTGGATTTTATGGGGTTTTCGTGGACGCACAAAAATGAAAATCAGAATATTCATCAGTGGGTGATTGTTAATATGGACGGGCAGACCGGATATGCAGATCCGCAAGGTGCATATGTAGGATATGGATAATACTGGACGCCTACTATATAAATTTTTTTAGTGCAGAATAAAAGAAGAATCATAAAAGGAACATCGGCTTTGAATAATCAGAGCTGCTGTTTTTGATTATCTATGAGGGAAGAAAGAGAATTTAAAGGAATCAGGAAAATGGCTGACTGTTAGTAGTTGAAAAATTATGGTAGAAGAGATATGATTAACTGTAATCAGATATTTGTATTAATTTCCATAAAAACATATAAGTACTAAAATATTAAGGAGGAAAACATTTTATGGCACAGTCAAAAGCAAAACAGGACATGGGAAGCGGAAGCATTCCCAGATTGATGCTGAACCTGGCTATACCAGCAGTGGTGGCCCAGCTCATCAATATGCTGTACAATATTGTGGATCGCATTTATATCGGACATATTCCTGATGCAGGGGCCTCGGCGCTGACAGGAGTCGGACTGTTTCTGCCTATCCTTATGATGATTAATGCGTTTGCCATGCTGGCCGGTTCCGGCGGTGCGCCCAGGGCGGCTATTGCTATGGGAAAGAATGACCAGACAAATGCCCAGAAGATTATGGGGAACTGTTTCTGCGTGCTTATGATCTTTGCGGTGATGCTGACTGTAATTTTTTATACTTTTGCGCCTCAGCTTCTAAGGCTTTTCGGCGCCAGTGATGTTACATTGCCTTACGCTTTGTCCTATGCCCGCATCTATATTCTGGGAATTGTTTTTGTTATGATTGTTATGGGAATGAACCCTTTTATTACTACCCAGGGGTTTGCTAAATTCAGCATGATGACCACAGTCATGGGGGCAGTGTGCAACATTATCCTGGACCCTATTCTTATTTTCGGATTAAATATGGGGGTTCGGGGAGCCGCTATTGCTACGGTAATCAGCCAGGCTGTCAGCGCCGTATGGGTTTTGATCTTTTTAAGAGGGAGAAAGACCATGCTTCGGCTTACGCTTGCTGACTTAAAGCTGGAGTTCAGGGTTATCTTTCCGTGTCTGGCTTTGGGAATTTCCACCTTTGTCATGCTTAGTACAGAAAGCCTTTTAAATATCAGCTTTAACAGCAGCCTGTCCCGCTTTGGAGGTGATGTGGCTGTAGGAGCTATGACTATCATTTCTTCCTGCAGCCAGCTGGTAACACTGCCTCTGCAGGGAATCTGCCAGGGGGGACAGCCTATTATGAGCTATAATTTCGGAGCCGGCAAAAAGGAACGGGTCAAGCAGACATTTGCCTGCCAGTTTTTGGCATGTACAGGATATGCCACTTTACTGTGGATTCTCTTTCTTATGGTTCCAAAAGTATTTGCAAATATTTTCAGCAGCGATTCTTCTCTGGTAGATTTTACAGTTTGGGCTATGAGAATTTACATGGCAGGAATCTTTTCCACAGGAGTGCAGATCTCCTGCCAGCAGACTTTTATGGCTCTGGGACAGGCTAAAATCAGTTTGTTTATGGCATGTCTCAGAAAACTGGTACTTTTGATTCCGCTGATTTTTATTCTGCCTATGGTTCTCTCTAATCAGGTGTTCGGCGTTTTTGTGGCAGAACCTGTAAGTGATATTTTGGCAGCATCAGTTACAGCTTTTATGTTGTTTTCACGATTGAACAGAATACTGGATCAGGGTGTTAAGGTTTAATCTGCTGAATGATTTTATGTTGATATTTTTCCTTGAAAGAGGACGCCGAAGCAGGAGACTTGCGGCGTCCTTTCTGGTTCATGTCCATCTCATGTCATCGGTACGCAGCAACTCTGAACTTATGCTGCCTATTTGGCTGTACAAGTTTCATCGTAAAATTTGCCGGGAGTATAAATTTCCTCTTGACAAAATATGGATATTTATATACTATTATTTTGAAAATCAAAATATTTTGAAGGACAAATCTAAGAATGAAAACAGTGATTATAGGAACTGGTTCTTTTGCCCCGCCCAGGGTCGTGACCAATGACGATTTGGCGGAGATTGTAGATACCAGTGATGAGTGGATAAGGACCCGGACCGGAATTGTCCAGAGGCGCATTTCAGAAGGGCCAGGTACTACTTGGATGGCAGCGGAGGCAGCGAAACGGGCACTGGAAGACGCAGGGGTAAAGCCGGAAGAGATTGATATTATTATAGCAGCTACCACTACAGCTGACTATTGTTTTCCTAGTACTGCCTGTGAGGTTCAGGGGATTTTGGGGGCAGGGAATGCAGTCGGGTATGATGTGAGTGCGGCCTGCTCGGGATTTATCTTTGCCATGCACACCATGGATGCGCTGATAAAGACAGGAACATACAGCACAGGGCTGGTGATTGGGGTTGATAATCTCAGCAAGAATGTGGACTGGTCGGATAGAAGTACCTGTGTGCTGTTTGGAGACGGCGCAGGGGCAGCGGTGGTGAAAGCCAGTGAAAGCGGGGATAGGGGCCTGATATGCGGCAAAGTAGGTTCTGATGGAAGCAAAGCGTCAGTTTTAACATGCCAGGCCAGGTCTATGGAAAATTTTCTTACGGGAAGAAAGCCTGAACCAGGCTATATTGCTATGGAAGGCCAGGAGGTTTTTAAGTTTGCGGTGAAAAAAGTACCAGAGTGCGTGGACAGCCTGTTGAGGAATGCTGGTACAGACATAGGTGCAGTGAAATATCTTGTGCTGCATCAGGCAAATTATCGTATTTGTGAGTCTATTGCCAAACGGCTTAAGATTTCCATGGACAAGATTCCTATGAATATAGATCGGTACGGCAATACTTCCGGAGCTACCATACCTATCCTTCTTGACGAGCTGAACCAGCAGGGGAATCTTTGCAGAGGTGACAAGTTGGTTCTGGCAGGATTTGGGGCCGGTCTTACCTGGGGAGCAATGCTGGTTGAGTGGTAATCGGCAGGCAGTGGATGCAGTACAGGCGATTTGCTGGCACTGTAAGACGGTCAGTGCAGAAAAATTTTTTATAGAATTGATTTGATAGTCAAAGTTTTTCGATTTTTGTCGAAAGCTTGCTATATAGACAACAATTTAAAAAGTATAAGAAGAGGAGAGTAAAACTATGTTAGAGAAGATGAAGGAAATTATTTCGGAGCAGTTGAGTGTGGATGCAGATACCATTACGGAGAATTCTAATTTTAAGGATGACTTGGCGGCAGATTCTTTGGATTTGTTTGAGCTTGTAATGGCCCTGGAAGATGAGTACTCTGTAGAGATTCCGGCAGAGGATCTGCAGAATCTTCTGACTGTAGGCGAAGTAATGAATTATCTGAAGGAAAAAGGCGTTGAGTAAAATGAAAACAAGGATTACAGAGCTTTTGGGGGTAGAATACCCGATTATACAGGGAGGCATGGCCTGGGTGGCAGAACACCATCTGGCGGCTGCGGTTTCTGAGGCTGGAGGTCTGGGACTTATTGGTGGGGCTAATGCACCAGGAGAGGTAGTCAGGGACGAAATCCGTAAGGCAAGGAAGCTGACGGACAAGCCATTTGGGGTGAATGTAATGCTTATGAGCCCTTATGCAGATGATGTAGCCAAGGTAATTGTGGAGGAAGGTATTAAGGTGGTTACCACTGGTGCCGGGAATCCTGAGAAGTATATGGACATATGGAAGGCAGCAGGCGTGAAGGTGATTCCTGTGGTGGCTTCTGTAGCATTGGCCCGGCGCATGGAGAGGCATGGGGCAGATGCAGTAGTGGCTGAAGGATGTGAGTCCGGAGGGCACATCGGAGAGCAGACTACCATGACCCTGGTTCCACAGGTTGTGGATGCAGTTAAGATTCCTGTCATTGCAGCAGGGGGAATCGGCGACGGGAGAGGGATTGCAGCGGCTTTTATGCTTGGAGCTGAGGCGGTTCAGATCGGCACCAGGTTTGTGGTGTCAAAAGAAGCCGTGGTACATGAGAATTATAAGCAGAGAATCATCAAGGCAAAGGATATTGATTCGGCAGTAACCGGGAGAAGCCATGGCCATCCAATCCGCTGTTTGAGAAATGAGATGACCAGAGAGTATGTGAAAATGGAGGCAGAGGGTAAATCCTTTGAGGAGTTGGAGTATATGACTCTGGGAGCTTTGCGCCGGGCGGTTCAGGAGGGCGATGTAGCCAAGGGAACAGTGATGGCAGGGCAGATTGCAGGGCTGATTACGAAAGAGCAGACTTGTAAAGAGATAGTTGAGGAAATGATGGCTCAGGCCAAAACGCTGATGAAGTGGAATTAATTGATATTATCTGACAGAAATCAGCTTGGAAATGAAATGAGCAATTGGAACTGCCTGGCAGAGAGTGCCTTATAATTGGTTTGATCTGAAGGCATTTAATTTGGCCATGAGCAGGAGTATGGCAGGCATTTGCTGCCGGCCCTGCAAAGAAAAGCGATAGTAAAAGGAGTATTTCATGAATAAAGTTGCATTTATTTTCCCAGGACAGGGAGCGCAGACTGTTGGTATGGGTAAGGATTTTTACGATAATACAGAGACTGCAAGGCGGATTTTTGACAGGGCGTCAGATCTTTTGGGTTTTTCTATGCCGGAGCTGTGCTTTGAGAGCAATGACCGTCTGGATATTACGGAGTATACCCAGGCGGCTATGGTGACTGCAGGCATTGCCATGATGAAGGTACTGATGGAAAAAACGGATATGAGGCCTTATGTGGCTGCGGGGCTCAGCCTGGGAGAATATTGTGCGCTGGCTGCTGCAGGCGTTATGTCTGTGGATGATGCCATTACTACTGTGAGGCAGAGAGGGATCTTGATGCAGGGTGAGGTTCCTCTGGGGATTGGTGCTATGGCTGCGGTTCTGGCCATGGATGGGGAAAGTATAGAACAGATAATCAAGGATATTCAGGATGTTCAAATTGCCAATTATAATTGCCCGGGTCAAATTGTAATTTCGGGGAAAAAGGAAGCTGTAGAATCAGCGGGAATAAAGCTGAAGGAGGCCGGGGCTAAAAGGGTGGTACCTCTTAATGTCAGTGGGCCATTCCATTCAAAGATGCTTAAAGGGGCCGGGGAAAAGCTGGGAAAGGTGCTGGAGAGCGTGAAAGTGTCAAAACCAGAGATTCCTTATGTGGCCAATGTTACGGCAGAGTATGTGACAGATGAAGCATTGGTTAAGCCTTTGTTGATGCAGCAGGTGTATTCTTCGGTCAGATGGCAGCAGAGTGTGGAGACTATGCTTAAGGACGGCGTGGATACATTTGTGGAGATTGGACCAGGGAAGACTCTTAGCGGGTTTATAAAGAAGATTAATAGGAACGTTACGGTTCTTAATATAGAGAAAATGGATGATTTGGAGAAAGTGAAATAGCGAATTTGCTGCGGAGCCAGGGAGAATGTCATTCTTGTCCGGGTTCAGGTTTGCAGGATTCACTGAAATATAGAGGAGGAAAGAACAGATGCTGACAGGTAAGGTGGCGGTGGTTACCGGAGCAAGCCGGGGAATCGGCAGGGAGATTGCCAGGACTTTGGCTGCTGCGGGGGCTGCGGTGATTGTTAATTATAATGGTTCGGCCCAAAGGGCGGAGGAAACGGTTAGAGAAATTGAGGACAATGGCGGCAAGGCGGAAGCCATCCAGTGTGACGTGTCTGATTTTGAGAAAGCCGGGAAGTTTATGGAGCAGGTGATTAAAGATTACGGGCATATTGATATTCTTGTGAATAATGCTGGGATTACTAAGGATGGGCTTTTGATGCGCATGTCGGAGGAAGACTTTGATGCGGTTGTCAGGACAAATCTGAAGGGAGCTTTTAATTGTATGCGCCATGTGGCCCGGCAGATGTTAAAACAGAAGAGCGGCAGGATCATCAATATTTCTTCGGTGTCAGGAGTTTTGGGCAACGCAGGACAGGTAAACTATGCAGCTTCCAAGGCAGGGATCATTGGTATGACCAAATCTGCAGCCAGGGAGCTGGCAAGCAGGGGAATTACAGTCAATGCTATTGCCCCAGGTTTTATTAATACGGAGATGACGGAAGTGCTGTCGAATGCGGTGAAGGAGGGAGCCATAGCCCAGATTCCCATGAAGAAATTCGGTGAGACAAAGGATGTTGCAGAGACAGCGGCATTTTTGGCTTCGGATAAAGCCAGATATATTACAGGGCAGGTGCTGTGCGTAGACGGCGGTATGGCTATGTAACTGAGACGTATCGATTTAACCGGTATTTTTGCAGGACAGTACTGGAAAAAGTACATGTGGATTTGAAGGAATGTTTGAGTGGGGCACAACCCGGCAGAAGACAGGAGGAGTGAAATGATGAGCAATCGTGTGGTTGTTACCGGAATGGGAGCGATTACCCCTATTGGAAACAGTGTGGATGAATTTTGGAGCGGGCTGAAGGAAAAAAAGGTGGGAATCGGGCCTATTACGGTTTTTGATACAGAGAATTACAAGGTGAAACTGGCGGCTGAAGTAAAAGGGTTTGAAGGTAAGAATTACATGGACCCAAAGACAGCCAAGAGGATGGAAAGGTTTTCTCAGTTTGCGGTTGCAGCGGCTAAGGAGGCTCTGGAGCATTCCGGCCTTGAGATGGAGAAAGAGGACCCTTACCGTATGGGCGTGTGTATCGGTTCGGGAATCGGAAGCCTGCAGTCTATTGAGAGGGAGTATAAGAAACTTCTGGAAAAGGGGCCAAGCCGGGTGAATCCTCTTCTGGTTCCTTTGATGATTGGCAATATGGCGGCCGGCAATGTGGCTATTCAGTTTGGCCTTAAGGGAAAATGCTTTAATGTGGTTACGGCCTGCGCTACAGGAACACATTCTATTGGAGAGGCGTACCGTTCGATTCAGTATGGGGAAGCGGATGTTCTGGTGGCAGGCGGCACGGAGGCTTCTATCACGCCTCTGAGCATTGCAGGATTTGGCGCATTGACAGCGCTGTCTGCTTCAGAAAACCCATTGAGAGCATCCATTCCTTTTGATCGTGAGAGAAATGGGTTTGTTATGGGTGAAGGCGCCGGCGTTGTGGTTTTGGAGTCTCTGGATCATGCCAGAGCCAGAGGTGCGAAAATTTACGGGGAGCTGGTTGGCTATGGGGCTACTTGTGATGCCTACCATATTACGTCGCCGGCGGAGGACGGAAGCGGCGCAGCCAAGGCGATGGAGATGGCTATGAAGGATGGAGGCATCCAGGCGGATGATGTGGATTATATCAATGCCCACGGAACCGGAACACATCACAATGATTTGTTTGAGACAAAGGCCATTAAGCTGGCTCTGGGAGAGCATGCATATAAGGTTCATATTAATTCCACAAAATCTATGGTGGGGCACCTTTTAGGCGCAGCAGGCGGTGTTGAGTTTATTGCCTGCGTGAAGGCCATAGAGGAGGGATATGTCCATGCCACGGCTGGCCTGGAGACAGAGGATGAAGGCTGTGACTTGGATTACACCAAGGGAGACGGCATAAAGGCGGATATCCGGTACGCCATGAGCAATTCACTTGGATTCGGCGGCCATAATGCCACATTGCTTATTAAGAAATTTGAGGAATAGGGGGAATCAGGTATGGAATTACAGAGTGTTCTTGCGCTGATCCAGGCTTTTACGGATCACGGGCTTACGACGCTGGATGTGGAGGATAATGGGGTTAAGATTTCTCTTCGAAAAGATAATTTTGGTGGCGCACCGACGGCAGCGCATGGAGAAAACGGGATTGGATCGGCTTCGGCCGGGGCGATGGTTCAGACTGCTGTGACAGGTTCAGGCGCAGCAAATGTGGGAAATGGTCTGGGGACTGTTGGAGAAATGGCAGCCATTCCAGGAGCAGCTGTAACAGTTGGAAATGCGGCTGTACTGTCAGGGGCATCAGGTAATGTTGGCATGATTCCGGGAATGGTTGGAAATGTGGCCGTGGTTCCAGGAGCAGCTGGAACTTTGGGGGGTGGAAGTGCGGCAATATCTTCCGTACCAGCAGCAGGCGTTTTGGGAACAGGAGCAGTTGCCCAGGCTGCAGCAGCTGCTGCTGTAGGACAGGCAGTTGCGGTTCCGGCGGCTATTGGCTCTGATAAAGTGGTGGTTTCGCCGCTGGTGGGCGTATTTTACAGCGCCTCTTCCCCGGATGCAGAGAATTTCGTAAAAGTTGGGGATGTTGTGAAAAAGGGCCAGGTTTTAGGAATTATTGAGGCTATGAAGCTGATGAATGAGATTGAAAGTGAGTATGACGGAGTGGTTGAGGCTATTTTAGTCAATAACGAAGATGTGGTGGAATACAATCAGCCATTGTTCAGGATTCGTTAAAAGGAGAAAATCATATGCTTGGAATTAAGGAAATTCAGGAGATCATCCCCCATCGTCATCCGTTTCTTTTAATTGACTGTATTGAGGAGCTGGAGCCGGGGATCAGGGCTGTGGGATATAAATGTGTCACTTATGATGAGCCTCAGTTTAAGGGGCATTTTCCCCAAGAACCGGTAATGCCGGGGGTGCTGATGGTGGAAGCTCTGGCCCAGGTAGGGGCTGTGGCGATTTTGAGTGTTGAGGAGAACAAAGGCAAGACCGCATATTTTGGGGCCATCAATCATGCCAGATTTAAGAGAAAGGTGGTTCCAGGGGACAAACTTCGGCTGGAGTGTGAGATTATTAAGCAGAAAGGGCCTATGGGTATCGGAAAGGCTACGGCTACGGTGGATGGAAAGGTTGCTGTGTCAGCGGAATTGACTTTTATGATTGGATAGGGGAATGCCTTATGTTTACAAAAATATTGGTTGCCAACAGGGGAGAGATTGCGGTTCGGATTATCAGGGCATGCAGGGAAATGGGTATCAAGACAGTGGCCGTATATTCGGAAGCTGACAAGGATTCTCTCCATACTCTTCTGGCAGATGAAGCTATCTGTATCGGTCCGGCTCCTTCAGATAAGAGCTATCTGAACATGGAGAGGATTATTTCGGCTACTGTGGCAATGAAAGCAGAGGCCATTCATCCCGGATTCGGATTTTTATCGGAGAATGCCAGGTTTGCAGAGCTTTGTGAGAAGTGCAGCATTACGTTTATTGGGCCGTCGGCGGATTTAATCAATAAAATGGGCAATAAATCGGAAGCCAGAAAGACTATGATAGAGGCCGGGGTGCCAGTGGTGCCAGGAAGCAAGGAGCCAGTGTACAAGGTGGAAGAGGCTAAAGTCATGGCAGAGGAAATCGGTTATCCTGTGATGATTAAGGCTTCTTCTGGAGGCGGCGGAAAGGGTATGAGAATATCATACGGGCCTGATGATTTTGAGGCAAATTTTCTCAATGCCCAGATGGAGTCGGTGAAGGGATTTTCCGATGATACCATGTATCTTGAACGGTATATTGAAAAGCCAAGGCATATTGAGTTTCAGATTATGGCGGATAAACAGGGCCACGTGGTACATCTTGGAGAGAGGGATTGTTCCATTCAGAGACGGCACCAGAAGGTTTTGGAGGAGTCCCCGTCTATTGCTATTTCCGAGGAGCTGCGGAAAAAAATGGGGGAGACGGCTGTTCGGGCTGCAAGGGCAGTTGGATATGAAAATGCAGGAACCATTGAGTTCCTTTTAGATAAAAACAAAAATTTTTATTTTATGGAAATGAATACCAGGATTCAAGTGGAACATCCGGTGACAGAGATGGTAACGGGCATGGATTTGATCAAAGAGCAGATTCGGATTGCTGCTGGAGAGCCTCTGTCTGTGACCCAGGATGAGGTTCGGATTCAGGGCCATGCCATTGAGTGCAGGATTAATGCGGAGAACCCGTCAAAGCATTTTATGCCTTGTCCAGGCCTGATTACCAATGTTCACACGCCAGGCGGCAACGGCATTCGGGTGGACAGCCACATTTACTGTGATTACAGGGTGCCGCCTAATTATGATTCCATGCTTTTGAAGCTGATTGTCCATGGGAAAGACAGAGAGTCAGCTATAGCTAAGATGCGCAGCGCCCTGGGAGAATTGGTGATTGAGGGTATTGAGACGAATCTGGATTTTCAGTATGAGATTTTGAATCATGAGGCCTTTGACCAGGGTGACACGGATACCCATTTTATTCCTACTTATTTTCCCCAGTATGGAAAGTAGGGTGTGATTGTGGAAGTTTGAAAGGAGAAACCGGAATATGCTGAAGGATATGTTTAAGAAAACATATACATTGATTGATACAAAGTACAAAGGCCAGACCAGGGAACCCAATGTTCCGGAGGGATTGTGGAGAAAATGCAGAAAATGCGGTCAGCCGGTTTATCGGGATGACGTGATGGACAGTTTGTACACGTGTCCGAAATGTAGGGCGTATTTCCGTGTTCATGCTTTCAGAAGAATTGAGATTACTGCTGATAAGGGAAGTTTTGAGGAGTGGGACAGTTCCATGGAGTTTGGCAATCCTCTGGATTTTCCGGGCTATGAGGATAAGGTGCGGGAGGCTAGGGAGAAGACCAGGCTTAATGAGGCCATTGTCACGGGAAAATGCCTGATCAACGGGGAGAAAACGGCTCTTGGGGTCTGTGACTCCAGGTTTTTGATGAGCAGCATGGGTCATGTGGTTGGCGAGAAAATTACACGGATGGTGGAGCGGGCTACCAAGCAGAGGCTTCCGATAATTATTTTTGCCTGCTCCGGCGGCGCAAGGATGCAGGAAGGGTGTGTGTCCCTGATGCAGATGGCCAAGACCAGCGGTGCTTTGAAAAAGCATCATGAGGCTGGGCTTTTATTTATCAGTGTTTTGACAGATCCTACTACCGGCGGAGTAACAGCCAGTTTTGCCATGCTTGGGGATGTGATTCTGGCGGAGCCAGGGGCTCTCATCGGTTTTGCAGGGCCGCGGGTGATTCAGCAGACCATTGGGCAGAAGCTTCCGGAAGGTTTCCAAAGATCAGAGTTTTTGCTGGCTCATGGATTTGTGGACAAGATTGTACCAAGAGAGGAAATGAAAGATACGCTGGGAAAATTGCTGCATATGCATCGGGCCAGTGGTGTCAAGTGTCAGGATGAAGATGGCAGGAATAAAGCCAGTACTGTGGCTGTGGATATGTCTGCGGGGAATGAATTTGTCAGCGGAAAAACTGCCTGGGAGCATGTGCAGCTGTCCCGACGGGCAGACAGGCCTACAGCATTGGACTATATAGAGGAACTGTTTGATGATTTTATGGAGCTTCACGGGGATCGGTATTTCGGCGACGATGGAGCGATTGTTGGAGGAATTGCCATGTTCCACGGTCAGGCTGTGACTGTCGTCGGACAGCAAAAGGGCAAGACAACCAAGGAAAATATCAGCCGTAATTTTGGAATGCCGTCTCCGGAGGGGTATAGAAAGGCCCTTCGTCTCATGAAGCAGGCAGAATTATTTGGCCGTCCGGTTATCTGCTTTGTGGATACGCCGGGAGCGTTCTGCGGGATTGAGGCAGAGGAACGGGGACAGGGGGAAGCTATTGCCCGAAACCTGTTTGAGCTTTCGGATTTGAAGGTGCCTGTTCTGTCTGTCGTTATCGGTGAAGGAGGAAGCGGCGGAGCTCTGGCGATGGCTGTAGCCAACGAAGTGTGGATGATGGAGAATGCCATTTATTCTGTGCTGTCGCCGGAAGGATTTGCGTCGATTTTGTGGAAGGACAGCAAAAGAGCTCAGGAGGCTGCTGAGGTAATGAGGATTACGGCGGGAGATCTTTTGAAACTTCGTATTATTGATAAAGTGATTCCGGAGAGGGAGCCTGCCTGCGCCGACAATCTGAAGGAGATTGCCTGGTATATGGAGGAGAAGATCTGCGGGTTCTTGGAAGAGTATGGGAAGCTAGGAAGTGAAGAACTGCAGAAACAGAGATATGAAAGGTTTTGCGGGATTTAGGGACGGATATTTCATTTCAGAATAAAGCAGAAGGCAGCAGGAGATTATCATGGGAAAGATAAAGCCGTTAATAATAGGGGATTTTACTGTTGAGAAGCCAGTGATCCAGGGCGGAATGGGGGTTGGAATCAGCTTACACCGTCTGGCAGGGGCTGTGGCTAAGGCAGGCGGCGTGGGAATTATTTCTACAGCGCAGATTGGTTTTCGGGAGCCGGACTTTGGAATCAATCCTATGGAGGCCAATCTGCGGGCCATTGGCCTGGAACTTCGTAAGGCCAGGGAGACAGCGCCTGATGGAGTAATTGGATTTAATATTATGGTAGCTACCAGGCAGTATAAAGAGTATGTGAAAGCAGCGGTAAAGGCCGGGGCAGATCTTATTATTTCCGGAGCCGGGCTTCCGGTTTCTCTGCCAGAGTATGTGGAAGAAGCACAGAGGGAATCAGGGATTGGAAAACGGACATTGATTGCCCCCATTGTCTCTACTGCAAAATCAGCCAATGTCATCTGCAAAATGTGGGACAGGAAATATGGAAAAGCGCCGGATCTGGTGGTTATTGAAGGTCCGCTGGCCGGCGGGCATCTGGGATTTTCCAGGGAAGAATTAGGGGAATACGGGGCGGACACGGAAGATGTGGAAGCCAGCTTTAAGCGTGAAGAGTATGACCATGAGATTAGAAAGATCCTGGATGTGGTGAAAAAATATGGTGAGAAGCATGGAAGACACATTTCCGTGGTGACAGCCGGAGGGATTTACAGCCATGAGGATGTGCTTCACCAAATGAGCCTTGGGGCGGACGGCGTCCAGGTGGCTACCAGATTTGTGACTACAGAGGAATGTGATGCGCCGGAAAGCTATAAGCAGGCTTATATAAAGGCCGAGAAAAAGGACATTGTAATTACGAAAAGTCCCGTGGGTATGCCTGGGCGGGCCATTGTAAATCCGTTTTTGGAGAGGGCGGCAAAAGGAAGGATTGCGCCGGAGCGGTGTTATGGGTGTTTGGAGAGATGTGAGCCTTCGGTTACGCCTTATTGCATTACCAGTGCCTTGGTAAATGCGGCTCAGGGGGAACTGAATGATGCTTTGCTGTTTTGCGGGAGTAATGCCTGGAAAGCACAGAGGATTGAGACAGTTGAGCAGGTGATGGAGGACTTAATTGGAAAAGAATGAAAAGGAAGAATATACAGAGGATGCTGCAGTGATTGGAAGAATATCATTGAAGCGTTCTCTTTTATATTTTTTATTTAAGATGGCAGTTACTTTAAAAGTCTCGCTGCCGATTAGGCGGCATAAATTCAGCAAAAAAACAGCAATAGAACTGGCTGACGTTCTTGACAAATGGAAAAATTCACGGTATATAACAATTTAAACAGGCTGTGGAAAGCCGAGATGATTCGCAAAGTCTCTGTTGAAAATATGCTGGACAGATATGACCGTTTAACTAAGCACGACCATTTGGTTTGTCAAAGATGCGGCAAATTAGCGGACATCTCGTTGGAGGATTTGACTGACTCTCTGCGCAGGCAATTAGGGGAGGAGTTTCTCTCGTATGATCTGAAAGTCTTTTACCTATGTCCAGATTGCCGGAATCGAGAGGAAAATCAAGAGAATATTTAAAATCATATAAGGAATCATTATTATATGAGGGAGGCTTTTCTATGGATAAAAAAGCAATGTATAAGTTAAGCTATGGGTTGTTTGTACTCACCTCTGCTTTTGAGGGTAAAGACAGCGGCTGTATCATTAACACTGGAATCCAGGTAACCAGTGATCCAAACTGCATCACCATTGCGGTGAACAAGGCGAATTTTACGAAGGAGCTTGTAGAAAAGAGCGGCAAATTCAATCTCTCTATTCTCAGCGAATCAGCTAAATTTGAAGTCTTCCAACACTTTGGATTCCAGTCTGGCAGGGATACGGATAAATTTGCTGCATATTCAGACTGCAAACGAAGTGCGAATGGACTTTACTATGTTACTTCCGGAACCAATGCCTATATTAGTGCTGAAGTAGAGCAGGCTGTTGACCTGGGCAGCCACATGCTGTTCATTGCCGTCGTGGACGATATGGGGGTGCTTTCCCAAGATCCATCGGCAACCTACGCTTACTATCAGTCTGAGATCAAACCGAAGCCGGCTCAGCAGCCCTCTGCTGGGAAAACAGCATGGCGCTGCACTGTATGCGGCTATATCTATGAGGGCGAGGAGCTTCCGGCAGACTTTGTCTGTCCGCTGTGCAAACATCCTGCATCCGATTTTGAGAGAAAATAATATAAAATTATAAATGGCCTATATACAGCCAGATGTTATGATAAAGGAACATCTGGCTGTCTTTATTAGAGGTGCAGTACTGGATTTCCAGTAAAAAACGGCAGCTCCCTTCTGATCTTCCAGAATGGTATGCTGCCGTTTTTCTTCAGCTAATAAAACGAACATCTCTTTTATATATGGAACATAGTCCCTGTCTTTCCTTGGATCGCATCTCTGGATTTTTCAAGCAGAGTAATAAGGGCTGTTCTTCCCTTTTTTGACCCTGCAAAATCCACAGCCGCCTGTACTTTAGGAAGCATAGATCCTGGTGCAAAGTGGCCTTCCTTTATATATTTTTCAGTTTCATCCAAAGATACATCTGAAAGCCATTTTTCATCCGGCTTTCCAAAATTCAGAGCCACCTGTTCCACAGCGGTAAGGATAATCAGGAAATCGGCATCCAGTTCCTTGGCAAGGAGGCAGCTGGCAAAGTCTTTGTCAATAACAGCACTGGCTCCCTTTAAATGATTTCCATGGCGGATAACAGGAATACCGCCGCCGCCGCAGGCAATAACCAAATCTCCGGACTCTACCATAGTTCGGATGGTGCCAATCTCAATAATCTCAACAGGTTTGGGAGAAGCAACCACACGACGGTATCCCCGGCCGGAATCTTCCTTCATAACATAATTAAATTTCTCTTCCATCATTTTAGCCTGTTCAGCGGACACGAACTTGCCGATAGGTTTCGATGGAGCGCTGAATGCCGGATCACTTTCATCCACTCTTACTTGGGTTATCATGGTAGCAACAGGGATGTTCTCAATGCCCCGGTTCAGCATTTCCTCCCTTAAAGCATTCTGCAAATCATACCCTATGTAGGCCTGGCTCATGGCAACGCATACGGACAAAGGCGTGTTAGGCTGGTCGGCATCTTCATGAGTCAAGGCAATCATGGCATTATTTACCATGCCTACTTGGGGCCCGTTTCCATGGGCAACCACAACTTCGCATCCTTCTTCAATCAAATCCACAATAGCCTTGGCCGTAATCTTTACGGCTTTCATCTGCTCAGGAAGCGTGTTGCCCAGTGCATTTCCGCCAAGGGCAATGACAATTCGTTTCTTCTTTGACATAACGTTCCATTCCTTTCAAAAAATAACTACAGGCATTTGCAAAACGGAAAGCTTCGTGACAACTTCGGTTTTCACAAATGCCTGTATATCAGCACAGATTATTTAAAAACTCTTGGGGTTTCTTTTTCTTCCAGCTTTTTGAGAACGTCAGCCGGATCAGCAAATTTTGCAAGGAAAATCATAGCTGCAATAATATAAGGCTTAAAACTGGCCTCCTTGTACAGCGGGTCTCTGTAGCGGTCAAATACTGTTGCATCCACTTCCCCTTCTTTGCAGCTGACACCAGAGATGTCAGCCGGGAGACAGTGCATGTAAAGTGCCTTTCCGTTTTTCGTAGTTGCCATAAGCTCTTCTGTACAGGCCCAGTCCTTGTGCTGTGCATTCTGAGCCAAAAGTTCCTTTTCCAGAGCCTTGATGCCTTCCGTGTCTCCGTTGCCGTAAAGCTCAGTTCTTTTCTCCATAGCCGCAAATGGAGCCCAGCTCTTTGGATATACGATGTCAGCATCTTTAAAGGCCTCTGCCATATTGTTGGTCTTGGTAAATGTACCGCCGGATTTCTTTGCATTGGCAGCAGCCACGTCCTCAACTTCCGGGAATACTTCATAACCTTCTGGGTGAGCCAGTACCACATCCATGCCAAAGCGGGTCATCAGGCCGATAATGCCCTGGGGAACAGACAAAGGTTTTCCATAGGAAGGAGAGTAAGCCCAGGTCATGGCCAGCTTTTTGCCTTTTAAATTTTCAACGCCGCCAAACTCGTGGATAATGTGGAGCATATCGGCCATGGCCTGTGTAGGATGGTCAATATCGCACTGTAAATTAACAAGGGTCGGTTTCTGTTCCAGAATGCCGTCTTTATTGCCCTGTGTTACGGAGTCAACCACTTCATGCATATATTTGTTGCCTTTTCCGATGTACATATCATCACGGATGCCGATTACATCAGCCATGAAAGAGATCATGTTGGCAGTTTCACGGACTGTCTCACCGTGTGCCACCTGGGATTTGCCTTCATCCAGATCCTGAACCTCCAGGCCCAGCAGATTGCAGGCGGATGCAAATGAGAAACGAGTACGGGTGGAATTGTCACGGAACAAGGAAATTCCCAGGCCGCTTTCAAACACCTTAGTGGAAATGTTGTTTTCTCTCATGAAACGAAGGGCATCAGCAATGGTGAACACTGCTTCCAGCTCTTCATCCGTCTTTTCCCAGGTAAGGAAAAAGTCGCCATTGTACATGTCCTTAAAATTTAACTTATTTAATTTGTCAATATAATCCTGTAATGTTTTCATATATCCTCCTACTAATAGCTTTATAAAAATTATTTAAATGAATGGATTTGCATGGATTAGCAATAGTTTGTCATGTCAGGCAGAGGCCATATTAATGAAAGTCCTGCCATCGGGCTTTCATAAGTGATGGTGCATCTGAAGCCGTGTGTCTGAAGCTGGGGCCTATGCAGGTTTACTCTGCAAAATACTCTGCAGGAAGCGCCGCATACACGGCTGCGCAGATAACTAGATCCTGCTTCCAGGTCTTCTCATTGGGAGCATGAGCCTGTGCCTCTGCACCTGGTCCAAAGCCGATACATGGAATATTATTTCTTCCCATAATCGAAACGCCGTTGGTGGAGAAGGTCCATTTGTCAGTCAGAGGGCGGGCCTGACGCATTTCCAGAGTCTCTTCGGCACCGATTCTCTTGTCTCCGTAAAGGCTGATGTAGGCGCTTTCCAAAGCCTTAGTCACTTTGTGATCTTTAGGAATAGCCCATGTTGGGAAGTAGCACTCAATCTCATACACGCATCCAGTGTAGGACGGGCGGTCATAGTTGTACATGGACACTTTCACGTCGTCGCCGTACTTTTTCACGCTGGGAAGGGAGCGGATTTCTTCCAGGCAGCTTTCCCATGTTTCGCCGAAAGTCATGCGGCGGTCCAAAGATACGGAGCAGGAGTCAGCAACTGCACAGCGGCTTGGTGAAGTGTAGAAAATCTGGGAAGTGGTAATTGTGCCTCTGCCAAGGAACCTGGCCTCTTCCCAATCCTTGTTGTACTTGGGGTCAAGCATTTTTACAAGACCTTTTATTTCTGTCTTGTCGTCTGCGTCATTCTCATTTAAAGAACGGATGTCCTGAAGAATGTCAGCCATTTTATAGATGGCATTGTCGCCTCTTTCCGGTGCAGAGCCGTGGCAGGAAACACCTCTTACATCCACACGGATTTCCATACGTCCTCTCTGGCCACGGTAGATGCCGCCGTCTGTAGGTTCTGTGGATACCACAAATTCAGGGCGGACTTTATCTTCATTAATAATGTACTGCCAGCAAAGCCCGTCGCAGTCCTCTTCCTGTACGCTTCCCACTACCATTACCTTGCAGCCTTCTGGAATCAGGTTCAAGTCTTTCATAATCTTTGCACCGTAGACAGAAGAGACTATACCGCCGCACTGGTCGGAAACGCCGCGTCCGCCGATTTCCGTCTCATTTTCATAGCCCTCATAAGGGTCAAAATCCCAGTTTTCTATATTTCCGATGCCTACAGTGTCAATATGGGCATCATAGGCAATGATTCTGTCTCCGGTTCCCATATATCCGATAACATTGCCCTGGGGATCAATCTGAACCTCATCAAATCCAACCTTTTTCATTTCAGCAGCAATGGTCTCTATATGAGCCTTTTCATCACAGCTTTCTCCTGGATTTTTTACAATTGCTCTTAAAAACGCATTCATATCCGCACTGTAATTCTGAGCGGCTTCCTTGATTTTTCCGAAATCTGACATAATATGAATCTCCTCATTTTATATTTTAAGTCTGTTTAGCTTTGTAAATCTGCAAAAGGCTTTTTCTGAGTCCCGCACAGTCCTTCCCATGTAATTTCACGGTAGCGATCTGGGTCAGTATCGCCTTCGGACGATACAAGAAGAACTTCCGAACTGGAATTCAGATTCAGCGCATTTTTAAGTTCTTTATATTGCTGATTAGTCATCAGCGCATGGACCAGGCCCAAGGTTACGGAGCCGGATTCACCGGAAATCACTCGGTCATCATTACCTATGGGAGCGCCGTAAATACGTGTTCCGTTGGCGCTTACCCAGTCCGGACAGGAAACAAATGCGTCCGCATGATTTCTTAAAATATCCCAGGAAACCGTATTCGGCTCCCCGCAGGCAAGTCCGGCCATAATGGTAAGCATATCACCTGTGACATTTACCCGGCTGCCATCAGCCTGCATTGCGGACTGATAAAGGCAATCTGCAGCTTTTGCTTCTACAACCACCATAACAGGAGGATTTTCTTTAAAACGATTTGCAAAATAACCGATTACAGCACCTGCAAGAGAACCTACGCCAGCCTGTATGAAAATATGGGTAGGGCGGCTTCCGTCTGCGGAAAGCTGTTGATCAGCTTCCATGGCAAGAGTGCCGTAGCCCTGCATAATCCAAGTGGGAATCTCCTCATATCCTTCCCAGGCTGTGTCCTGTACCATAATGCCCCGTTTCGTCTCAGAAGCCTCTTTGGCTGCCATGCGGACACAGTCGTCATAGTTAAGATTTTCAATGGTAACCGTGGCATTTTCCTTGGCAATGTTCTGCAGACGGGTCTGAGTGGTTCCCTTGGGCATTCTGACTACACATTTCTGTCCCAGCTTGTTGGCGGCCCATGCAACACCCCGGCCATGGTTTCCGTCAGTGGCAGTGAAGAAGGTTGCCTGGCCAAATTCATCTTTAAGATGCTTAGAAGTAAGGACATTGTATGGAACCTGGCTTACATCTTTGCCAAGCTCCTGGGCAATATGCCTTGCAATGGCATAAGAGCCTCCCAGCACTTTAAATGCGTTAAGGCCGAATCGGTAAGATTCATCTTTTACATAAAGACGCTTCAGTCCCAGGTACTCAGCCAGGCTTGAAAGCCGGGTAAGAGGGGTTACGGAATATTGCGGAAAGCTTTTGTGAAAATCGCTGGCTTTCTTCATTTCCTTAAGAGACATATTCGGAAGCTGCTTGTCATCGCTCTTCGGAATATGGTTGAGGGTCCACTTAATGGAAGCCCCTTGTGAGTTGCACATGATACAATCCTCCTTTAAAATTGAGCGTTTCAATTGGTTATTTTGTCGTCTCCCTAAGGTCATTATAGCATGGAATTTTGAAAAATCAACAGAAAAATAAAAAATTTTTATTATAATAAAAAATTATTAAAAATGCTTGTAATAAGCTAAAACCCATGATAAGATAGGAGCAATGGGATGTGAATTTGTTAAAATTTCCCAAAGTATTGAAACCGTCTCCCTGATAAAGATACCAATATGCAGCAGATTAACAGAAAATCACTGTAGCAGGAAGAGGAGGAGAGAAACAGGAAATGAATGGAGAAACAAAGGAACGGACATCCGCTATGTTATTTGATTTGTATGGAAAGCCGTCTGCCAGCCAGGCATTCCCTTTGGCACTGCAGCATGTAGTTGCCATGATTGTAGGATGCGTGACCCCGGCTATTATTGTAGCAGGAGTGGGAGGGCTTTCTGATAAAGATTCGGTTATTTTGATACAGGCGGCCTTGGTATTGTCAGCCCTTACGACTCTGGTACAGCTGTATCCGTTTCAAAAGGGAAAGGTGCGGATTGGGTCCGGGCTTCCGGTGATTATGGGTATCAGTTTTGCCTATGTACCTACTATGCAGGCTATTGCAGGTGACTTCGGCGTGGGAACAATTTTGGGAGCCCAGATCGTTGGCGGGATCATTGCGGTTCTTGTGGGAATATTCATTAAACAGATTCGGAAGTTTTTTCCGCCGCTGATTACAGGAACCGTGGTGTTTTCCATTGGGCTTTCGCTGTATCCCACAGCTATTAATTACATGGCTGGAGGAGTGGGAAACCCTCAGTACGGTTCATGGCAGAACTGGGTGATTGCTGTTATTACTCTGATTATTGTTACAGGACTGAACCATTACGGAAAAGGAATTTGGAAATTATCTTCTATTTTAATAGGGATTATTTCAGGGTATGTGGTGGCACTCTTTTTTGGGATAGTTGATTTTTCGGCAGTCTCTGGAGCATCTTTCTTTCAGATTCCCATGCCTCTGCATTTTGGAGTGGTTTTTGAACCTTCCGCCTGCGTTGCCATAGGGATTCTATTTGCCATCAATTCGATTCAGGCTATTGGAGATTTTACGGCTACCACCACAGGCGGTATGGACAGGATGCCTACAGACGAAGAGCTGAATGGCGGGATTGTGGCTTATGGGTGCTGCAATATTATAAGTGCTCTGTTTGGAGGGCTTCCTACGGCTACATTCAGTCAGAATGTAGGGATTGTGTCTTCTACTAAGGTTGTGGCTAAGAGGGTGTTTGGCATGGCAGCATGTATTCTTTTGATTGCAGGGCTGATTCCCAAATTTTCTTCGGTGCTGCTGACGATTCCCAATTGCGTTTTAGGAGGAGCTACTGTATCAGTGTTTGCTTCGATTGCCATGACAGGAGTGAAACTGATTACGGCTGCACCTATGGATTATCGGAATACTACCATTGTTGGGCTGGCTGTTGCACTGGGAATGGGGATTACCCAGGCCAATGCGGCATTGGGGAGTTTTCCGGCCTGGGTTACAACGATTTTTGGAAAATCACCGGTGGTATTGGCTACAATAACGGCAATTGTGCTAAATTTGGTTTTGCCGGGAAGAGATTCAGAAACATAAAATAAAACTTTAAAATGGGAGGATATCTATGCTAATAGTAGGAAATGGAAAATTAATTACAAGAGACAGCAAGTTACCGTTCATAGAAAACGGCGCCCTGGCCATTGACGGAACAAAAATCGTAAAAGTCGGAGCCACGCCAGACTTGAGAAATTTATATAAGGATGCTGATTACATAGATGCCAAAAACCGCATTATTATGCCGGCATTTATTAATACCCATGAACATATTTACAGTGCTATGGCAAGAGGTTTAAGCATTAAAGGCTATAATCCTAAAGGATTTTTGGATATTTTGGATGGCCAGTGGTGGACCATTGACCGGAAACTTACCATGGAACAGATTAGGTATAGTGCCATGGATACTATGATTTCCTGCATCCGCAATGGAGTCACCACCATATTTGACCACCATGCAAGCTTTGGCCACATTAAAGGCAGTTTGTTTACTATTGCGGAGGCGGCTAAGGAGCTGGGAATAAGGGCTTGTCTCTGTTATGAAGTTTCGGACAGGGACGGGGCAGAGAAAGCGAAAGAGGCAGTTCTGGAAAATGGGGAATTCATTCGATTTGCATTAAAAGATGATACGGATATGATTGCCGGAATGATGGGGATGCACGCACAGTTTACTATTTCGGATGCCACTATGGAATTGGCGGCAGCAAATAAGCCGAAGGAAGCAGGATACCATATCCATGTGGCAGAAGGGATTGAGGATCTTCATGACTGTCTGAAAAAGTACGGCAAGCGGATAGTGGATCGGCTGATGGATTGGAATATATTGGGAGAAAAGACACTGCTTGGACATTGTATTTATATTAATTCCCATGAAATGGATTTGATTAAGGATACAGGAACCATGGTAGTGCATAATCCGGAGTCAAATATGGGAAATGCCTGCGGATGTCCGCCTGTTATGGAACTGGTTCGCAGGGGGATCTTAACAGGGCTTGGAACGGATGGGTACACCCATGACATGACGGAATCTTATAAGGTTGCTAATGTGCTTCACAAACACCATTTGTGCGATGCCAATGCCGCCTGGAGCGAAGTGCCAGAAATGCTTTTTAAAAACAATGCGGCCATTGCCAGCCGATATTTTAAAACTCCTCTTGGAGTCCTGAAAGAAGGGGCTGGGGCAGACGTGATTGTAGCAGATTATGATCCGCCCACTTATTTAGACGAAAATAATATTAACGGACATATTTTGTTCGGCATGACCGGAAGAGATGTGGTTACCACAATTGGAAACGGAAAAATCCTTATGCAGGACAGGGAAGTTAAGGTAGCGGATACAGAGAAAGTTATGGCAAAATGCAGGGAAGAATCTGCAAAGCTGTGGAAGAGCATAAACGGATAGGAGGAGAACAACATGAGTGATATGATGCGTTGTATGAGTTTTGGGCAGCTTTTAAACTGGATGCGGACAGAGCATGATAAGAAAAACTCTGTCTTTGGAGTGCGAAGGCCTTACATTGCGGATTCAAAAAACAGCCAGGTGATTTTCGGCCGTAGCCTGGAGACTCCCATAGGGCCTGCAGCAGGACCAAACAGTCAGCTGGCCCAGAATATTGCGGCATCTTATTACGCTGGAAGCAGATTTTTTGAGCTAAAGACAGTCCAGGCCATGGATGGAGCTGAACTGGCTGCATGTGTGAATAAACCTTGTATCAAGGCAGACGATGAGTGCTACAATTGTGAGTGGTCCACAGAGCTTTACGTTCCCCAGGCTCAGGACGAATACATTAAGGCTTGGTTCTTGCTTTCGTTTATGGCAAAAGAATATGGACTGGGAAGCATGGAGGGATTCCAGTTTAATATTAGTGTAGGATATGATTTGAAGGGGATTCAATCTGAAAAAATTAATACTTTTATTGAGAACATGAAAAATGCCGGGCAGACTCCGGTTTTTAAGGAGTGCAGAGAAACTCTGCTGGCCCATGCCGGAGAGTTTAAGCACATGACAAAAGAGGATATTGAACATATTTCTCCAGAAATATGCAATTCCGCAACTATTTCCACGCTCCACGGATGTCCGCCTCAGGAGATTGAGAGCATTGCCAATTATCTGCTGACCCAAAAGAACATGCATACGTTTATTAAATGCAACCCTACTCTTTTGGGATATGAGTTTGCACGAGAAACCCTGGACAAGATGGGGTATGACTACATTGCATTTGGCCGGTTCCACTTTGAAGATGATCTGCAATACAGGGATGCAGTGCCCATGCTGAGACGGCTCATGAAGCTTTCCGGTGATTTGGGGCTGGAGTTTGGCGTAAAGATTACCAATACATTCCCTGTAGACGTGAAGGCAGGGGAATTGCCCAGCCAGGAGATGTATATGTCTGGGAAATCTCTGTATCCGCTGTCCATTGCTCTGGCTGCAAAGCTGTCGGCGGACTTTGACGGGAAACTTCGCATAGCCTATTCCGGCGGGGCGGATGCGTTTAATATCTGCAGGATCGTGGGTTCTGGCGTATGGCCGGTTACCATTGCCACTTCTATCTTAAAGCCAGGAGGTTATCAGAGGCTAAAGCAGGCGGCAGAGCTTTTGGATCACATGGGAGTGAAGCCTTTTACAGCAATTGATGTAGATGGGCTGAACCAGACAGCCAAGGACGTCGTGACAGATAAGCACCATGTGAAGCCAGCCAAAATGCCTGCGTCCAGGAAGTCAGGGGAAAAGGTGCCGCTGATTGGATGTTTTACGGCCCCCTGCCAGGATGCCTGCCCTATTCACCAGGAAATTACCACCTACATGAAATTATCAGGGGAGGGGCGGTATGAGGAGGCGCTGCAGGTAATCTTGAATAGAAATGCACTGCCTTTTATTACAGGAACCATTTGCGCCCATGGGTGTCAGAGTCACTGTACCCGCAATTTCTACGAGTCTTCAGTAGAAATCCGCAATACCAAGCTTTTATGTGCCCAGAAGGCATATGACAAGGTGCTGACA
Source organism: uncultured Hungatella sp. (assembly GCA_949879025.1). Lineage (GTDB taxonomy): Bacteria > Bacillota > Clostridia > Lachnospirales > Lachnospiraceae > UBA3402. The sequence goes on along the minus strand of CATLBO010000002.1, from coordinate 50,603 downwards.
ACATTGAAGCCGGGGAAATCTTGCGGAAAGAAGGCGGCAGTGGTGGGCGGCGGGCCTTCCGGCATGGCAGCGGCTTACTATCTGGCGAAAATGGGCGTAGAAGTGACACTTTATGAGAAGCGGGAGAGACTGGGTGGAATCGTAAGCGCTGTGATTCCTGATTTTCGAATTGATGATGAGGCTATTGGAAAAGATGCGGCCTTGCTTATTCAGCTGGGAGTGGACATCCGGTGCGGGGCGGAGGCTCCGGCGGTAAAGGATTTGCGGGCAATGTATGACAGCGTAGTTCTGGCTGTAGGCGCCTGCAAACGGGGACAGCTTAAGCTGGAAGGAAAACAGGCCCGCAATGCCCTGGAATTTTTGGAGGATTTCAACAGAAGTAAGGGGAATGTGGATCTGGGGAGAAATGTGGTGGTCATCGGCGGCGGCAATACAGCCATGGATACGGCCAGGGCTGCTAAAAGGTGCAGAGGCGTGGAACATGTTTACCTTGTTTACCGCCGCACGAAGCGGTATATGCCTGCAGATGAACAGGAATTGCAGCTTGCCATAGAGGACGGGGTGGAGTTTAAAGAGCTTCTGGCCCCTGTCAGAATGGAAAACGGTACATTGCTGTGTAATAAAATGGCCCTGGGAACCATAGACGATTCAGGAAGAGCCGGGGTGAATCCTACTGGGGAGACAGAGACAGTTCCTGCAGACACAGTGATTGCGGCAGTAGGGGAGAAGGTTCCCACGGATTTTTATGAGAGCAGCGAAATCCAAGTGGATGAGACAGGAAGGGCTGTGGTAAGTTCTAGTCTGGAGACTAATCTGGACGGTGTGTATGTGGTTGGAGATGGCTTGTACGGCCCGTCTTTAGTGGTTAAGGGAATGGCAGATGCTATGAAAGCCGCAGAGTCCATTGCAGGCAGGAGGGTATCTGAGGATATGAGTCAGCCGGTGGATGCAGATGTCATTTACGAAAGAAAGGGAATTCTGGCTGAGCCTGGCAATGGAAGCGAGGCAGAAAGGTGCCTGGGATGTTCATCCGTATGTGAAAATTGTGCAGATGTTTGTCCCAACCGGGCCAATGTGGCCATACAGGTGCCGGGACTTTTGCAGACCCAGATTGTCCATGTGGATTATATGTGCAATGAGTGCGGAAACTGCAGAAGTTTCTGTCCTTACGCAGGTGCGCCCTATCTGGATAAATTTACTCTGTTTGCCAGCGAGAGAGACATGGCTGACAGCAAGAACCAGGGATTTGTTGTTTTGGATAAAGAAAACGTGATGTGCAGGGTAAGGTACCTGGGAGAGGAGTTTACCTGGAAAAAAGGTCAGGAGAGCCGGCTGGAAAAGGGGCTTGAGATGGTGATGGAGACAGTTTGCAGGGACTATGCTTATTTACTGGATATATGATTTTTTGATGGTCAGGGGGCTTATTTATGGAAGGACGATTATTCCACGGAGGTTTAGTGGTTTCCGGGACTGGGGTCAGAAAAGCTGATGTCCTGTTGGAAGACGGAAAAATTAAGGCGGTTGGAATGAACCTGGAGGCAGGGGATGCCAAGAAGATTGATGTGACAGGAAAATATATTTTTCCTGGATTTATCGACGCTCACACTCATATGGACTTGGAGGTGTCGGGTACGGTGACTGCTGACGGGTTTGAAACCGGGACAAAGGCAGAGCTTTCAGGAGGGACTACATGCATTGTAGATTTTGCTACACAAAACCGGGGAGAAAGCCTTAAATTTGCCCTTGACCGCTGGCACGAAAAGGCAGAAGGAAAAGCAAGCTGTGATTATGCGTTTCATCTGGCTTTGTCTGACTGGAATGACAGCGTGAGCCGTGAGATGGAGACGGTGACAGCAAATGGTATTCGATCATTTAAACTGTACACCACCTATGACAGCATGGTGGTGGATGACAAAACCATTTATCAGATTTTTTCCAGGGTGAAGGAATTGGGAGGAATTGCGGGAGTACACTGCGAAAATAAGGGAATCATTGACGCACGGCTGGAGCAGGTGCTGAAGGATAGGGGAAGCAGGAAAAGAGTTTCTGATTACCCATGGACCAGACCCAGACTTGCAGAAGCAGAGGCAGTAAGCCGTGTTTTAAAAATTGCTGCTTGTGCAGATGCGCCTGTAATGATTGTTCATTTGAGTTCTAAGGAAGGGTATGAGGAGATAAGGCAAGCCAGGCAGCAAGGGCAGCAGGTGTTTGTTGAGACTTGCCCCCAGTACCTTTTGATGGATCAAAGCCGATATAATTTGACAGACCGGGAAGCGAGAAAATACCTGATTGCCCCGCCTTTGCGCGGGGAAGAGGATCAGCAGATCCTGTGGAAAGCTTTGGCGGAGGGACAGATTCAGACCATTGCCACAGACCACTGCAGCTTTACGGCAGAACAGAAAAATATGGGGGCAGAGGATTTTTCCAGGACACCCTGTGGAATGCCTGGAGCAGAGGAACGGCCGGGACTGATTTACCATTTCGGAGTAAGCCAGGGCAGGATTAGCCTGGAGCAAATGTGCGGTTACCTTGCAGAGAACCCGGCCAGACTGTATGGCCTGTATCCCCGAAAGGGCGTCATTGCGCCGGGAAGCGACGGGGATCTGGTGGTGTGGAATCCGCAGACAGAATGGACATTGTCGGCAGAGACCCACCAGTCAGCGGCTGATTACTGTCCCTTAGAAGGAACACACCTGAAAGGCAGGGCGGAGCAGGTGTATCTGAGGGGAATGCTGGCAGCAAGGGACGGCGTGATTGAGAAGGCCTATGAAGGGAACTATGTGACAGCCATTTAACGGAAAGCTTTTCAGATACACAGTGGTACTGCCTTGGGTTCATTTTTATGAATTTTGCAAGGCAGTATCAGTATAGATAAGAATTTTTCAGTTTTCCAGTTCGCCTAAGTAACGGTACACAGTGGCCGGGGAACAGGAGAGACGTTTGGCAACAAACGAAATACCGCCTTTCAGCTTGAAAACGCCCCGTTCTTGCAGCTTTTGGACAATAGTCCTTTTTTCCTGCTGATTTAAACGTTCCAATGGAGTGGCTAAGGAGACGGTAACAGTGTTAAAAGATTTCTCCATTAGAGTGGATATATCCATGGAAAAATCGTCGGACAGAGAGTCTGGCTGGGCTGCCGGATTTTCCAAGAAAGAGGTACTGGTTGGAGAAAAGGCAGGGATTACTTTTAAAAACTCATCAGGGTGAATATTGGTAAGAAGCGTTTTACAGAAATCTTTGTATCGGCTGTCATCAAAATTAATTCCCAGAAGCCCAATAGGGCTGCCGTCGTTATCTTTGATGAACATGGTGGAAGCGCGGAGGATACGTCCGTCTTCTGTGGATACCTGGTAGTTATACAAGTAATTGTTGGTTTTGTAGGAATTTGCGGCGAGCATCTGCAGGGCAGCATTGGTGGTAGGGCTGCCTACAGTCCTGTCGCTGATATGGCTGTTGGCAATGGCAATGACTTTGCTGGGTTCGCAGGTAATATCATGAAGTACCACTTCATAGTCAGGGCCAAGAGTTTTGCCGAGAAAATTTACTAAAAGTGTGTATTGATGGAGGATGGAAGGGGTCATGGGAAAAGTTCCTTTCTGATGTGCTGGTTACTTTAAAAGTCCCGCCGCCGATTAGGCGGCATAAATTCAGAGATGCCAAATGTGCCCGTCGGACTTTCTTGTATGGTGCTGCGTCCACATCCGGGCGCATGCAGGTTTACTTCGGTCATTGTCTCAGGCAAAGATAAGGTTTCTTTATTATCCCATGATGGAGAGAAAATTTCAAGAGAAAAAATAAAAAATTATTACAATGAGAAATTATTAATAATTTAAAAGGAGGAGCGTCAGATGTTCGAATTATACATTAACGGAAAGACCGTATATTCCGAGACAGACAAAACTTTGCTGTCATTTTTGAGAGATGATTTGAAGATTACTTCGGCAAAGGATGGATGCAGCGAAGGCGCCTGCGGTACATGTACAGTCCTGGTGGACGGCAGGGCCATAAAAGCCTGTGTCCAAAAGGTTTCTAAATTTGTGGGAAAATCTGTTGTGACAGTAGAGGGATTAAGCCAGCGGGAGCGGGAAGTGTATGAATACTGCTTTGCGGCGGCAGGCGCAGTACAGTGCGGCTTCTGTATTCCAGGCATGGTAATTTGCGCTAAAGGGCTTCTTGATAAAAATCCAGATCCTGCGGTGGGTGATGTGAAAAAGGCAATCCGGGGAAATATCTGCCGCTGTACAGGTTACAAGAAGATTGAGGAGGCCATTCTTATGGCCGGAAAATATTTCCGTGAGAATCTGGCAATTCCCCAGAACCCGAAAACGCTGCACATGAATGAGCATTTTAACCGTCCGGATGCAGCAGGGAAAGTAAATGGAACCGGAAAATATGTGGATGATTTAGAATTTGAAGGGATGCTTCATGCAAAAGCAGTTCGCTCCAAATACCCCCGTGCAAGAGTAAATAAAATCAACATTTCAAAAGCCCTGGCTCACCCGGACTGTGTCCGTATTCTATTGAAAAAAGATGTGCCGGATAATGTGATTGGACATATGAAAAAGGACTGGGATGTGCTGCTGGGGGAAGGTGATATTACCCGATATGTGGGAGACTGCCTGGCTTTGGTGGCAGTAAGCAGGAAGGAAAGCCTGGAAGAGGTGGTTTCCCTGGTTGAGGTAGACTACACGGAGCTGACCCCCATAACAACACCCCAGGATGCCCTTCGGGGAGACGCTCCTCTGATCCATGAGGACGGAAATATTATGAGTAAATCCACCCTTGTAAACGGGGATGTGAAGACAGCTATTGCCAATGCAAAATATGTGGTTACAAGGAAATATAAGACACCCCATCAGGAACATGCATTTATGGAGCCGGAGTGTGCTGTTGCGCTGCCGGAGGGCGAGGACGGGCTTCTTGTGTATACAGGCGGACAGTCTGTATATGATGAGCAGCGGGAGATTGCAGGGATGCTTAAAATCCCCAGGGAAAAAGTCCGTTGCCATTCTATGCTGGTAGGCGGCGGTTTTGGGGGAAAGGAGGACATGAGTGTACAGCATCATGCGGCGCTGATGGCCTGGTATACCAAGAAGCCGGTAAAGGTAAAGTTTACCAGACAGGAAAGCCTGGCTTACCATACCAAGCGCCATCCCATGGAAATCGAGATTACGACGGCCTGTGATGAAAACGGAATCCTGACAGGAATGAAGGCTGTTATCATTGCTGACACAGGAGCCTATGCATCCCTGGGCGGCCCGGTGCTTGACCGTGCCTGCACTCATGCAGCTGGGCCTTATAATTACCAGAACGTGGACATTTTGGGAATGTCGGTTTATACCAATAATATGGTGTCAGGAGCCTTCCGGGGATTCGGAGCGGCCCAGAGTAATTTTGCCATGGAGCAGAACCTGAATCTTCTGGCTGAAAAGGCAGGCATTTCTCCGTGGGAGATCCGTTACCGAAACGCCATCCGCCCAGGCCAGATCCTGCCAAATGGCCAGATTGCAGATGAAAGTACAGGAGCTGTGGAATGCCTGGAGGCAGTGAAAGAAATTTTTGAGTCCAATCCTAATGCAGGTATTGCCCTGGGATGGAAGAACAGCGGAAAAGGTGTGGGCATTATTGACAGCGGGAGATGCAGGCTTGCAGTAAAAGGCGGCAGGGTACATGTGCTTACCTCTGCAGCTTGTATGGGTCAGGGAATAGCCATTATGTGCAAGACCATACTCTGTGAAGCAGCCGGCATTGATCCAAGCCTGGTAATTCATGAAGATGCGGACACTTTGACAACCCCGGATTCCGGTACCAGCACTGCATCCCGTCAGACTGTGGTAACCGGGGAAGCCACAAGAATAGCTGCAGAGAAGCTTAAGAAGGATATGGATGAAGGAAAGGCATTGGCTGACTTGGAAGGAAAGGAATATTACGGAGAATACCATCCTATGACAGATGGCCTGACTTCCACCAAAGAATTCCCAGTGCGCCATGTAAGCTACAGCTATGGAGTACAGGTGGTGTTTCCAGATGAAAATGGAAAGATCGAGAAAGTGGTGGCTGCCTATGATGTGGGAACTCCGGTAAATATCCAGTCCGTGGAAGGTCAGATTGAAGGCGGGATGGTTATGGGACTTGGATACGCCTTGACAGAGGAGTTTAAGTGTGTGGATGGATACTGCAAAACCAAGCTGGGCACGCTGGGACTGATGCGGGCAACAGACGTGCCGAAGCTTGAGGTTAAGCTGGTTCAGGGGCCGGGGAAGATTCCGCTGGCTTATGGGGCAAAGGGATGCGGGGAACTATGCATGATTCCTACAGGAGCTGCCTGTGCTCATGCATATTACCGACTGGATGGAAAACTGCGGACAACAATGCCGTTGCAGGATACATATTATAAGAAGACAAAATAAATATTATTGATTTATCTCCCAGCCGCTTACAGATATGGAGCGGCTGGGAAAATGCATATATTATATTTGCATGTGTATGGCATGGTAAGACGGGAGGAAGCAGATGTATAAGATCGTCAAAGCCCGGCAGCTGGCAGAGAAAATCTACCTCATGGACGTGGAAGCGCCCAGAGTAGCCAAGGCCTGTGAGCCGGGAGAATTTGTTATTGTAAAAATGGATGAAGCAGGAGAGAGGATTCCTCTGACTATCTGCGATTATGACAGAGGGACAGGAATTGTTACCATCGTATTTCAGATTGCAGGGGCTTCTACCCAGAAAATGGCTGCGCTGAGAACCGGGGACAGTTTCCGGGATTTTGCAGGCCCTCTTGGAAGACCGTCAGAATTTGTCCATGAGGATTTGGAAGCTTTGAAGAAGAAGAGAATGCTGTTTGTGGCAGGAGGAGTGGGTGCTGCGCCTGTATATCCCCAGGTAAAATGGTTAAGAACCCATGGTATTGACGCAGACGTTGTGGCAGGAGCAAAAACAAAGGATATGCTGATTCTGGAAGAAGAGATGAAAGCAGTGGCCGGGAATCTTTACATAACCACTGATGATGGTTCTTATGTACAAAAAGGCATGGTTACTGATGTGGTAAAGGATTTAGTGGAAAATCAGGGCAGACATTACGACATCTGTGTAGCTATCGGCCCTATGATCATGATGAAATTCGTATGCCTGCTTACGAAAAAACTGAATATCCCTACAATTGTCAGTATGAACCCTATTATGGTAGACGGCACAGGAATGTGTGGCGCCTGCCGCCTGACGGTTGGGGAGGAAGTGAAATTTGCCTGTGTCGACGGACCGGAATTTGACGGCCACAAAGTGAACTTTGACGAAGCTATGAAGAGGCAGCAAATGTATCGTACAGAGGAAGGGCGCGCTGTACTGAAACTGAATGAAGGAGATACTCACCATGGAGGGTGCGGTCATTGCCATTAGGCCCAAAAGCACGTAAATTCAGATGTCGGAAATATGTTTTTTGTGGAATGGAGGAGATTATGGATATGTTAAAAAAAGTTCCGGTTCGGGAACAAGATCCGAAAACAAGGGCCGCAAATTTTCATGAGGTTTGTCTTGGATATAATAAAGAGGAGGCTATGAAAGAGGCCTCCAGATGCTTAGACTGTAAGAACGCCAAGTGCATAAAAGGCTGTCCGGTAGCCATTGACATACCGGGATTTGTCCGGCAGGTCAAGGAAGGCAATTTTCATGAAGCGGCAAAGGTCATTGCCGAGTCTTCAGCCCTTCCCGCCGTGTGCGGCCGTGTCTGTCCGCAGGAAAGCCAGTGCGAAGGACAGTGCATCCGCAGAATAAAGGGAGAATCGGTTTCCATCGGCAAACTGGAGCGGTTTGTGGCAGACTGGTTCAGGGAAAATGGAGTTGTGCCGGATAAGCCTGAACATACCAACGGAAAAAAAGTGGCTGTCATCGGTTCTGGCCCGGCAGGGCTGACCTGTGCCGGGGATTTAGCTAAGAAGGGGTATGAGGTGACTATTTTTGAGGCTCTTCATGAGCCTGGCGGCGTACTGATCTACGGGATTCCAGAGTTCCGCCTTCCAAAAGAAAACGTGGTGAAGCCGGAGATTGAAAATGTAAAAAAATTGGGTGTAAAGATTGAGACAAATGTGATTATCGGAAAATCGGTGACCATTGACCAGCTTTTGGAGGAAGATGGATTTGACGCCGTATTTATCGGGTCCGGCGCAGGACTTCCTATGTTTATGGGGATTCCAGGGGAAAATGCAAATGGAGTGTTCTCAGCCAATGAATATCTGACCAGAAGCAATCTTATGAAAGCGTTCCGGGATGATTATGACACGCCTATTGCGGCAGGTAAGAAAGTGGCCGTAGTGGGCGGCGGCAATGTGGCTATGGATGCAGCCAGGACGGCACTGCGCCTGGGAGCTGATGTGCATATTGTGTACAGAAGAAGTGAGGCAGAGCTTCCGGCCAGGGCGGAGGAAGTCCATCATGCCAAGGAAGAGGGGATTATCTTTGATCTGCTGACTAATCCTACGGAAATTCTGACAGATGGCAACGGATGGGTGAAGGGAATGCGGTGTATCCGCATGGAACTGGGTGAGCCGGATAGTTCCGGGAGAAGGCGGCCGGTACCTGTTAAGGGTTCGGAGTTTGTGATTGATGCGGATACGGTAATTATGTCCTTGGGAACTTCGCCAAACCCTCTGATCTCCGGAACTACTAAGGGACTGGAAGTGAATAGGAAAAAATGCATTGTGGCAGAAGAGGTTAACGGGAAGACCAGCAAAAGGGGCGTGTATGCCGGAGGAGATGCAGTGACCGGGGCTGCCACGGTAATTCTTGCCATGGAGGCGGGGCGGGCAGGTGCCAGAGGGATTGATGAGTATTTGACAAAAACCGGGACACCATAGCAGTCTGCCATACCTTTTTCATTGGAGAAAAGCTTTCCGCAAAGAGAACAGCTTTTCATGGTTTATGCGCTTTCTTATGCAGAGGATTCCAGACCCCGTTCACATAGCAGTACAAAAATATTGCAAAGAGAAACAGATTATGGGCGATCATACACCCCCAGGCTGACACCAGGCCAAGCCCTAACATTTGGGTACAGATGAAAGTCCCTGCAATACGAATTCCCCACATGCCGATGATATTAAAGACAAAAGGCTCCTTTGTTTTTCCGACCCCCTGCATCATGCCTTCAATAATAATGGAAAACCCATAAAAAGGCTCTGAGACAGCAACCATCCGCAGTACTGTACTCCCAAGCAAAATCACGTCCTCGCTGCCGGAAAAGATCCTCATAAGTCTGGGAGCCAGCAAAAACAGAGCACCTCCGGAGAAGATCATCAGGCCGATTTCAATGGGAATAAACATGGCTGCCAGTTCCTTCATCCGTTTCCCGTCTTTGGCCCCGTAAGCATTGCCTGCCAAGGTTGCCGCCGCAGTCTGCATCCCGTACCCAGGAATATAGAAAGCCGACTCTACGGTGTTGGCTATGGTGTGGGCTGCAGTAGAAACCTCTCCCAGAGAATTGATCATAGAGGCAAAAGCCACATATCCCAGAGAAGTTCCGAACCGCTGCAGCATATTGGGAAACGCAACCTGCAGGCATGGTCTGAGAATCCTGGCATCAGGCCGAAAACTTTGCCCCTTAGGTGAAATCTTGGGATGATTCCAGACCACAGCCGTAATACAGATACCGCCTGCGGTAAATGCTGCTGCACTGGCAGCAGCAGCCCCAATAACACCCATACCGGCCCCAGGCATGGAAAAAGAGACACCTAATACATTTATCGGCCTGGTGGGATAAATAAGAAGAAAATTCAGCACAACATTAATCAGATTGACAACCACTCCGATTTTCATGGGAGTTTTCGTATCCCCTGCCGCTCTCAGAACCGTGCCGAAAATAATGCTGGCGGTTCTGGGAAGCATGGGAATATACAAAATAAAGAAATATCGAGCAGCTAATGTCTGAATGCTTTTATCCACTTGCATCCATACAGGCACATACCCGCTTAAAGCCAGAGTCAGCGCCGTAAAAAATATCCCCGTAACCATCACTGCAAGCACCGCCTGGGACACAGACCGCTTTGCTGCCTCCTCATCCCCTGCCCCGCAGGATCTGGCGATGAAAGACAGAAACCCTACGCTGAGAGCCGAGATCGTGCTTCCGATAAGCCAGTTTACAGTGCTGGTAGCCCCGACAGCTGCCGTTGCCTGGGTTCCCAGGGAGCCTACCATGGCAGTGTCAATATACTGAACTGCAGTCTGCATCAGCTGCTCCAGCATGGTAGGCCATGCCAGAGCCATGATAACAGATACCATTTCCATATTTAGTTTCTGTGAATGCTTTTTCTTTTTTTCCATCATGTACAACACTCCACAAGTCTGTTTAATTTTTTTATGGCTAGCAAACCTATCTGGTCACATTATACAGAATGTTGGCAGGTCTTTCAACTTAAAGCAGGAATTTTTAAAACCGGCATTTTCAAACACATGAAAAGGTGTTTTAAGAATACTTTAGAGCAACTATTGCTTTAAAGTATAAAAGTTTTTTCGTTGAAAGTTGTTTAGGACTATGTTATAATGGGAACCGTTTTTAAATTAGTTGAGAATGATCATAAGGGGATCACGGGGAGGAAAAAACGATGAATGAAAAGAATAAGCTGATTACCGGAAGCATAGGAAGGACCCTGATTCTTTTCGCTGTGCCCTACTTGCTGTCCAGCTTTATGCAGACCTTTTACGGAATGGCCGATTTATTTATTACCGGATTATATAATGGTTCCGCTACCATCACCGCTGTGTCTGTGGGCAGCCAGGTTATGCATATGCTTACTGTCATACTGTTGGGATTTGCCATGGGAACCACAGTGCGTATCGGCCATGCAGTAGGAGCAGGGGACGGGAAGGCAGCGGCCCGGACTATGGGAACTACTGCCGTATTTTTCATTGGATTTGCCTGCATTCTCACTGTGACACTGTTTCTGATGGCAGATGGTATCGCCCGCATTATGCTGACTCCCACGGAGGCGGCTGCTGAAACCGTAATCTATCTGCGGATCTGCTTTTTGGGAATCCCTTTTATTACTGCATACAATGTTATCAGCAGCCTGTTCCGGGGGGCTGGTGACTCCCGCAGCCCAATGTACTTTGTTGCAGTGGCCTGTGTGGTCAATATAGTCCTTGACTTTGCCTTTATTGGTATCCTGGGCATGGGTGCAGCCGGAGCTGCCCTGGGCACCATCTGCGGCCAGGCAGTCAGCGTCCTGGTGGCCCTTGCCATGCTTCGGAAAAAAGATTTTGGCTTTGCCATGAACCGTCAGACCATGAAGCCCAGCCGCCGGATTCTGTCTGATATCTTAAAAGTGGGAGCACCTATTGCCCTTCAGGACGGCATGATTCAGGTGGCTTTCGTGGTGATTACCGTAATTGCCAACAGCCGGGGACTTATTGCAGCAGCCAGCGTAGGGATTGTGGAAAAGCTTATTGGATTTATGTTCCTGGTGCCATCCTCATTCCTGTCCGCCATATCTGCAGTTACCGCCCAGAATATGGGGGCAGGAAAGCCGGAACGGGCCAGAAAGTCTCTGCACTATGGCCTGATGATAACTGTAGGATGGGGAATTTTCTGCTGCTTGTACAATCAGGTTCTTCCCCATACGCTCATAGGGCTGTTTACAAAAGAAGAAGCCGTGCTGGCAGCAGGCTGCGCCTATATGCGATCTTACTCCTTTGACTGCATCTTTGCAGGGGTTCATTTCTGTTTCAGCGGATACTTTTGCGGAGATCAGAAATCATTGATATCCTTTATACATAACATTATATCCATCCTTCTGATCCGAATCCCAGGTTCTTATCTGGCCAGCATCATGTTCCCGGAAACCTTGTATCCCATGGGGTGGGCAGCGCCGCTGGGATCGCTGCTTTCAGCAGTGATCTGTGTTGGTTTCTATGTATTTTTCAGAATAAGGGAGTCTAAAAACAGATAAAAAGAGGGGCTGCTGCAGGATCTTTGTGCAGCAGCCCCTTGGCAGTTCTAAACAAGTTCTCTTTCAATAAAAAGACCGCAGGAAGCATTCTCATTATAAACGCCGTCTTTCACAAGATACTCTCCCCGGCGGATTGTTGTGACAGGATACCCTAAGACCTCAATATCTTCATAAAGTGCATATTCCAGCTGCTTAGGATAATGAAGAGATTCCCTGTTTAAAGTAACCTGTTTCATTCTGTCCACAACAACAATATCTGCGTCATATCCTTCTTTAAGAAATCCTTTGCGGTTTCCACATCCAAAATAGACTGCAGGATTCTCGCAGGCAACACGGACTAAATCCTGAATTCCAATTTTCCCTTCATTAACAGCCCTCATCAAAACTCCAAACCGTTCTTCCAGGCCAGAAACGCCGCTGATAGGCTTACGGAAATCCGGCTTATTGTCCGTCAAAGGAGCTTCCTTCATGGTGCGGGGAAATGTGCAGTTGTCAGAGCTTACAATTTTGATATCGTCATTTTTAACAGCCTGCCACAAAGCCTCCTGATCATCCTTTGTGCGCAGCGGAGGACTCATCAGATAGAGGATTCCGTCTTCTCCCTCATTTTTCTCTTTGGTAAAAGCCAGATAATGACAGCAGGTTTCCGCAATAACATCAATCCCTTTTTTTCGTGCCTCTTTTACTGCCTCAATAGCTTCCTTTGTAGAGAGATGGAAAAAATACACGGGAGCCTTGAGAAGTTCCGCATAGTAAAGTACCCGGCGGACTGCCTCTGCCTCACATAGATTTCCTTTATATTCCGCAAAATAGCGCCAATCCAGCTTGCCTTCCTGTTCAAAAAGTTCTTCATTATACTCTGCGATGGCATTGCTTTCTGCATGAAATCCACATCGGCCTCCTGCATCCCTGACCGCAGCCATGACCTTAAGCATTGAAACATCATCAATCATAACATTAGCTTTCCGATATGTCATAAACAGCTTAAATGTAGGGATCTTTCCGTTTTTAACAATATTCGGTATTTCTTCCAGCCTGGCTTTTACCTGGGCCTTAACCCTTTCATTTGCCTCCTGGACTGCGGCCATAGTTCTTTCGTTTTTATCCTTTGCAAAGGCAGCATCTGCAGCCATGGCGCCTGCAATATCCTGGGCATCTGCAAGATTCACCACTTTGCAGTGGAGAGAATAATCAAGTTTAGAAGTATGCATCTCCTCTTTCCGCGCTTCTACGGCAGCTGTCAGGGAATCCCCTGGAAGCGTAGAGGAAAAATCCATAAACGCAGTAACCCCGCCATAGGCTGCGCATACACTGGCGCTGTCAAAATCCAGAATGTCAACAATCCCTCCCAAAGGCGCCTTTATATGCATATGAGGTTCAATAAGTCCAGGAAGCACGTAATTTCCTTTTGCATCATATATTTCTTCGGCATTTTTTTCCTCATCCAGAAAATCCCCAGGCTCTCCGATTCCTTTAATTTTTCCGTTCTCAATATAAATATCCTTTTTGCAGACTTTACTGGAAGATACCAAGGCGCCGTTTTTAATAATCATTTTTGACATAATCATTTCCTTTCTTTCTGCTATGCTGCAGTGCGGTTCAGGCATAAAGGCCGCTGCGGGAAACAGAAAAACCGCCTCTTAAAATTCCTTTCAGCTGTTCCAGGCCAGCTTTAATCGGGTCAATAACCGGAATATCCGACAATTCAGAAAGCATGTCCTGAACCATGGTCATGCCGGCGCATCCAAGCAAAAGCACATCAGCTCCATTGCTGACAGCCTTTTTCGAGGCTTCCCTAATATAAGCACACAGCCTTTTCTCATCCTGCATAAAATCCTCAATCGGAACGCCAAACGTCTCAACAGAAGCAAGACGGGCCATAAGTCCATATGTCATGACCATGGATTCCATCATTGGCTTAGCCTTATTGGAGGAAGCCAGAATAGAAAATTTGTAACCAGTTAAAAGGGCAGTAGAAATACCCGCTTCCGCAATGCCGATAAGAGGGACAGGACACACCTCTTTAGCCCCATATAAACAGGGATCGCCCATGCAGGCCAATAAGACTCCGTCATATGGAAATGCTCCCTGGGCCGTCATACCTTTCAGGAAAGAGATTACTTCCCTGCCAGCCTCTGTATAATCAGCAAAGCTTTCCAAAACATCTGGGCTGCCTGGTGTTTTAGTTACATAAATTGAGAAATCTTTATCAATACCATAAGATACGGTGTTTCTGATATCCTGGGTCATTTTTTCAGAACTGTTTGGGTTAACAATTAATAATCGTTTCATTTCTCTCCTTAATGGCTGTCAGGGTCATAGGCAGCCCCCCAGGTTTTCGGTACATGGGAACTCTTAACCATGCCAGTGAGAGCGACAACAGTAATCAAATAAGGCAGCATCTGCAAAAACTGATATGGTATCACAGATCCCATACCTTGAAGACGGAGCTGCGCCGCATCCGCTGCACCAAAAATAATACAGGCAATGGCAGTTCTAAGCGGGTCCCATCCTCCGACCACAACGGCAGCCATTACAATAAATCCTCTTCCTCCAGTCATTCCGCCGGATGCAAAATAGCCTACTTCTCCCAGGGTCAGAACGCAGCCGCCTAAAGCAGCAAAAATACCGCTGCAGATAACTGCCTGATACTTAATCTTTATAACAGAAAGCCCGGCTGTGGCAACTGCCTGAGGATGATCTCCCACAGCTCGTACATTCAGCCCCCATTTCGTCTTATACAGTACAACCGCAGCTATAAAAGGAAGAATGAAGGCAATCCAGGTACTAATGGGCTGGCAAAAGAAGATTTCACCCAAAACCGGTATCTTCTGCATTGCCTGAGGAAATATAATGGGGAATGTACCTACACGGGTGCTGCGGGTTTCCGACATCATAGCAAACAACAGGTTGGTTGCCCCAGTGGCAAGCATATTTACCATAAGCCCTGTAACAACCTGATTTGTGCGGCGGGATACTGTCAGATAAGCCACGGCAAGGCCCATTATGGCTCCAAGCGCTATGGTAGCCAGTACTGCCACGAGAATGTTTTGTGAATAGAACGAAGCGGCAATGCCGCACAATGCACCGCACAGCATAATGCCTTCAATTCCCATATTAATAATTCCCGAACGCTCAGAAAATATTTCGCCGACAGCTACTAAAAGCAGGGGAGCAGACCAGCGCAGAGTCGCTTGCAGCCAGCTAAAGATAATATCATACGACATAATTATTCCTCCTTCTGTTTAACGTCAGCTTTATTTGATTTTTTCTTAACCCGATGATTGTCTGTCAATCCCACGCCAATAACAAACAGTACGCATAAAGCCATAATAATGCTGGTCATGGATGAACTGACGCCGGTTTCAATAGACATAGTGGCACCGCCTACTTTCAGTATCGCAAAAAAGAAACCAGCAAAAATAACTCCGACAGGATTTCCTCCGGCCAGAAGCGCTACAGCAATACATTCGTAGCCAACGCCAGTAACAAAATCGCTGTACACCCGGTGCCTTAAGCCGATAACCTCAATGGCTCCGCCCAGGCCTCCAAGCATTGCACCCAGCACCATAACAAGGACAATCTGCTTTTTAATATCCACTCCGCTGTAGCGAGCAGCATTGGGGTTTCCTCCAAGCATACGGGTTCGGAAGCCAAAAGGAGTGTACTTTAAAAGAAAGAAAAATATGAGACAGACAATAATCCCCACAAAAACTCCCGGATGCAGGCTTGTACCTCTCAATAAAATCGGCAGCTGCGCACTGTCCTGAAAGATTTTAGACATAGGGAAAAAGGCACCTGATTCCGCAAAAAATCCGGCATCTGATACCAGCCAGTTGGTCAGGTATATTGCAACATAATTCAGCATAATGGTGCAGGTAACTTCATTGACGCCTCTGTGGGCTCTTAAGTATCCGGGAATCAGCCCCCAGACAGCTGCAAAAGCCATTCCCACAATAACAGCGAGAAGAATATGAAGGGCAGAAGGAAGCCCCCAGTCCTGGATCGCCACAAGCCCTGAACCAATAGCCCCCAGATACATATACCCTTCGATACCTGTATTCCATATGCCTGCTTTATTGCCGATGGCAACTCCCATACCACCTAAAAGCAAAGGAGATACTCGTACAAGCACATTACAGAAAGCATAGATATCTCCAAATGCACCTTTGATCATAGCTCCATAAGCCACAAGAGGATTAGCATTGGACAATGCAATAAGAATGCCGCTGGTCAAAAGTCCCAGGGCTATGCCGGTGAGGGTCCGGGAGCCGGATAAGATAATGTCTCCCAAAAAAGGGATCGTAGTAATATTTGGCTTTTTTTCTGTTTTCATGTTTTTTCCTCCAGTGCCTGTCCTAACATCAGCTGGCCAATGGTAAAGGCATCCGCTGTATCTCCATCTACCTCGCCCATGATTTCCCCGCGGAATAATACAATGATGCGGTCGCTTAAAGCCAGGATCTCCTGTAATTCCGCAGAGACAAACAAAACGGCAGCCCCGCGCTCACGCTCTTTCATCAACACGTCATGAACCCCTGCAACGGCTCCCATATCCAGGCCGCGGGTAGGATGGCATGCAATATCCAGAATCGGTTCCGAATCCAGTTCTCTGGCAATAATGACTTTCTGCTGGTTTCCTCCGGAGAGCGTGCTTACTTTAACTGTGTCTGTAGGGGTCTTGATACCATATTTTTTAATCATGTCCTGGGCATGCTCTTTGATATTCTGAAGATTAAGCAGCCTTTTTTCCGCATAAGGCTCCTTGTCATACTCTTTGATAATCAGATTTTCGGCAACGCTGAAATCCATCACAAGTCCTGTTTTCTGGCGATCCTCAGGAATAAATCCGATAAACTTCGGGTCTGCCACAACATCTGTAATCAGGGTGTCATTGACAGAAATCGTTCCGCTTACAGGTTTTTTAAGGCCGGAAATACACTCAGCCAGTTCCTTCTGTCCATTGCCGTCTACTCCGGCAACCCCGACGATCTCGCCGGCATGAACCGTCAGATTAAAATTTTTTAAAGCCTGAATCCCTCGTTCGTCAAGAGCATTTACATCCTTCATAACCAGTACAGGCTTTTTCTGCTGTAAAGCCGGACGGGAACGGCGGTCGATTGAAACAGGACGCCCCACCATCATATGGGCAAGTTTTGCCTGAGTCGCCTCCGAGGTAGGTATGGTTCCTACCAGCTTGCCGTCACGGATAATCGTAACCCTGTCGGTAATCTCCACCACTTCCCTCAGTTTATGGCTGATAAAAATAATAGAGCGGCCTTCACTTGTAAGGCGCCGGATAGCGCGGCACAGTTGGTCGCTCTCGGAAGGGGTCAGTACAGCAGTAGGTTCATCCAGTACCAAAACCTGGGCATTTCTGTACAGGGCTTTCAGGATTTCCACCCACTGCTGCTGGCCCACAGGCAGTTTCCACACTTCGGCATCCGGGTCTACATATAATTCATACTCTTGGCACAGTTCTAAAAGCCGCCTGCGTATAGGCTCCAGGTCAAGAAACACTTTGTTTGAAGGAATGCCAAGGACAATGTTCTCTAAAACTGTAAGGGTTTCCACCAGTTTAAAGTGCTGGTGAACCATGCCGATACCAAGCTCAATAGCCTTTGACGGAGATGTAATTTCTACCTCCTTTTCATTTATGAGGATTTTTCCGCTGTCTGGCTGATGCATACCATATAAGACATTCATCAGTGTTGTCTTGCCTGCGCCGTTTTCTCCCAACAGCCCCAGAACTTCCCCTTTTTTACAATCAAGACTGATGCGGTCATTTGCCAGAACGCCGGGAAAACGCTTTGTAATATCAGTCATCTGTAAAGCAAATTTAGGTTCTTCCATATGAGTTCGCCTCCTTTTTTAATAGGCAGCATCCGCAGAGGATGCTGCCTACAGTATAAGATGTCAAGGATCAATATCGACTTTTCCGGCTTTTAAGTCTTCTACAGCCGTATCCACAGCTGCTTTGCCTTCGTCAGAGAGCAAATCTGTGGTCACAGGAAGGATGCCATTGTCGGCGATGCCCAGTACATGAGTCCCTCCGTCTGAAAGAGAGCCGATGCATTCCTGATATCCTAATTCTTCCCAGTTAAACACAACACTTCCAATGGTTACATCAGGTGCAATATCAGACGAGTCAACAACAGCAGAAACCACATACACATCACGGGAATCCTGTGCTGCCGCCAGAACGCCTACATAGGCTGCATCCAGATTAAAGAACAGTACATCATAACCGCTGGCAATCAATGCAAGAGATGCCTCTCTGGCTTTAGTAACATCAGACCAGGAACCAGTGGTTATAGCTGTAGACTCAATATTTGGGTCAACATATTCAACACCTTTGTAAAAACTTGCCTCCATTTGACGATGGGGGTCATACCACTCTCCTGTAACAAATGCCACCTTTTTATTTTTGGTAGCTGATGCAGCCATAATGCCGGCTAAATAACCTGCATGGCTGTAACTGACGGTGGAAGCTGTCAGATTGGGAACGCCGCCAGTGTCTGTCGCTACGCTGAAAATGAAATTTTTATCAGGAAATTCTTTGGCCACCGTCTGCAGGGCCTCGCCAAACTGCCCGCCCTGTCCAATAATCGTCTCATATCCCTGCTGTGCAAACTGGCGGAGCACTTCAATCTGTTCATCCTGCGCAACTTCCTCTCTGTAGGCTGTCTTGATGCCAAGTTCTTTGCTGGCTCTTACCATGCCTTCATATGTGTATTGATTAAATGCTTCATCTGTAATCAGACCAGGCATGACCATGGCCACGCTGCCTTTCCATTCAGGATTATCGGCCTTACTGTTATTACCGTTTCCACAGGCGGCCAATGTTGTAAGAACTATGGATGATGCTAATAGCAGCGCTAACTTTTTTTTCATATGCGTTTCCTCCTGACTGTTTTTAATCTTTAAACTTAGTTTTTCACTAAAATTCCATATAATAACAAATGTACAGGTAAAATACAGTTCCATTTTTTACCTGGCCGCTTACCCTTGGAAATCTTAGATGTTACCCATTTAGTTTCCTGGGGAGACATGGGAAGCGGCCAGATACAGGGCCGTAAAGATTTACCTGAAAACCCTTGGGGTTCCCTTGCTTTCCAGATTTTTCAGAACATCTGCAGGATCAGCAAATTTTGCGAGAAAAATCATGGCGGCAATAACATAAGGCTTAAAGCTGGCTTCTTTATACAGAAGATTGCGATAACGATCAAATACTGAGGCCTCCACCTCACCTTCTTTGCAGCTAATGCCAGAGATGTCAGCTGGGAGGCAATGCATATAGAGCGCTTTTCCGTTTCTGGTAGATGCCATAAGCTCTTTTGTGCAGGTCCAGTCTTTATACAGTGCATTTTGTGCCAGCAGCTCTTTTTCAAGAGCTTTGATGCCGTCCATATGGCCGTTTCCATATAATTCAGTCCGTTTTTCCATGGCGGCAAAGGGAGCCCAGCTTTTCGGATATACAATATCTGCGTCCCTAAAAGCATCCGCCATTTGGTTTGTCTTTGAAAAAGAACCGCCGGATTTGGCAGCATTTGCAGCAGCTACAGCTTCCACTTCCGGAAATACTTCATAGCCCTCAGGATGAGCCAGCACCACATCCATACCGAAGCGGGTCATAAGTCCAATGATCCCCTGGGGAACTGACAGGGGCTTCCCATAAGAAGGTGAGTAAGCCCAGGTCATGGCCAGTTTCTTTCCCTTTAAGTTTTCTATACTGCCGAATTCATGGATAATATGGAGCATGTCCGCCATGGCCTGAGTGGGATGGTCAATGTCGCACTGGAGATTTACCAGAGTAGGTTTCTGCTCCAAAATACCGTCCCGTTTGCCTTGGATAACAGAATCCACAACTTCATGCATATACTTGTTGCCTTTTCCAATATACATGTCATCGCGGATGCCGATAACATCAGCCATAAAAGAAATCATGTTGGCAGTTTCGCGGACTGTTTCGCCGTGGGCAACCTGGGATTTTCCTTCATCCAAGTTCTGCACTTCCAGTCCCAGCAAATTACATGCAGAGGAAAAAGAGAACCGTGTCCGTGTAGAATTGTCACGGAACAGAGAAATGCCCAGACCGCTTTCAAACACTTTTGTGGAAATATTGCGCTCCCTTAAAAACCGAAGGGCATCAGCAACCGTAAATACTGCTTCCAGTTCCTCATAAGTTTTCTCCCAGGTAAGGAAGAAATCTCCGTTGTACATATT
This sequence comes from uncultured Hungatella sp., assembly GCA_949879025.1. Classification (GTDB taxonomy): domain Bacteria; phylum Bacillota; class Clostridia; order Lachnospirales; family Lachnospiraceae; genus UBA3402. The sequence continues at coordinate 30,444 of CATLBO010000002.1, read as the reverse complement.
TTTAAAGTGCAGCGAATTTAACTTGTCAATATAGTTCTGAAATGTATCCATAGTTCCTCCTTTAGCATCGTGTTTCAGTTGGGAATTAATTGAGACTGGCACATGAATGCGATCCTCCTTTTCGCATACATTGGATTGGCTGTTTTATCATCTCTTTAAGGAAATTATAATATATTGATTGTGAGAAGTCAACAAAAATATAAGAAAATATCATTATAATAAAATTTTTCTTATTTTTCTATAAGATAAAAAGTACAGAAAAAGCAGAAATTTTCTATAAAAAATATAGAAAACATATAAAAGCAGGGAAATCAGATAAAAAACAAACTGTAAGGCCGTAACTACAGGAGATCCCGAAATTCCGCCCAGCAGCAGCGGGAGAGTATTTATGACATCTATTTATAAAAAGCTATAAATATACCGCCTTTTGGGAAAAGCCCAAAGGGCGGCAGAAATGAGAAAACTGTTAAACTTGCCCTAAATTTAATTTTCCAGCTCGCCTAAGTAGCGATACACGGTTGCGGGGGAGCAGGAAAGCCGCTTAGCCACAAAAGAGATTCCTCCTTTTAGCTTGAACATCCCCCGTTCCTGAAGTTTTTGAACGATATCCCGTTTTTCCTGTTGATTTAAACGTTCCATTGGGGTGCTTATAGAGGCGGTAACGCTGTCAAAAGATTTTTCCATCAGAGTAGAGATATCCATGGAGAAATCATCCGCAAGGGTATAGGGCTGCAGGGAAATACCCTCCAGGGATGCAGGAACAGCCGGAAAAGGCACAAGAGGTGGTTTTAAAAACTGGTCAGGGTGGATGACGGAAAGCATTTTTGTATAAAGCTCCCGATAGCGGGCATCGTCAAAATTGATTCCCAGAAGTCCGATGGGATTTCCGTCATCATCTTTTATAAACATGGTAGAGGCTCGAAGGATACGTCCGTCTTTTGTGGATATCTGATAATTGTATAGGAAATCATTGGTTTTATAGGGGTTAGCAGCCAATGTCTGCAATGCGGAATTGGTAGTGGGGCTCCCTATAGCACGGCCGCTTATGTGACCGTTGGCAATGGCAATGATTCTGCTGGGCTCGGCAGTGATGTCATGAAGTACGATTTCATAGTCCGGGCCCAGTGCTTTACCCAAAAAATCTACAAGGATGGTGTATTGGTGAAGGATAGGTGGGGTCATGGCGATTCCTTTCTGCGTACTTTGCTCTAATATCTGCCGTTAGGAGGCGGTTTGCGTTCAAGGATGGTAAATGTGCCCGTCACGTATTGACATTGATTGGCAGCATTGCCAGGCTCATAAGAGATTTGTAAGTTTCATTATCGCATGATGCGGCGAAAATTTCAAGAAGGGAATCGACATTTGCTTTTCTGACCAGTCAACAGCAGATTCCTTTACTTTGCCGTTTTTCGTATCTTTACCAACAGGATAATCATAGAACCGCACATCAAAATATGTCCAATCCCCCCAATTCCGGAAATCGAAGCATCCAATCCTCTGCTTAGCTGTGTCCCCCAAACCTGAGTCAGCCCTCTCATAAGAAAGCCAATTCCTGTAATATTTAACCCAACCTGGTAGACGACAACTGTTTTTCCAATCCCCTTATCAGAAAAAGCAAACACCTTTTCAATTACCATCATCATAAGAAAGAAAAACATTCCCAGCAGAAAATAATGAGTGTGCATCACAGAGAGATTAGTCTTGCCAGTAAAATGGCTGAACTTGGTAAATTCCCTGTAAAAAACCCCAAACACCATTGCCGCAATCCCATAAACCAAAGCCAAATTTGCATAACGTTTAACCATTACTGTAACTCCTCCTTTTTATAAAGTTTCCAACCCATTAACACAATCCACACATAAGCCATTGTTTTTGGGATCATAAGGACGCCCACAATAGGAGCTGTCCCGCTAAACAGCACTACCGGAAGATAGAATCCAAAAGAGAGTCCCACTGCCAGAGGCATAAATCGGAATACATGATCTCGGGTACGTTTGACCTCCTGAGCAAAAATAACGATAATGATGACTCCGATAACAGCAAAGGGCACATTGCGCAGGATGCCGAACAGAAGCGGCTGACGGTAAGAAAGCCACTGATTTTGGGGAAGAAGGCATAGACCGATGCGCAGTGCAGCCAAAACCCACATGGCTTTCGTAACCTTGTTTCTGTCCTTCACCTGAAAATATTCCCGCCACACATAATACAAGATAACATAGAAAATCGTCATGGTAATAGAAGTGATAAACTTTCCAATTCCCAGAGCAGCTGCGTTTGCTTCCAGTCCCAAGGTCCAGAGGGCATAGGAGCGGGGAACCAGGTGGAACGAATCCCCCGTTCCAAGAAGAACGGCCATAATCCCCGCCTTTTTCACCAGCCGGGTCTTTCCCTTCACCGCCATAGTAAGCCCTGCAATCAACGCAAAACCAAGGTACAAAATATCAAAAACAGTTTCTCCAATTGCCTGCGGCATAATCATATCCCCTTCCTTCAATTTCAATAAATGGTGCGTCTGATAATGGCAAGAAAGAAGTCAATATCCGGCGCTTTCATCTTTAGCAGCATCATTAAGTTCATCATAATGAATCTTGCAAACTGCTCTTTAGAGAATGTTTCATCCCACACATCCTTACGGATCTCCGGGTCCTGTTCCATGCGGTACACGAAAGAAGTCTCAAGTGAAGCCTGCATGTAAGCCATGCGTGCCAACCCTGCCGTTTCCACACTTCTAAGGCTGTTCATCAGCTTCCCTGCAGACTGGTCAATCCTGTCTTTCAGAAAGAAAAACATCTCCTGTACCTGTCCGCAGAAAGAGTCAGCGGTAACAGAGTTTCCCATCTCCGCCAGGGTCTGCTTCCAGTATTCCTCTGTCAGGGCAAGAAGAATCTCATCCTTATTAGAAAAATAATTGTACACTGTTCCCGTGGCAACCCCGGCCTTGCTGGCGATAGAACGGATATTCAAAGCCTCAAAGCCCTCGGTGTCCGCAATCTCACGGGACAGATTCAGCAGCGTGTCACGGAGGGTGTCATTTTTTTTCCTCATATCTCTCCCTTCCTTCTTTTGTTTATGAACAAGTTCATTTATATTATAGCTGCGTATACGCCTTTTGTCAATGTTACATGAACGTGTTCATAAATAGTTTACAAACAATTTACATAAATTTATATCCCCATTGACATTCGCCAAAAATTAATTTAAAATAGCAATAATTCCTGTCACTGAGGCGTGAGTATGCATACTTACCCCAAAGCCAAGGAAGATTCAAAAACTAAACCCATGCACTGACACAAGGAAGAATCCAAGTAGGAAGGCAAAGGAGTAAAATTGCGAATAACCAGGATAAGTCTGTCAGTGTACCCATTTGGGTACATTTTTTTGCGTGGAGGAATGTTTTTGCTTCGAAATGTCTAAGGACAAGTATAATAAGCCGTTTTGTCAAAGAAGTTCCAGAAAACGGCGCCATAGTATTTCAGACACTAAAAGCCGAACAAGAAAACCCAGACAAAAAGGAAGTGGTGATAATGGCAGCAACCGGAGAAAGAGAGCAGTGGAGAGAATGGATTGAGACAAAAAATAAGGTTCTGGAGCAGCAGCTGTATGCCCAGGCCAGACATACAAGAGAATCTTGGTATGGAAAGGATGTATACATCCGCGGGCTGATTGAGTTTACCAACTACTGCAAAAATGACTGCTTCTATTGCGGAATCCGCAGAAGCAACAACAAGGCTGTGCGGTACCGCCTGGCAGAGGAGGAAATCCTTTCCTGCTGTAAGAAGGGGTATGATCTGGGATTTAGAACCTTTGTGCTTCAGGGCGGGGAAGATTTGTTCTTTACGGATCTGCGTCTTGCCCGGATTGTGGCAGCAATAAAAGAAATTTACCCAGACTGCGCCGTGACCCTTTCCGTAGGGGAGAGAAGCCGAAAAGCCTATGAGATGTTTTATGCAGCAGGAGCAGACAGGTATCTTCTCCGCCATGAGACAGCCAATGATATTCACTATGGGCAGCTTCATCCAAAAGAGATGTCTCTGGAAAACAGGAAAAGGTGTCTGTGGGATTTAAAAGAGATAGGCTTTCAAGTGGGAGCCGGCATGATGGTGGGAAGTCCGGGACAGACGCTGGAGTGCATACTGGAGGATCTGGAGTTTCTCCAGGAACTGCAGCCGGATATGGTGGGGATCGGCCCCTTTATCCCCCACTGCGAAACACCGTTTTCCGACAAAAAGCCAGGAACCGTAGATCAGACACTGCGCCTTTTGGCTGTTGTACGGCTGATTCTTCCCCAGGTTCTTCTTCCCGCCACTACGGCGCTGGGAACCATTGAACAGGATGGGCGTGAAAAAGGGATATTGGCCGGGGCCAATGTGGTCATGCCTAACCTTTCCCCGGCAGATGTGAGGGATAAGTACCAGCTTTACAATGGAAAATTATGTACTGGATCAGAAGCGGCAGAAAATCTTCACAATCTGAAATGCTCCATGGAGGCCATAGGCTACAGAGTAGTGTGCAGCAGAGGTGACCGGGCCGGATATGATTCAGGCAATGCTTTGGGTGCAGCCGGGCCTGCAAAAAAGGTATGTGTGAAAAGGGAGGAACAAGAAAATGGGAAGAAATGAGACGCCTGCTTCAGAGAGAATCCACATCGGATTTTTCGGAAGGAGAAATGCGGGAAAGTCCAGCGTGATGAACGCAGTTACCGGACAGAACCTGGCTGTAGTTTCTGAGGTAAAAGGAACCACTACAGATCCGGTTTACAAGACAATGGAATTGCTTCCTCTGGGACCGGTGGTCATGATTGACACCCCTGGCATAGACGATGAAGGGGGATTGGGTGAGCTTCGGGTAAAGAAAAGCCGTCAAGTGCTGAACAAAACAGATTTGGCAGTTCTGGTGGTAGACAGCCAGGAAGGGATGAAAGAAGAGGATTACCGGATAGCAGAATTGTTTCGGAAAAAACAGGTGCCTTATGTGGTGGTGTTTAATAAAGCGGATTTGGGAAGGGAAGGTCTGGTATGGGAAAGACGTCAGTCAGATGAAAGCAGTCATCTATCCGAAAACTGCCTCTGGGTCAGTGCTGCTGACAAAACAGGAATCGAAGAGCTGAAAAAACTTCTGGGCTCTATGATTCCGCACAGGCAGGAACGGGATCTGCTGGAAGGTTTGGTAAATCCCGGCAGCCTGGTGATTCTTGTAACTCCCATTGATAAGTCAGCACCAAAAGGAAGGCTGATCCTGCCTCAGCAGCAGACCATACGGGCGTTGCTGGAGCATGGATGCATGACTGTAACTGTCCGTGAGACAGAACTGGAAATGGCTCTTAAAAGTCTTGAGAGAAAACCGGATCTTGTGATTACGGACAGCCAGGCATTTGGAAAGGTATCAGCCATGGTGCCAAAGGAAATTCTCCTTACCTCGTTTTCTATTCTGTTCGCCAGATACAAAGGGAACCTGCAGCAGGCTGTAGAAGGCGTCTGCAGGCTGGACGAGATCCAGGATAATGATAACATTCTCATTGGTGAAGGGTGTACCCATCACCGTCAATGCGGAGATATCGGTACAGAAAAGCTTCCGGCGTGGATTCGTCAGTATACAGGAAAGGAACCTCAGTTTTCCTTTACCTCCGGTACCGAATTTCCTGAGGATCTTTCTTTGTACCGCATGATTGTCCACTGCGGCGGATGCATGCTTAATGAACGGGAAATGGAGTATCGTCAGGCCTGTGCCAGGGAGCAGAACATCCCCATGACAAACTACGGAATCCTCATTGCCCATGTTCACGGAATCCTGCAGCGAAGTCTGGAGCCGTTTCCTGATATCTGTGCTTTGCTGCATAAAAGGGGCGGATCATGAATCGGCGGGGGAAACAGGTTCTTGGCATTATTCTCCTGGCAGTTATCTGGCAGGGGGCCTCCTGGTCTGGCATATGGAGTTCTTATATTCTCCCTTCCCCAGACAAAGTGGCTGGAGCTTTGTGGACAATGTTGGAAAGCGGAGTGCTGTGGCAGCACATATTTGTCAGCCTGAAACGGGTTTTCCAGGGATTTTCCATTGCTTTTCTCCTGGCATTTGCCGGGGGAGCAACAGCTTATGAGCTGCCGGGAATAGAAGAGTATTACAAAGGATTCCTGGAGTTTATGAGAAATGTTCCGCCAATCAGTTTGATTGCGCTGCTGATTTTGTGGTTTGGTATTGGAGAGACTTCCAAAATTATCATCATTGTGCTGGCATCCTTTTTTCCCATGTATCTCAATATCCGAAAAGGATTTGTTTCCATAGACAAAAAGCTTTTGGAGGTAGGGCGGGCCTTTGGGTTTGGAAGATGGAGGCAATTTACCAGGATTGTCCTTCCTGGGGCAGTTCCTGATATTCTCGTTGGCATGAAAGTGGGCCTTGGATACAGTTGGCGGGCCATTATCGGCGCAGAAATGATTGCAGCATCCAAAGGTATCGGATATCTGATTTTGGACGCTCAGCAGATGTCAAGATCCGATAAAGTGGCGGCAGGGATTCTTACCATAGGGGCTGTGGGAATGGCCTGTGACAAAGTATTTCAGGTGATTGGCCGGATGGCTGTAAAGGGAAGCACAAAAGGAGCGGCGCATGAAAATCAGGGATTTATATAAGGAATATCGGGTTGCAGCAAAGCGCATTCAAGTGTTGAAAGGCCTGAATCTGGATGTGGATAATCATGGAATCACAGTGGTGCTTGGACGCAGCGGATGTGGAAAAACCACTCTTCTCCGTTTGGCAGCAGGGCTGGAACAGGCAGACAGAGGATGCGTGGAAATGGGATCAGATACAAAGGTGGGAGTCATTTTTCAGGAGCCTCGCCTTATGCCCTGGCTTACGGCAGGAGACAACATTCTTTTCGGAACGGGAAAGAGGCAGGGGAGAGGGAAACAAAAAGTTCTGGACAGACATCTTGATTATCTGCTGGAGCTGACTGGCCTGAAGGGATTTGAAGATGCATATCCGTCCCAGCTTTCCGGCGGAATGCAGCAGAGGGCAGCCCTTGCCAGGGCGCTGGCTTATAAGCCGGATTACCTTTTGATGGATGAACCTTTTGCGGCTCTGGACTACTTTACCAGAAACCAGATGCAGAGGGAGCTTTTAAAGATTCATCAGGCGGAACAAAAGGGAATCCTGTTTGTGACCCACAGTATTGATGAGGCGCTGACTATTGGAAACAAGGTGGTTATATTGGAAGATGGGGGATGCAGGAAAGAGTATGATTTGGGAAATATACCTTATCCCAGGGATTTGCTTTCAGAGAAAATGGGGAAGATTAAGAAGGGGATCGTTGAGGAGATGGAAAAGACCGGTGAAATTGGAATGTTTCCATAAGGCGGCGTTTTTGAAAGACAGGCTGACATAAGCAAACAATGATTTTTGAAAATGGAGGAGTAAAAGAAGATGAAATTCAGAGAAAAAGTTTTGAAAAAAGGAATTGCATGGATGCTGGCTGGAGTACTAAGCGCCGGGATACTGGCAGGATGCGGAGAAGGACAGCAGAAGGAGCAGGGCAGCGGGGCAGCCAGGCAGGAGGAAAGCAGCAGTGAGCAGGGAACAGAGTCAGAAGCACAGACCCAGTCCGATTCCCAGATCGAAACCGGATCTCAGGAAGATGCAAAAACTGAACCTAAAGGAACGATTATGGTGACATATGTGAAGTCTCCTCTTAATGTGCCTTCGATTGTGGAAAAGGATCAGGAGATCTTTGCGGAGGCATTTGGGAAACTGGGGTATGAGGTGGGATATTCAGATTTAACTACAGGGCCGGAACAGACCCAGGCTTTGGCTTCAGGGGATATTCAGTTTTTGAATGCAGTGGGAGCCACATCCGTGATTTTGGCGGCGTCCAATGGACTGGATATAAAGATTATAAGCACATACAGCCGTTCCCCAAAAGCCTTTAAGCTTTTCAGCAAGGACGGAGCCATTCAGTCGCCGGAGGATTTGCGGGGCAAGAAGGTGGCAGGCCCCAAGGGAACCATTCTCCATGAACTGCTCACAGCATATCTGGCCAGTGCAGGAATGACAGAACAGGATATTGAGTTTTTGTCCATGGGCATTCCGGACTCCCAGGCAGCTCTCATGGGCGGCAGTGTGGATGCAGCCCTTTTGGCAGGACCTGCGGCCTATAACACGGAAAAGGACGGCTTCAATGTGGTGACGGACGGCGAGGGGCTGACAGAGGCTACTATCGTGGTAGCTGTTGGGGGCCAGTATGCGAAAGAGCATCCGGAAGAGATAAAGACATTCCTGGAGGCCCAGAAGCAGGTGCTGGATTATATAGATGCTGAGGAAGAGAAGGCCATGGAAGCCGCAGCCAAAGAGACAGAGCTGACAGTGGAAGCCGTGAAAGAGATGTATCCTTTATATGACTTTGACATGGCCATAAAGGATTCGGATATTGAGGCTATGAAGAAAACAGAACAGTTTATGAAAGAGAATCAGATGATAGAGACGGATGTGGATATAGAGGAACTGATTTTTGCGCCTTAAGACAAACTCTTTTATATTGGATTATTCTGGTCAGCCAATAACTACTCTGCCAGATAAGCCAAGTCCTTAGTGAGTACTGCCTTGCGGAATGGTCGTCTATGCGTCTGCAAAGTGACGGTGTAGCAGGTGCCTGCTATATCTATCTTTGCAGGCGTGCAGCGGGTATAGACAGAGGGCAGTTGCTCCACTGTTATTTCCGCAAGACAGTATTAGTACGGTAGCATCAAAATAGCTTTCCATGTGAATATGAAATATCCCGCATTATTTAATCAGCCCTTTTACAACACGTCTGATAATAGTTTCCAGCTGTCGCTCTTAATATCATCAGAATAGGTTTTTGTGCAGATGCAAAGTTCGCTGCTTTGCATATCCTGCCGGACAATACCTCCGAGCAAATGATATTTGTCCGTATATTTCTTCAAAACTTCGAATTTTTTGGCAGTGTACTTGTCAATATCCTCGCTATTACCTGTTTTCGTAAATCCGCCTTTTGTTTCGATTATCCATATACTTCCATCATCCGTTCCAACAATATAATCAGGATAAAATGATTTCTGTTTTCTAAAGTTATCTGTATACACAATAGAAAGATACTCAATACCTTTATCCCCATTTTTGTAAAACCATTGAATGTGTGAATTGCTCTCACAGTAGCGTTCAAAAAGTTTTTCCGGCATCGAACGCTTTTCGGCAGAAGAAAGGTAGCCTTTATATACATTCTTTGTCAATTCCGCCTGCGATTTTGCAGTTCCATCATAAGTAAAAATCATTTCGAATGGAAAACAAATAGGTTTTTCTGTGATTTTCGGTATTGCCATAGAAAGCTGCAGCGTTTCATCTGCCATAGCCTGGCGGACATCCTCAACTAACAAACGTTTATTGTTAATCACAAAAGCATATAATTCTCTTGTTTCAATTTTGAGAATCTTAGATTCACACCTTAATCCGTGAAGAAACAGCTTACGTATAATGGTATTCATACTATTGTAATCCAAGTTAACCTTATATCCAATCTCGGCGATGCAATGGTGATACTCTTTACCATGTTTATGCGTATTAAGAGGTTCATGTATGGATATATTGTTAAGTTCGGATATATTTTCTTTTGACAAAGTACTTACGGAACCTGATTTTGTATAATCGACAATATCTTCTGAAAAAGAATATCCATGTAATGTTAATGCTGTCTTGTTTCTGGAAGTGTCCCTTGTAATGCGGTATTTCTTCTCGAAGTGTTTGTAAATTACTTTCAGCGACAATTTTGCGTCACGTGGATAAGGAACATCGGTTTTATATTCACTGATAAGCGTAATGGAGCGGTATTCAGGTTTTAGAAACACTTTGTAAGCGTCAAGGGCACCTTTACCAAAACTTAGCTTTACGCTTTCAGTAAATTTTTCGTCCAATGTATACAGATAACAGCTATCAAGCAAATCGTTTTCATAATGCTTTGCTTCGGGCATACGACGGATTCGGCCGATTGTCTGGATTTCAAATACTTCACTCATATTATCCCGAAGCTTGACAAGGATTTGCGCTCTTGGACAGTCCCAACCGGTGGCAATTGCCTGTTTTATGATTACAGCAATAGGCATTGCATTTAAATCTTCGATATGTTCAAGATTCTGTTTTTTACCAGAAAGCCATACAGCGAGAGTACTATTTTCATAAGTAATACCCTTGTTTTCAAAATATTTTTCTGTCCGTTCAAGTAAGGCGTCTGATTTATTCGGAATTTGCACTATAATAAGAGGATTGATTTGTGATTTTCGATTCAAATACTCAGATTGCAGTTCTCTTTGCTTTGCAATGGCTTTATCAAGCAGATATGTAATTTGATCGTCAATGCTAATATGCTGTTCAAAGTTTTCATTGATAATAAGCAGCTTTTTGATCAATCCTTCTGCTATAACGTCTTCTTCGGGAATGTCAATTAAGGCGGCGTTTCTATAATTTTTAGGCGTGGCAGAGCAGCGGATTATCTTTTCAGAATGAAAAAGTTCAATGATATCGTCAGCCTTAATGGTGTCGTTTTGGTGAGATTCATCAACAATAATTATAAATTTTAAACCGTTATCATGTGCATTGCGTATATGTTCTATAAAATTAGTTCGTTCGCTTTCTTTCAGCGCATTATTACCCTTCTTCGTAAGCTTTTCCCAGTTAATAAAGCAGGAATCATTTTCTTCAAAACCAGAAGTCATAATATCAGAAAGTAATTTTGTCTGACTTCCATAAATATAGCGATCCATTTTTTCTTTGCTTTGTTCCTCCAGATTACCTTTGCCGGGAGTAAGCCATACAAACACAGATTTGTAATTGCTTTTTAAATACTCATCCATAAAATGTGTAAGAATGATTGTTTTCCCACTCCCTGTACAGCTTTTTAGGATAATATCTCTATTTGGCTGTTCCATTGCAGCAGTCAAGTCAGCAATCGCTTTTAATTGAAAATTTGCAAGAGCAATCTTCATCAATAACCCTCCAATTCCTTATAATAATAATCTGGAATAATGTTTATTGAAATATTTCTGTCTTTTAACGTCTGTGCCTGCGGTGAATCCATTAAAATATCATGCCCTAAATACAGTTTGCTGTATTTACTGTTTTCGTCAACATGTGAAATAAATTCATTAAGTTCTTCTTCGGAAAGAACAATAGCGATTTCAGAATTTTCCATAAAGTCGATGCCGTTTTCCAGTTCCGTCAGTTCACGAATATGCTTTAATAGTTCGTCAGCATATTCATAATACAAACGATCTGAGACAGGGACGTAATTGACTTTGTAATATTTAAGGGTTGCAGCATAGTGCTCCTTTTCAATGACCCGCTTAATGCGTTCATAAGTAACATTTTTGCAAATGTTGTTTTCATTATTAGTGCAAAGGATAAATTTACGTTTGCTATCCTTATTTATGGCATTATAATTCATAACAGCATGTCCCATTGAGCCAGAACCTGCAAAGAAGTCTAAGATAATACTCTCATTGTTTGACGCAATTTGAAGAATACGCTCAAGTAATCTTATGGGTTTAGGTGTATCAAATGGAATGTTTCCATCAAATATAGCTTTTAATTCTTTTTTTGCCTCATCTGTATGACCTACCTCATCATACATCCAGTAATTAGTGACAATTCGTCCGCCTACGGAATCAGCATATACCTTACGACGAATTCCGCCCTTTCCGCCGCTTGTAAAATAAAACCGAGGCCAAGGCCCCTTGTCAAAAACTTTCTTGGCTAAGGGGTAGGACTCCTCAAACGGTTTTTCCAAAACAATAGCCTTTACATGTTTCCGCACTTCTGAAACAGGAACTCCGCAGATCTCCGCTCTTTTTTCGTCGTCGTGCAGGTCTTCAAGTTTATATTTACACCATCCGTTCATATATTCTAACATCTGTTCTTGACTATATCGCCAATGCGCAGTGTTATTAGGATAAAGCATTTCACCAGTTAATGGATGTTGTATAGCATACACCATTCCTTGATGAGTTTTGGCATCTGAAGCAATCGGAGAACCGCTCATCCAGGAACATCTGTCACCATCAGGGTTTTTATAGGATGCATCCATTTTTGCAGTCCTTGGCAATTTGTTTGGTTTCCAATATTCGTGCCTGCTATAGGCCAAAATATGTTCTACTTCCAAAGGAATACCTTTAGAATCATTACGGATTGAATAGGTCCGCTGCCAGGAAATATTTGCAATAAAACAATTCTCTCCGAATATTGAATCGCATAGGAACTTTAAGCCTGCTTCCTCTTTATCATCAACAGATATAAAGATCACACCATTTTTTGATAGCAGCTTTTTAGAAATAATTAAGCGCTTAGACATAAATGAAAGCCATTTGGAATGGGAAAACAAATCTGTTTTATCTACGAAGACATCATCATAAATAAAATCTTTGTTTCCAGTATTATATGGAGGATCTATATAAATAAGGTCAATTTTTTTCTTGTGCGTTTTTTCCAGCAGTTTCAAAGAAGCAAGATTGTCTCCTTCAATAAGAAAATTCATCTGTCCGCCATTTGAAATAAAAAGCTCTTTCTCTTCTGTTAAGACGGGAATCTGGGTATCAAGTACTTCATCAATTCCTTCTCTGTGCTCTTCAAACACAAGACCATATTTTTTTCCGCATACATCGTTTTCCAGTTCGGCAAGATATGTAAGCAGATTGCCAGTATTTTCGTCTTGCGGAGCAGACGCTATAAAGGCTCGGATTTCGCTGATTTTTGCAATCAGGTTATCCCGTTTTTGTTTTGAGATATTTGTGCTCATTTCTCATTTTGCCCTTCTTTTGCTTTTTTTTCACAAAAAATTTACCTGCTTTCTATACGAATTATGTCAAAACTGTACGTCGGATTATTATAACATATAAATCAGCAAACCGCCACAACAGACAGCACGCAATTAGATTTATTTGAAATACAGGGCCTTGGGACATGCAAAGTCCATCAGCAGGCTGCACAGCCAGATCCTGCCGGCATATATATAAGTAAGCTCTTTACGGAATTTGTGGATTGACAGATACCTCCAGAACTCTTAGAATAGGAATGACTGTGAAAATATGATAGACAACCAACAAGAAAGGTTTAAGACATGGAGATTGTCATAGATGGATACAAAATTTCCTACAAAGAATCCGGGGACGGACAAGACACAGCCGTAATCCTGCAGGGCTGGGGCACCAGCATGGCTGTTTACGATTCGGTTGCGTCCTGCCTTACCTCCAAATACAGAGTCATACAGTTGGATTTTCCCGGCTTTGGAGACAGCGATGAACCCCGGGAACCATGGGCCGTGGAAGACTATGCCAGGTTTTTCCTGAAATTTATAGAAACGCTTAATATCAAAAAGGCGGCCCTCATAGGCCACTCTTACGGCGGCAGAGTCATTATCCGTCTGGCCTCCAGGCCATCCCTGGCTTTTGAGATTCCCAAGATTGTACTTATTGACAGCGCCGGAATCCTGCCGCAGAAGACGTTCAGGCAGAAACTAAGAATAAAAACCTACAAAATAATAAAAAGAATCGTCAGCCTAAAGCCAGTCTATGCCATATGCCCGGAATTTATCGACGACTGGAAAAGCCGTCAGGGATCTGCGGACTACCGCAATGCGTCGCCCATGATGCGGCAGTGCATGGTAAAGGCTGTTAATGAAGATCTGACCTGTCTTTTAAAAGATATTAAACAGGATACTTTGCTTATTTGGGGCGAAAACGACACGGCAACCCCCTTGTCTGACGGAAAGCTTATGGAGCAGCTTATACCAGAAGCAGGATTGGCTGTGCTTAAGGGGGCAGGTCATTTCAGCTTTTTAGACCAGCCGGCAGTTTTCCGCAGGATCATGGAATCATATTTTAATATGGGAGATTAGTTCAGAATATGAAGATTATATTGGCAGCAGAGATAATACTGAGCTTAGTGGCCAGTTTTTTCGCCATGTGTTACAACATGCATATGTTTCAGCTTAATGGCTATAAAAATCAGGAACATGCAGTCTGGCTGAAGAAAAATGAAAGAAAACAGAGACTGCTTTATGCAGGCCTTTTTGCAAGTATTCTGGCAGGTCTTTTTCCGAATCCGTTTACGGCAGGCCTTTGTGGGGCCTGTACCCTTCTGGTTATATGGTATTACCGGACTTTAAGATTAAACAATACTAAGAAAAAGCTTGTATATACCAACCGGGTAAAAAGGCTTATAGCTACAGACATATGTCTGAGCCTTATTTTGCTGCCTGTTCTGTATCTGATAGGAAATATCCAGGGATTATGGATTTACAGCGGCATTGTTATGTGCATCCAGGGGTTTGTTCTTTTACCTGCCAATGTGATTAACAGCCCTGTTGAAAAGGGAATTAATCAACATTATATTAATGATGCAAAAAGGCTTCTGAAAGAGAATGATCGTCTGACCGTTATCGGCATAACCGGAAGTTACGGGAAAACCAGTGTTAAGTATTTTCTTAATACCCTTCTGCAAAGCAGATTTAACGTGTTGATGACCCCGGCCAGCTATAATACCCCTATGGGTGTGGTCAAGACCATAAGAGGCTCCTTAAAACCCACTGATGAAATTTTTATTTGCGAAATGGGGGCCCGTCATGTGGGTGACATAAAAGAAATATGCGACATCGTACATCCAAACCATGGAATCATTACCTCCATCGGCCCTCAGCATCTGGAAACCTTTTTCAATATGGAGAACATAAAATCCACCAAATTTGAGCTGGCCGATGCGCTGCCGAAAGACGGAATGCTGTTCTTAAACGGAGACAATTCCTATATAAATGACCATATAAAGGAAAAAGGCCAGATGTATGGCAACAGGATTTTTTACGGCGCAGACTTTGGTACAGGCAAAGTTCCAGAATCACTGGAATCCTGCAATGGTTACCGTGCTTCTGACATTAGGCTGTCCCAGCTTGGGACAGAGTTTAAAGTCACTGCTCCTGACGGCGAAACGCAGCAGTTTCAGATGCGTCTTATTGGGGCGCACAATGTGGCCAATGTTGTGGGAGCTATAGCAGTGTCCCACAAACTGGGCATTGCCTTGAAAGACTTAAAAATTCCTGTGCGCCGCATCCAGTCTGTGGAACACCGCATGAAGATACTGGATAAAGGCCCGGTTACTATCATTGATGATGCCTTCAATTCCAATCCTGCCGGCTCCAGGGCGGCAGTGGAAACCCTGGCCATGTTTGATGGGGTGAGGATTCTAATTACCCCTGGCATGGTAGAACTGGGTGCGGAAGAAGAGCGGTATAATTATGAGTTGGGCACCTATGCCGCTGCTTGCTGCGACTATATTGCCCTGGTAGGAAAAAAACACACAGAGCCCATTCGCAAGGGGATACAGGATTCCGGATTTTCCATGGATAAATGCAAGACAGTGGAAAAACTGGAGGAGGCTTTAACTTGGGCTTATGCCATAAAAGAACAGGAACATAAATATATTCTGCTGGAAAACGATTTGCCGGATAATTATTGAGAAAAACGTGAAAAAAACGAAGCTGACAAAAGCCTCGGGCAAGTTTTGCGTTTTGATATGCCGGAATTTAGGAAAGTGAGAGGAGATTTGAGACTATGAAGACAAAAGTAGGAGTACTTTTTGGAGGAAAGAGCGTAGAACATGAGGTTTCCATTATCTCAGCCATCCAGGCTATTATGAGCATGGATAAGGAGAAATATGAGGTTATTCCGGTATATATTACAAAAGACGGTGATATGTACACAGGGGAAAAGGCTGGCGATATTGAAGCTTACAAAAATATCCCGGAACTTTTGAAAAAATCCCAGAAAGTTATGTTTTTCAGAGAAAACGGGCAAGTATCCTTGGTGCCTGTCCCTATGAAAAGATTTGGGAAAAATAACGCCATTGCTGTGGATATTGCATTTCCCATTGTCCACGGAACTAATGAGGAAGACGGAGCCCTCCAGGGCTATTTAAAAACACTGGGACTTCCCTTTGTAGGCTGCGATGTGACCGCTGCCGCTTTGGGAATGGACAAATATTATACAAAAACAGTTTTGAAAGAAAACGGGGTTCCCGTTTTAGACTGTATTCTCTTTAAAACATCAGATTACAGGGATGTGGCTGGCATAATCGCAACAGTAGAAAAGAAATTCAGCTATCCGGTTATCATTAAGCCGGTAAATCTTGGCTCCAGCGTAGGCATCAGCGTGGCAAAGAACAAAACGGAACTGGAGAAATCCATAGACGATGCCTACGCCTATGCTTCAAGGATACTTGTAGAACCTGCAATTGTGAATCTTCAGGAGATTAACTGTGCCGTACTTGGAGACGAGAATGAAGCCATTGCTTCAGAATGCGAAGAACCTCTCCATTCAGATGATATCTTAAGCTATGAGGATAAATATCTGAACAATGCCAAAGGAGGCTCTAAAGGAATGGCCAGCGTATCCAGAAAGATTCCGGCGGAGCTTTCGGCAGAAAAACGGGAAGAGATCCAAAACATGGCAATAAAAGCGTTCCAGTGTCTGGGATGCAACGGAGTTTCAAGAATTGATTTTATGATTGACAGGGATACGGACAGATTGTATCTAAATGAGATTAATACCATACCTGGCTCTCTGGCTTTTTATCTGTGGGAGCCTGTAGGCATAAAATATCCGGAACTGCTGGACAGGATGATTCAGCTGGCTATGAAGAGAGAGAGGGAGGAGAAAAGCCTTACCTTTACCTTTGATACGAATATTTTGAATCAGCAGACGCTTTCCGGGGCCAAGGGCGTAAAGAGGTAAGACTGTCTGCATAGTTTTATGGGCTGCTGTATTGAGGATAAAAAGCCTCATGACAGCAGCCCATATATTTCCTGGAACAAAGTATTATTGAGATTCTGGCTACACGAGAAATTCTTTTGCAATCTCATCAATCAAATGGGGACTTATCTCATTCCATTTTTCATAATCCATTCCGCTGTCTGCCACAGTATTTCCCAATTTAACAAGAAATGCAGGGATAGCGGACTGCAGAATGACGCCTGCTTCCCTTCCCATAGCCTCACATCCCTGGCGCTCATTGCCATTGACAAACAGAGAAAAGGCAGGTTCCATAACCCCGTCCACTTTTTTTGCTCCGCCTCTGAAACCGATGGAACCAGTCTGATGGGTTCCGCAGGAAGAAGGACATCCGGAGATATGGATCTGGGGCAGGGCTCCGTTCGGAATCCCTGCTTTGCGCACGGCATCAACACATGCAGAGAGAAGTGATTGGGAATCCCGAAGCCCTTGCTGGCATGTAGAGGCTCCGATACAGCTGACAGAAGTTTCAAATAACGTATTGGCGCTGTCTTTTGTCAGTTCCAGAACAGCTTTGGCTTCAGAACCGGTCAGGTTTACAATATAAGCAGATTCGTCAGGAGCCAGGCGGAGCTGGGCATCTGCTACAGGAGCCAGCATACTGCTTAAAGCACACATGGTATCTGGGTCAGCCATGCCGCCGATGGGATGCCATACTACAGTATAAAGCCCTGGCTGCTTCTGGGGCAGGGCTCTGGGATGGTCAATGACACTCCCATCTCCTTTTTTTGCGGGGGGAGCAGCTTTGGGGGCAATGGTCAGATCCTCTCCGGAGTCCACCACTTCCTTAAGCTTTTCCTCAAATGCTTTCTTGTAATTTTCCGGTCCCCCAAGGGCGTCCTGCATATAGCGGGTGCGGGCCTTTGCACGGCTTTGGTAATTGCCATAAGCCCGGAAGGTCAGCCACATGGCTTTAATATAGTACAGGATTTTTTCAGGAGCCACGGATTTTGCCACCTTGACGCCAAATTTCGGATTACTTCCCAACCCACCTGCGCTGTACACGTCAAAGGTTCCGTCAGGCTGTGCGGCAAATCCCAGATCCCGGTAGGTGGCATGAGTCAGATTTCTCTTGGAGTTGGAGAAGCCTACTTTCAGCTTTCGGGGCATTTTTTCCGCCTTGATAAACGTCAGAAGATAATCTCCGGCAGCCAGGGCCCAGGGCAGCACGTCAAAATACTCGTCATTTTCCACGCCGGAAAGGGGAGAACACATAACATTGCGGGGATAATCGCCGCCGCCGCCCAGAGTTACGATTCCTGCCTCCAATGCCTCCTCCATAATACTTCCTGCAGAATCAGCCCCCAGATCGTGGAGCTGGATGGTCTGACAGGTGGTAAAATGCACCCGCGGAATCTGGTATTTTTTAATCATGCGGGCAGTAAAGTCCAGTTTTTCTTTTGTCACCACTCCGCCAGGCATGCGCAGCCGCAGCATATTGGCTTTGCCGCCTTTTTGGGCGTAGCTGCCGTAATAGCCGGAGAAACTTTTATAAGCCCCCTTATCCATTTCGCCTGCATAAAATGCTTTCGTTTTTTCCCTGAACTCTTTCAGATCCGGCTTCCATATTTCGGGAGTTATTGCTGTCTGATTCATAATTTAAGCGCCTCCTTCCATTGATCCTCCTTAAATCCTGCAAGAACAAAATCATCCCCGATCAGCAAAGGCCTTTTTACCAGCATACCGTCAGATGCCAGAAGATTTATTTGCTCTTCTTCACTCATGGAAGGCAGTTTATCCTTTAATTTCAGTTCCTTATAGCGCATTCCGCTGGTATTGAAAAATTTTTTCAGCGGAAGCCCGCTTTTCTTATGCCAGACTTTTAATTCATCTGCAGATGGATTCTGCTCTTTCATATGACGTTCTGTATACTCTTTGCTGTTTTGATCCAGCCAGGACTTTGCCTTTCGGCAGGTAGAACAGGCCGGGTATTGAAGAAATAATAAGCTCATGTTTCACAACCTCCTTATAGACAAGGTTTATTTTACATAAAAGCCAAGCAGTTGGGAAGGGGGAAGCGTAATAAATTTGAAGAAAGTGTTATATTTTATAAAGTGATGATTGCCACTGGATCACAGAAAGATCCAAGACGCAATGAACCGAAAAAAAGGAGGCCGCCTTTTCATGAAAATAATTTTGTACATATCTGACTATGTGATTCCTCTAACCATATTTTACATCGTAGGTTTTGGCCTGCTGATGAAGCGCCCTGTATATGACGATTTTGTAAAAGGGGCAAAAGAAGGGGCGAAAACCGTTGCAGGAATCATGCCTACGCTGGTGGGGCTTATGGTAGGAGTGGGGGTTCTTCGTGCATCAGGGTTTTTAGATGCTTTGGCCGGCTTTTTAGGACAATGGACAGAAAATCTGGGATTTCCCTCTCAACTGCTTCCCATAGCGCTTATAAAGCTGTTTTCCTCCAGTGCGGCTACAGGGCTGGCTTTGGATATTTTTAATCAGTACGGGCCGGACTCGCATCTGGGGATGATTACGTCTATAATGCTTAGCTGTACAGAAACTGTATTTTACACCATCAGTATTTATTTTATGTCAGTAAAAATAAAAAAGACAAGATATACCTTGCCAGGAGCCTTGCTGGCAACCTTTACAGGAATTGTCATGAGTATTATATTGGGGCAATATTTATAATTTTTTTCCAGAAAACGCCTAAATTTGTTAAGAGATTTTAAGGAATAAACAGTTGCCCTGTTTGGGGAAATCATGTATAATGAGAAAGCACGCCTGTTTGGGGTGTAATTATAGTGGAAAGAAAGCTTTGAAGAACCATCAGATGAAAGGACAGACCGTGGATACGTACCAAACGTTGAATGAAGTGCTGGTTAACCTGTTCCGTGATATTATGGACATTGAGCAAAAAGCAATCATTACGGAAGAATATAAGGATCTGACCAATAATGATATGCATGTCATTGAAGCTATTGGAACCGGGGAACCTAAGAACATGTCAACCATTGCCCGTCTTCTGTCTGTCACTGTAGGTACACTTACCATAGCCATGAACAGCCTGGTAAAGAAAGGATATGTGATTCGGCAGCGGGGAACCATGGATCGCCGGGAAGTCTATATTTCTTTATCGGAAAAGGGCAGAGAGGCGTTTGAGCATCACGCCAGATTTCATCACGCTATGATTGACGGTGTTTCAAAAGAACTAAGTCAGGATGAGATGGAGCTGCTGATTAAGACTTTGACAAAGCTGAATCGATGGTTTCGAAGCTGGCAAGATTACTAAAGGAGGATATTTGTAATTATGAAGAAACTGATTATGTGTTTGGCAGGGGTCATGATGGCATTTTCTCTGGCGGCATGTACGCCAACTGATGTATCGGAGACAAAAGCTGAAGGTAAGGGAGGCCAGGGGGTGCAGAGCACGCAGCGCAATCCTGATGGCATAACCCCAGAGATGGTAGCAGAAAGCAATGCTGCCATAAAGAGAGAGGCTGATGAAGCTGCTCCGATTTATGAGATGGCATTTATTTTTGTTCCCAACAGTGATTCTACAAAGCTGATGCGGCAGAGAATCGACTTAGAGGGTGTTACAGAACAGACCCTGGTTGACTGCCTGATTGAAAATGGAGTGCTGGATGAAGACACAGTAGTGAATCTGCTTGAAATTGAAGGCGGAGAAAAAATCGGCCCGGGTATGGATGTAGACTCTGCAGAAGACGGGGAGAGAATCGGAACTCTTGACCTGTCCAAAGTTCCTGAATGGGGAGCAGCTGAGGAAACCATGATGCTGAATGCCATTGCCAATACCTTTATTGAGAATTATGAGCTTGACAAATTAAAGCTTCTGATCAATGGGGAGAATTATGAAAGCGCACAGACTGCCCAGGGTGATGGAGACTATCTGGAATTTACAGAAAACTATGAAGAATCATAACAAATAAAAATGACGGCAGCATCATGCAAGGGACGATGCTGCCGCTATTTTTCAGACTCATTCTGTACAGCCTGCCAGCCACTGCTCATAATAAGGTTTTATTACTGTGAACGGCGCTGGCCCTATATCCAAAATAAAACGGTTGAATTCTTTCAAGTCAAATCTGTCTTTTAAAACTCTTTCTGCCTGTTCTTTCATACGGCGGATTTCCAGATATCCTACATAATAGTTGAGATAGTTTACCGGGGATTCCAGCATATAGCCATAAAGCTGGTCAACAACAGAGGCATCGCTGGTATCATAATATTGGGACAGGTAAGAAGAAACCTGTTCTTTATCCCAGCCGAAGTAATTGATATTAATATCCAGCAATGCGTGAAGAGCCAGGGAAGCAGAGGCATTATGTGCCAGAAGCCGGCCAAGTTCCGGCGGCAGGCCGTTGTCAGTGGTATATGCATAGTTTTCTACGTAGGTGGCCCATCCCTCACTGTAACTGCTGAAATTAAGGATTTTTCTTAAAGGAGAATCACAATTGCTCAAAAAGTATACGTTTTGATAAAGATGTCCTGGATAGCCTTCATGGGCCAGCGTCGTATAAAGATCACCGGAAATGCTGACAGACCCCTGGTTAATGTAGATAACACAGTCTTTATAACGATCCATGGGAGGAACCAGAAAAAATGCCGGGCTTAACGTGTGCTCCAGGGACGACGGCACATATTTAGTAGTATAGCTGCAGTCTTCCAGCTCCGGAAAATCGGCGCTGATCACTTGTCTTAAATGTTCCAGTATGTCTTCCGGCTCAGTATAGGAGAACTGATAATCATCCAGCATCTGTCCCAATTCCTGATGATCCAGAAGCAGCTTTGACATGGCTGCCAGATCATAATTAAGCTGATTTTCGATGGCGTCATGAAGCTTTTCAATCGTTTCATATGTGGTTCCGGTGGACGAATGAACCAGGTACTCATAATATTGTTTGCCCTGGGGATAATAACACATTCCTTTATCATTGGTACATGTTCCCTTTAACTCATTTAAGCCATCCAGGAGAAGTTTATAGGCAGGAACAAAATGACTGGCCAGAACCTCCAGGTTTTCCGCTTTATAAGAAGCCTTCTCTTCGTCTGTAAGGCCTGACATGGCGTCAATACGCTCATTAAACGTGGAAGCCAGAAAATTCTCTTCCGGCACGGCTAAATAGGCGTCACAATCGCTGATAATGGTGTCAACACAGGTGTCAGTCATAAAAAGGCCGGCTTTTGCCTTTTCCTTTTCAAATTCCAGTATCTGTCCGTAATACTGGTCAATGGAAGACAGCAGAGCCAGATAGTCTTCCACATCCTGTTTGGCATAGAAGATATACTCGGCAAGCAGAACAGGAAGCTGGGCCTGAATTCCGACAGTGGGAGCCAGAGGCTGATAGTAAAGCTCAAGACCCTGAAATTTCGCTTCGGTTTTGTAGGCATCTTCCAAAATTCTGTAAGTCAGCTGCTGCTCTGATGTTAAAAGATCAAAGGGAATGGCTTCCAGGGCCGCCTGATCTTCCTTTTGGCTTTCACCGGATTCTTTGAGAAGATCCAGTGAGAAATCCCCGAAATCCCGGTTACAGTCTGTGATGCCATATGCAGCAGGGTCAGCAAGGGTATAATGAAGAGTCAAATAGTTATCAGACAGCTGGTCATGAAACAGTTTGCCGCATAACTGATCAAAATCAGAACGTGCTTTCTGTACTTCCGGAGAGTCTGGGGACGAAGAAAGAGAACCAGGCGGCTCCTGGGAATCATCTGCCTGGGAAGCCCTGTAGGTTTCATAGGGAGAGGTTTCCGCAGGGGAGCTGCGGGCACAGGAGCATAGAAGGGACAGGACCAGAAACAGAGGGATTAAGCTAAAGCGGCATTTTCGGATAGTTTTCATCATAAAAGAATCTCCATTTTTATTGTATAGTTAATAGTATAATTTATATTTCCCAATAATACAACAAATGAAAAAATGTTGACGAAAAGTATTTTAAAAGGTACACTAAGAACCAGCTACACTCTATTTCGCAGAAGGGAGAATAAATTTATGTGCAAAGCGTGTAAAGGGCCTTATTATATGACTACGGCCATTGCCTATACATCAGGAAAGCCTCATATTGGAAACACATATGAGATTGTGCTGGCGGACAGCATTGCCAGATATAAACGGGCTCAGGGATATGATGTCTTCTTTCAGACAGGTACGGACGAGCACGGGCAGAAGATTGAAATGAAGGCGCAGGAAGAAGGAATTTCGCCGAAGGAGTATGTGGACAGGGTCGCTGGCCAGGTAAAAGCAGTGTGGGATTTGATGAATACGTCTTATGACAAGTTTATCCGGACTACAGATGAAGACCATGAGAGACAAGTACAGAAAATCTTTAAAAGGCTTTTTGACCAGGGTGATATTTACAAAGGATATTATGAGGGAATGTACTGTACCCCCTGTGAATCTTTCTTTACAGAGTCCCAGCTGACGGACGGCCGGTGCCCGGACTGCGGAAGAGAGGTTCAGCCGGCAAAAGAAGAGGCATATTTCTTTAAGATGAGCAAATATGCGGATCGCCTTATAAAGCATATTGAAGAGCATCCCGAATTTATTCAGCCGGTTTCCAGGAAAAACGAGATGATGAACAATTTCCTCCGTCCGGGCCTACAGGATCTGTGTGTGTCCAGAACGTCCTTTAGCTGGGGGATTCCTGTGGACTTTGATCCGAAGCATGTGACATATGTGTGGCTGGATGCGCTGACCAACTATATTACAGGTATCGGATATGACTGCGGCGGGGAGAATGGGGAGCAGTTTAAAAAGCTGTGGCCTGCTGATCTGCATTTGATTGGAAAAGACATTATCCGGTTCCATACGATCTACTGGCCGATTTTCCTCATGGCTCTGGATCTTCCTCTGCCTAAGCAGGTATTTGGCCATCCCTGGCTTCTGCGGGGAGAGGGCAAAATGAGCAAGTCAAAGGGGAATGTACTGTATGCGGATACCTTAGTGGACTTTTTTGGAGTAGATGCCGTAAGATATTTTGTGCTTCATGAGATGCCGTTTGACAATGACGGAGTGATTTCCTGGGAACTGCTTGTGGAGCGGCTTAATTCCGATTTAGCCAATGTGCTGGGCAATCTGGTAAACCGCACTATTTCCATGTCAAACAAATATTTCGGCGGAACCGTAAAAAATACAGGAGCTGCAGATGATGTAGACCAGGATCTGAAAGATACGGTTCTGGCAGCAGTAAAAAAGGCAGACGAGAAAATGGAGCAGCTTCGGGTGGCAGATGCCATCAGTGAAATCTTCAATATTTTCCGCAGGTGCAATAAATATATTGACGAAACAATGCCGTGGACTTTAGCGAAAGAGGAGGCCAGCCGTGAGCGCCTGGCAGCAGTGCTTTATAATCTGACGGAGGCCATTACCATAGGTGCATCTCTCCTTGAACCCTTTATGCCTGAAACATCGAAAAAGATTTTAAGCCAGCTGAATACGGATAAAAGAGAACTTGATCAGATGGATGTTTTCGGACTGTACCATGATAATGGGAAGGTAGCTGAAAAGCCAGAGATCCTTTTTGCCCGTATGGACATGAAAGAAGTTATGGACAAAGTAGAGGCAATGCTTGAATCGGAAGAAAACAAACCGACAGAAGCCGCTGAAAGCAGGGAAGCCGGCAGTGAAGGCACGAAGCCGGAAGAAGCGGAAGATGCAGAGGCCAAAGAAGAAATCACTTATGATGACTTTGCAAAAATGCAGTTCCAGGTAGGGGAGATCATTGCTTGCGAGGAAGTGAAAAAGTCCAGAAAGCTTCTTTGCAGCCAAGTAAAAATAGGCAGTCAGGTAAGACAGATTGTCAGCGGAATTAAAGCTTACTACAAGCCGGAAGAAATGGTAGGCAAAAAAGTTATGGTTCTGGTGAACCTGGCGCCCAGAAAGATGGCAGGGGTTATGTCTGAGGGAATGCTTTTATGTGCAGAAGATAAGGAAGGAAACCTGGCTTTGATGACTCCAGAGAAACCTATGCCGTCAGGAGCAGAGATCTGCTAATGCCGAAAAAAACATCCTTTAGGTGCGTGAACAGCAATGTGCTGAAAATGATTGCCATTGTTTCCATGCTTATAGACCATGGGGCAGTGGTGCTGATTGAGAACAGGATATTGGGAGGCCCTTTTGATTATATTGCTGCCCAGACTTCCGAATCGACTGCCTTGTGGTGGAACGTGAATATAATACTGCGGCTTATAGGAAGATTGGCATTTCCGATTTTCAGCTTTCAGATTGTGGAAGGCTTTATTCATACAAGTGATGTAAAAAAGTATGCCAAAAGGCTGTTTTTGTTTGCTGTTATTTCAGAGATTCCCTTTGATCTGGCAATCTTTAACACATGGTTTTATGTCCGGTATCAAAATGTATTTATCACTCTGTTTATAGGACTTGCTGCCCTGGAAGCAGTCCGAAAATTCGAAGCAGAACAAAGCCTGTGGAAACAGGCGGCGGCAGTGGTTTTGTGCTGCGGCGGGGCACAGCTTCTTAAAGCGGATTATGGAGCTTTTGGCGTTTTTTTTATCCTATTGCTGTATTATTGCCGCAGAGATGCCAGGATGCAGACAATCCTAGGCAGTCTGGCCCTGCTGTGGGAAGTAACAGCACCTTTGGCATTTATCCCTATACGCATGTACAATGGGGAAAGAGGGAACAAGAAATGGCAGTGGTTTTTCTATGTCTGTTACCCTGCTCATCTTCTCATACTGGCAGGAATCCATAGAGTTTTACTTTAGAGAATATTTGAAAACAGAAATTAAAATACTTCTGGATGTAAAGTTTGATCCGGAGAGTATGTAAATGAGGAGAGGACAGTCCCATGATAATTGATACCCATACCCATTATGATGATGAAGCTTTTCATGAGGACAGAGATGCTCTGTTATCCAGTTTTGCCATTCATGGAATCGAAATGGCAGTTAATATGGGAGCCAGTATCCAGAGTACGAAAGATACGCTGGAACTGATGAAAAAATATCCTTTTATTTACGGAGCCGTAGGGGTACACCCCAGCGAGACTGGGGAAATGAATGATCATCTGATGGATTGGCTGAAGGAGGCCGCAGCACAGCCAAAGGTAGTGGCAATCGGCGAGATCGGGCTGGACTACTATTGGGATGAACCGCAGAGGGAGATACAGAAAAAATGGTTTATCCGGCAGCTGAACCTGGCAAGAGAAACAAAACTTCCTGTGGTCATTCACAGCCGGGATGCGGCAAAAGATACGCTGGACATTATGAAAGAGCAGAAAGCCGGCGATATGGGTGGGGTGATCCACTGCTTTTCCTATGGGACGGAGCTGGCTAAAGAGTATCTGAACATGGGATTTTATCTGGGAATCGGCGGAGTTGTCACGTTTAAAAATGCCAGGAAGCTGAAAGAAGTAGTGGAGTATATGCCAATGGAACGCATGGTGCTGGAAACCGACTGCCCATATCTTTCCCCGGAGCCATTCCGGGGCAGACGTAATTCCTCTCTGAACCTGCCGTATGTAATAAAGGCTGTCAGTCAGATAAAAGGCATTCCGGAAGAAGAGATAATATCCATAACCAATAATAATGCCAAAGCCATGTACCGTATTCATGATTGAGAAAGGACTCTGTATTTATGGAACAGACCAGGCAGTCCCAGTTGGGCAATCCTCAGAAAACCATTGAGATGATTAAAAAATATCAGTTTGCGTTCCAGAAAAAGTTTGGACAGAACTTTCTGATTGATCCTCATGTCCTTGATAAAATTATTAATGCGGCCCAAATCACCAAGGAGGACTGTGTTCTGGAGATCGGCCCGGGAATCGGTGTTATGACCCAGCGTCTGGCAGAACTGGCCCGTCATGTAGTAACTGTGGAGATTGACAAAAATCTGATTCCAATCCTGGAAGAAACGCTGCAGGGCTATGATAATATTACGCTTATCAATCAGGACATTATGAAGGTTGATATTAATGAGCTGGTGGATACTTACAATGGAGGAACTGCAATTAAAGTGGTAGCCAATCTCCCCTATTATATAACAACCCCTATAATTATGGGGCTGTTTGAAAGTCATGTGCCTGTTGACAATATTACGGTTATGGTTCAGAAGGAGGTTGCCGATCGTATGCAGGTGGGGCCAGGCAGCAAAGATTACGGGGCCCTCTCTTTGGCGGTGCAGTATTATGCAGAGCCTTATATTGTGGCAAATGTACCGCCAAATTGTTTTATTCCCCGTCCAAACGTAGGCTCTGCCGTAATCCGTCTTACCAGGCACTGTAATCCGGCTGTTAAAACAAAGAATCCGGAACTTATGTTTCGGATTATACGGGCCTCTTTTAACCAGAGAAGGAAAACGCTGCAGAACGGCCTGAATAATTCTCCGGAACTTTCTTATTCTAAAGAAATGATTGCCCAGGCCATAGACAGCCTGGGAGTGCCGCCTTTGGTGAGAGGAGAATCCCTGACTCTGAAGCAGTTTGCCCAGCTTGCTGACTGGTTTGAGGATCATCCGGTTTAAACACAAGAAGATATTTATTGCAAAAAGCGTATCCCCAGCTTCCTGAGAGATACGCTTTTTATTGTTATAGATCTGCTGTGATTATTTGGGCATCTTGGAGCAGGCGGCTTCGTCAGCAACAATTACAACATCATTGTGAAGCTGAAGAATAGACGCCGGAAGCTTCGGGGTGACAGGACCGTGAACTGCCTGAGCCAGAGCATCAGCCTTGTCCTCTCCGCTGACAATCAACAGAATCTTCTTTGCCTTCATAATGGTCTTAATACCCATGGTGTAAGCCTGCTTGGGAACATCGTCAATGCTGGCGAAAAACCTTTTGTTGGCATCAATGGTGCTCTCTGTCAGATTTACACAATGAGTAATGGTTCCGAATGTTTCATCCGGCTCATTAAAACCGATATGGCCGTTGCGTCCAAGCCCTAAAAGCTGCAGGTCAACGCCGCCCAGTTTGGCAATAACCTCTTCATAGCGAAGACATTCTTTTTCCGAATCCGGCTCCATGCCGTTGGGGACATTGGTATTGTCAAGCTGAATGTTTACATGTTTAAACAGGTTGTTGTACATAAAATAGTAGTAGCTCTGTTCATTGTCTCTGGGCAGGCCTTTATACTCGTCCAGATTTACGGACTTTACCTGTGAGAAGTCCAGATCTCCTTTATTATACCAGTCAATCAGCTGCTTATAGGTTCCGATAGGAGAAGAACCGGTTGCCAGACCCAGAACACAGTCAGGTTTCATGATGATCTGTGCAGAAATAACATTGGCAGCTTTTCTGCTCATGTCATCATAGCTTTTTACCTGATATACCCTCATAGAAATACCTCCATAAAAATTTTTTTTATACTTTCATGATATAGGATAACATTTTTATGTCATACTTTCAATGGGTAATTACATAGAATATTAACCAAAGGGGTGATTGTATGTCTAATTATCGCAGACTGATTTCGTACATATATGCTTACGAGGGCGGAATAAAAGGAAAAAACGTGGGTTTTGCAAAATTAGAGGTGAGAAACGGACAGTGTAAGATCCAGGTTAATGTAAGGAATGTCTATATCGGAAGTCAGGATACAGGAGTATATCTTTTATCCGGTTCGGAAGAGATTCTGGTAGGGAGGATTTTCATCAGAAACGGGGCAGGAGAATTCAGGGCCATAGTTGCGGTTGGAAATGTGGCTGGCTCCGGACATACCATAGACCAGTGTTATGGTCTTACAGTCCATAACTTGTCAGATTCCTGGCAAAGCTATACCACCATTTGGGAGGACGCAGTGGCACATGCAGCGGAAGTGGTTCTTGAGGAGGCCACTTCTGAAAGGGTGAAAAAGGAGGAGCCGGATAAAGGCTTAGTGGCAGAGGCTGTTGAAGCGGAGATCGAAGCTCAGAGCAAACAGGAGGAAGCGGCGCCTGGCAGGCAGCAGGAAGACACTGGGGAAGAGGAACTGCCTACATCTGTCGTACCGCCTGCTGAAGCGGAAGAAATACTGCGGCCGGCTGATATGGGTGTTATGGAAATACGGCCTATGGAAGTACTGCCTATTGGTAAAGAGTTGACGGCTGCAGATTTTAAAAGAGAAAGCGAAGCAGAAAATCTGGAAACTGAGCAGGGAGAACCGGAAACCATGCCGGAGATTTGCACCTCCTCAGAAGAAAAACCGGAACCCGAGAAGAAAGAACCGGAAAGCCTTGAAGAATCCGGGCAGGCGGAGGCATATAAGCTGTGGCAGGAATCAAAGACCATGGAGCCACAGCCAGAAATCATGAGCAATGAACCAACAGACAGAGAAGAAAGATCTATACCGCCCCAGCCGTCCAGGCAAAATCAGTGGGGACAATCAGGAATGCTGTTTCCGCCCAATTGGCTTGTACGTCCAAGCAGGCAGAGCCGTTCCGCCCAGCAGAGCGGCCAGCCTTTGTCAGGCCGCACAAGCCAGGGAATGAGAACAGGACAGCCTGGCGGGCAGGCACAGCCAATCTATGACAGGCCAGGGTCAGGAGGACTGACAAAGCCGGAAAATCAAAGTTCTGAATCTGAGTCCCGAATACCTGTCAGCCAGTGGGACGCTGCTTCAGGCATACAGGCAGAGTCAGAAAGCCAAAGGAGGGAACCCGTCAGTCAGCCTCAGCCGGAAAGCCAAAGGAGGGAACCAGTCAGCCAGCCTCAGCCGGAAAGTCAAAGGAGGGAACCTGTCAGCCAGCCTCAGCCGGAAAGCCGAAGGAGGGACCCCATCAGCCAGCCTCAGCCGGAAAGCCAAAGGAGGGACCCCGTCAGCCAGCTCCAGCCGGAAAACCGGGGAGAGCATCCGGCTGGGGACAATACGGCAGCTTTGTCTTCCGCATCTCCTGCAGCGGAATCTGCAGCAGCATCAGAGCCAATGACGGAAAGCACAAAGCCGCAAGAGGCGGTTTGGCAGCCTGTCCAGCAGCCAGCCTCCGGCCACGCTGATTCTCAGCGGGGAAGCCGGCCGGCCGGAACTGTATTGCCGGAACAGCATATGCCTGACGATGAGCCTGGAATTGACAGTGTATGGCAGAGATTTTATAAAACCTATCCTAAAATACAGGCATTTGATTATAATGGAGGATGCGAGATCATTACGATTAAGCCCCAGGATATTGGCCTTCTTCCCAGAGAAACATGGGGGTATGGAAATAACAGCTTTCTTCTTCATGGCTACTATAACCATCGATACCTGATTTTTGCCAGACTGAACAATCCTAAAGGGCGGCCCAGATTTCTTCTGGGGGTGCCGGGCCATTATTACAGCAATGAAAAATATATGGCGGCCATGTTTGGATTTCCAAACTTTGTTTTATCTAAAGTACAGCCAACCGGAGATGACCGTTTTGGATACTGGTATACAGATATACGCCTTGGCTCATAACAGAAATCCATAATCCCTGTTTTCATTTTGCAGAGTTTCGGTTATACTTATGTCAATAAAATTTCTGATGGATTAATCCGCTCATGTGCCGTAAAGGTTCAAGCAGAGAGATTTTGGGAATACATAAATAAAAAGAGGAATCCCTTATGACAAAAGAAGAAAAATATATGAAAGAAGCTATCCGGCAGGCAAAGAAAGCAGCCGTTCTTAATGAGGTTCCTATTGGCTGTGTCATTGTTTACAGAGATGAAATTATTGCAAGGGGATACAA
>CATLBO010000001.1 GCA_949879025.1 uncultured Hungatella sp. | reverse complement strand
AAAATACGCAGGCATACGCACAAGGCTACAGGGATATCTGCCAGATTGGCAGGGACAGGATCATCCGTGCCGGAGAAAAGATTAAAACAGAGACAAATGCAGATATTGATTATGGGTTCCGCGTTTTTAACGTGGATGATACAAATATGAAAGATATATATTATTCTCCTGAAGAGTATGATCAGAATCTGCTGCTTTTCCTGGAATATAATATTAAAAGTGACAGGACGGAGCTGGATCTGTTGTTTGGATGTGTGCTGGAATGGGGACTGCCTCTTTCTCTGCCGTATAAATCCCTGGTGATTGACGGGTGCAGCATACATGATTACAATGACGGAGAATTAATAGCCTGCTTTTCGGAAAGAATTCCTGACAGCGTGGTAAAGGCTGTGGCAAAAAGGCGGCCTTTAAGGGCCGTGTTCAGGGACGGCAGCTTTCCTGACAGTCCGGCTAAACTTAATGTAACTGAGATATTTAAACATTTATCTCCTGATACAAGGATTAAGGTAATCTAGGAGGGTGTTATGAAACTGCAGTTTAAGCACCAGCAATTCCAGGCAGATGCGGCAAAGGCAGTGGCAGACGTATTTGCCGGACAGCCGTATCAGACTCCATCCTACAGGATGGATCAAGGCACAGGCTGCTACCAGGTCACATTAACAGAAGAACAGGATTTTACAGGCTGGTCCAATGCAGATATTATGCTGCCGGACGGGATGATTCTGGAACATTTAAATAAGGTGCAGCGAGATAATCGGATTCCGCCTTCCCAAAAGCTTGAAGGAAGATTTAATCTGTCCATAGAAATGGAAACAGGAGTCGGAAAGACTTATACGTATATAAAGACAATGTATGAATTAAACAGGCAGTACGGGTGGAGCAAATTCATCGTCGTGGTTCCCAGTATTGCTGTCAGAGAAGGCGTGTATAAGTCATTCCAAGTGACACAGGATCATTTTACAGAAGAGTATGGAAAGAAAATCAGATTTTTCATATACAATTCCTCCCAATTAAGCCAAATCAATGGCTTTGCGTCTGACAGCGGGATAAACGTGATGATTATTAATTCCCAGGCATTTAATGCAAAAGGACAGGCTGCCCGCAGGATTTATATGAAGCTGGATGAACTGCGCAGCCGCCGGCCCATTGACATTATTGCCAAAACAAATCCCATAATAATTATTGACGAGCCCCAGTCTGTTGAGGGGAAGCAGACAAAGAAAAACCTTAAAGCATTTAATCCGCTGATGACTCTGCGGTATTCCGCAACCCATAAACATGACAGTATTTACAATATGGTGTATTGTCTTGATGCCATGGAAGCCTACAATAAGCACCTGGTTAAGAAGATTGCGGTTAAGGGTATTACAGAGATCGGAACAGAAGCAACAGGCAGTTACATCTATCTGGAGGGTATCAATCTTTCCAAATCTGCTCCCACAGCCACGCTGCAGTTTGACTTTAAGGGAGTGTCTGGAATAAGGAAAAAGAGCCAGAAAGCCAACATCGGTTTTAACCTTTACCATCATTCAGGGGAATTATCTGAGTATGAAAATGGATTTATCGTTAAGGACATTGACGGACGTGATAATTCCGTGGAATTTATTAATGGAATTAAGATTTATGCAGGAGATGTTATCGGCAGGGTAAATGAAGCCCAGCTTCGAAGGATTCAAATCAGGGAAACAATCTTATCTCACATTGAACGGGAAAGGCAGCTGTTTTATAAAGGAATCAAGGTTTTGTCATTATTTTTTATTGATGAGGTTGCTCACTATAAAAACTATGACTCAGCGGGCCAGGCCCAGGACGGGATTTTTGCCCAGATGTTTGAAGAAGAATATCAGGATATTATCAGCAGCCTGCAAAGCGATGGCAATGACGACTATAGTAAATATCTGGAATTGATTCCAGCCTGCAGAACCCATGCCGGATATTTTTCCATTGATAAAAAGGGACGCATGGTCAACAGCAAAGCGACGGGGAAAGAGTCTTCTTCTGACGATATTGATGCATACGATCTGATTATGAAAAATAAAGAACTGCTGCTGGAGCGAGATCCGAACCGTTCCCCTGTAAGATTTATATTTTCCCATTCTGCACTGCGGGAAGGGTGGGACAACCCTAACGTATTTCAGATATGCACCTTGAAACAAAGCAGCAGCGAGGTTCGCAAACGCCAGGAGGTAGGGCGGGGCCTCCGCCTTTGTGTGAATCAGGACGGAGAGCGCATGGATGAGAATTTGCTGGGAAGCGATGTGCACAATATCAACGTGCTGACAGTAATTGCCAGCGAAAGCTATGACAGCTTTGCCAAAGGGCTGCAGAATGAATTTGCAGAAGCCGTTGCAGACCGGCCCAAGAAAGTCACGCCGGAGCTGTTTGCGGATCGCATGGTGGAAAATGAAAAAGGCCATAAGTTACTGATTACAAAGGATATGGCCTTTGCCATTGTATTTGATCTGATTGTAAACGGATATTTGGATAATCAGGGAGGGCTTACAGACAAATATTATGCTGACAAGGCCAGTAAAACGATTAAAATTGCCGACAGCGTCAGAGATTATGCCTCAGCAGTAATCGCACTCCTTGATTCTGTCTATGACAGCAGGATCATGCAGCCTGAAAACGCACGCAGCAATGTAGAAGTGAAGATAGATCATAAGAAGCTAAATAGCAGAGAATTTAAAGATCTATGGTCTAAAATCAATACAAAGTCAGCATATGCAGTTGATTTTGATACAGATGAACTGGTAAAAAATTCAATTTCGGCATTAAATGAACGGCTGAAGGTGTTCAGGGTTTCCTTTAAGGTAGAGTATGGCCAGATGAGGGATATGAAGTCAAGGGACGGACTGCTTTTGGGAGAAGCCATGGTTAGAAGCGCTTCAGCAAATTATACACTGCAGGCAGGGACGAATGCGAATCATCATGTAAAGTATGACCTGGTTGGGAAACTGGTGGATAAGACCGGGCTTACACGCAAGGCAGTTATTCAGATTCTGACAGGCATTAAAAAAGAGGTCTTTGATCAGTTTAAGAAAAATCCGGAAGAATTCATTATAAAGGCATCAGCTATTATGAATGAACAAAAGGCAGCGGCGGTTACTGAACATGTTGCGTATAAAGCGCTGGATGAAAAATACAATATGGATATTTTATTAAAGCCTGCTGCCAAGGGTAAACTTGGCATTAATGCAATGGAGGCCAATAAGCATTTGTATGACTATGTTGTATACGACTCGGAAAACGAAAAGGCATTTGCAGAGAGGCTTGACCAGGCTGGAGAGGTGGCGGTCTATGTAAAGCTTCCCAAAAGCTTTTTCATTTCTACGCCAGCCGGACGTTACAGTCCTGACTGGGCCATTGCCTTTAAAGAAGGGGCAGGTAAGCACAAGTACTTTATTGCAGAGACAAAAGGAACGATGGATGATAAGGATCAGCGGCTTGCAGAAAAATCTAAAATTTACTGTGCAAGGGAGCACTTTAAAGCTGTCAGCAATGGGGAAGTAGTCTATGTAGTAGTAGACAGCTTTGAGGCATTTATGCAGAAGGCCATGGAATAATATGGAAACTTTACCAGGGCTGCGGACTGTGAAAAACAGCTAATATAAAGATAATTGTAAAATTGCATTAATTTTTCGCACAGTTGACAAAATTTTTGTTCAATGATACAATAAAGCCTGCTTTTTTATCAAAAGAATGTTTGAGGACACCTATGAGAAGAAGATATCATTGGAAACGCTATGTTTTTACAACCATGTGCATGATACTGTCAGCAGCATTTATGTCTTATGGCGCACCAGAAGAAACAGGGCCGGATCAGCTTAGATCTGTAACTTATGTGTCGGATGAGTGGGTGATTAATTTCTGGAATTCGGAAAGTGATCATATGGAAGAGGAGTTTGCACAGATTGCTGCAGACGGCTTTAACAGCATTATTCTGGCAGTTCCATGGCGGGAGTTCCAGCCGTCCGCCAATCCCATACAATACAGCGATTATACCTTTGCCAAGCTGGATCGGATTATGAGGGCGGCCGGGGAGCAAGGGCTGTGGGTAAGCCTGAGAGTAGGATATACTTGGGATTATTACCCGGGAGAGTCGCCTCAGAATCGGTACAAAAAGCTGCTGGGGGACGAAACGATGCGGTCTGCATGGCTGAAGTATGTACAGAAGCTGTATGAGTCCGTATCAGGATATGAAAACTTTCACGGAGGATTTATTACATGGGAAGATTTTTGGAATTATGTGGAAGATGCTCCGGGACAGTATGGCTCCAGTAAAGCGGGAGTACAAGAGGCAAAACGGATCGGTTTTCAAAAATATCTGGAGGACAATTACACTCTGGAACAAGTAAACGAATATTATGGCCCTGCAGCTCCCTTTGACAGCTTTGAACAGATTGGCATTCCCAAACGGGACAGCCCGGCATATAAACTGTTTTTTGAATTTTATGATAATTTCTTGAATCAGCTGCTTATAGAAACCCAGCAGGTATTTCCGGATTTGTCTATGGAGGTGCGGCTGGATGTGGACCCGGTGCAGGATATAGACGGGGAAAAAGTGGGAGCCGCCCATTATTCCACATTCCCCTGCGGGGAATCTTCCTATACGGCGCTGATGTACAGCGTGTCCATGGGCCAGGCCTTTGAACGTCAGCTTACAGCAGCAGAGGCGGTGGCCATGATGGAACAACAGCTTAATTTAGTAAAAGCTTACAATGAAGGAAAGCCAATTTATATTGATCAGCTTTTGTATATGGATATGACGCCTGGGTTTGAACAGAATGCGCAGCTTCTGGAGGAGGAGAGAAATGCTTTTCTCACCGGAATTCCCGGAATTTTGCGGAACTATACCAATGGATATGCTGTCTGGACATACCGCAACTATGCCAATAACGGCGTCTTTAACAGTCAGTTTGCACTGGAAGGCCGAGGCTGGGATACCAACAGAGTAACGTTTGTGCGGCGGGATGACAGCAATCAGGCACGGATTCAAAAAGGAGGCAGCCTTTCTCAGAACATTGGGGGACGGATTGCGTCAAAAGGACAATTTGAAAACCATGTGCGTTTTATGGCAGACAGCGACAGGCCAGTGAAGCTGACCGTGATTCTGGGGTCCAAGACAAAAGAAGTTACAGTAGACGGCAAAAAACAGTATGATTTGAATTTTGGCTGTTTTGATTATGAGCAGATACGTTTTCGCACAGCTGGTGAGGTGTATTTGGATAATATCAGCGTGTATAATTTTGTTCAGGACGGGCAGCTTCATGATTTAGACGGAAACCAGCTGCCGTGCCTGGATGGAATTCGGGAGCTGAATCGGATGCTGAATGAATAAAACGGATGCGGCAGCTGGGAGGAATGCCGGAATACCTTGATTAATCAGGGGATTCTGGCATTTGCTGTTTTCTTAAGTTTATTATGAGCCGGGGTTGAAGAATGGGGCGGAATGCTTTACAATGAAATTATGAAAGAAATAACGGAAAAGGGGAATACGCAGCTGTGTTTAAGAAAAACAGGATTCTTAATTATATAGTATTGACGGCAGCTTTTTCTGGAATCATTCTGAGGTTGACGGGATGCGCCGGTGAGAGCGGCGGATATGCGCTGCCTTCGTCCGGCAGTGAACAGATATGGGAAAACCCACAAGACAGAAGCGGCGGGGATTTGATAGATGCCGTTGAGTTTAACCACGAACTGGACGGATATAAACCCTTAAAGAAAGAATATAATTTCTATTTTACATATAAATTAGTGCATGCCTGGTGGGATGCTGTCGGGCTGGGGATGGAAGACGCAGCAAGACAATATGAGGATATGGGGATTATTGTAAATTATGAATATCTGGCCCCGGCTGATGTATCTGCCCAGGATCAGATCAGGCGTATCCAGGATGCTTCTGAGAGAGGCTTTGATGTCATCGGCGTAGATGTGGCGGATGTAGACGCTGTTACGCCTGCAATCAATGAACTGATAGAAAAAGGCCATAAGGTTATGACGTTTTCAAGTTCCGATGCTGACAGAGAAGACGGATGCAGGCGTATTGCCTATGTAGGGAATACCCATAATTATGAAGACGGAGCCAGCCTTACGGAAGCACTCTGCAAGAAGCTGGATTATAAAGGTAATGTGGCTGTTCTGGTGGGGGCAAAGGGGGTTCCCTGCCACGAGGAAAGGGCCCTTGGCGTGCAGGCGGTAATTGAAAAGTATCCTCAGATGAAGATTACGGAGATTGCCTATGACGGGGATTCGGTGGAAAAGGCTTATGAACTTACAAAAGAATTTTTCAGACATCAGGAAGACCTTGCAGGAATTGTCTGCTGTAATATGAGCAATCCTGTCGGTGCGGCCAGAGCAGTTGTGGAAGCCGGACGGCAGGAGGAAACCGTGATAGTGGGAATGGATCATGACCAGGAGGCGCTGGAGTACCTGAGGGACGGAATCATCTATGCACTGGGGGTTCAGGACTGCTTTTCCATTGGTTTTGACACGGTTCAGGTGGCCGTTAAAATTGCCGACGGACAGATGCCAGGAGAACTTTATCCTGAAAAGACAGAGGAAAAAACCACGGTGGTATACCAGAATCAGGCAGCAGCGCTGCTTGGGTTATTGTATGGAGAAATGGATTAAGGATGACGGGAGCAGAAGATGGAGCGGACGAAATCGAAGGGTATCAGTAAAAAGCAAAAAAAAGAAACAGTCATTTCCGTTATTTGGGGAGGAGTCATTATTGCCGCCATTCTTCTGCTTACGACAATCTGGGTGCTGAAGCGGGCGCAGTCTAGTACCCAGCAGGCAGTAAAAAGGGTCAGCAAATTTTATCTGGAAGAACTGGCAGGCCGCCGGGCCCAGGACGTTTCTGCAGAACTGGACAGCGACTTCGCACATATGGCAGATGCCATCAGCATTCTGGAGGATGCAGATCTGGAATCTCAGGAGGCGCTGCGCAGATATCTTGGAAAGATAAAAAGGCTTTATGGAGTGGATAAATTTGCCCTGGCAGACGAAAACGGAACCGTCTATACAGAACACAGCACAACAACCGGCCTTACCAGATACGGGTTTCTTTCTGAAAAACTTAAAGATCCAGTTATCAGCATTTCCAATCTTTATGGAGCGAAGAAACAGGTGATTCTTGCAATTCCTGTGGAAGATATTTATTTTCAGGGGCTGCAGATCTGTGCATGCTTTATTGAGATAAATATAAATGAGATGTTAAGCTCTCTGACATTCCAGACAAATGAAAGCGAAACCTACTGGAGCCTGTACTACCGAAACGGCGAAAGCCTGACAAACAACGAATTCGGATGCCTCATGGCAGGAAACAATCTTCTTTCAGCGATTGCAGATGCGGATATCAATGAGGGATTCAGCTATGAACAGCTGGAAAAAGATTTTGCAGAGGGCAGGATGGGGCATATATCTTTTATTTACCAAAAAAACCAGGATGATCTCTGCTATATGCCGGTGGAAGGCACCAACTGGATGCTGACGGTTCTGGTCAGGAGCAATGTAATCAGCGACCAAATCAGTTCCATCAGTTCAGCGATGATAAAGCGCAGTGCGATTCAGATTGCCATCACGGTAATTGCCATGCATGGTGTATGCCTGGTGCTTTTGCATCAGTCCAGAAAAGGAGCCAGAATTCTTTTAGAACAGGAAAAAGCGGACAGCGACAGGCTTAGGGCGGCCCTTATCCAGATTGAAAGGGAGCAGAAAGCTATGGAAAATATTCATGCCGCCATGGGATCCGGCCTGTGGAGCATGGAATTTGACGAGAATGCAAACATGGTTTCCTGTACATGGACAGATGATTTCCGGAAAATGCTGGGATACAAAGACAAAGAGGACTTTCCTGATAAGCTGGAATCCTGGTCAGACTTGCTGCATGATGAAGACAAAGAGCGGATCATGCAGGACTATTGGGATACTGTAAATGACTACAGCGGAAAAAGGACTTATGATGTAAGATACCGTCTTATGACCAAGAATGCCGGATGGAGATGGTTCCATGCAGCAGGACGGCTGTCCAGGCGGGAGGACGGTTCTCCTATTACGTTTGTAGGGCTTTTTGTTGATATTGACGATGAGAAGAAGATGCAGGAGCAGCTGGACAGACAGAAGATTGACCTTCAGGACGCATTGGCAGCTGCTCAGCACGCAAACAGGGCAAAGACCGTATTCCTCAACAACATGTCACATGATATCCGAACGCCTATGAATGCCATTATAGGATTTACTTCTCTGGCAGCCGCCCATATTACGGACACGGAGCGGGTTCAGGATTATCTGTCAAAAATCGCCACGTCCAGCAATCACTTGCTGAGTCTGATCAATGATGTCCTTGACATGAGCCGGATTGAAAGCGGAAAAGTCAGTATTGAGGAAAAGGAGACTTCCCTTCCGGAGGCCATGCATGATATAAAGACCATTGTCCAGGCGGATATCACATCAAAACAGCTGGATTTTTACATTGATACGGCTGATGTGGTTAATGAGAACATTTTGTGCGATAAGCTGAGGCTGAACCAGATTCTTCTTAATCTTTTAAGCAATGCCATGAAGTTTACAAAGCCAGGCGGAATTGTCAGCGTTCGTGTGCTGCAGAGGGGAGAGGCGCCAGAAGGCTGGGCTGCCTATGAGTTTCAGGTAAAAGACACAGGAATCGGAATGGGGAGGGAATTCCAAGAACACGTTTTTGAGCCATTTGAACGGGAGCAGACCAGCACGGTCAGCGGAATTCAGGGAACCGGACTTGGAATGGCGATTACAAAAAATATAGTGGATATGATGGGCGGCACCATATCCGTTGCCAGTGAGGAAGGAAAAGGCACGACATTTACAGTACAGCTGAAATTTAAAACGTGTTCCGGCCAGGTAAGGCAGGAAATTATACCGCAGCTGAAGGGCTTAAGGGCCCTTGTGGCTGATGATGATTTTAATACCTGTTCCAGCGTTACAAAAATGCTTTCTACCATAGGCATGAGACCAGATTGGACAACTTCCGGGAAAGAAGCGGTTCTCCGGGTCCAGCTGGCAGAGGATCAGGGCGATACGTATGCAGCCTATATTATAGACTGGATGATGCCTGATATGAACGGCATTGAGGTAGTAAGACGCATCCGCAGCCTGATCAGAGAGGAAACGCCCATCATTATCCTGACTGCCTATGACTGGTCAGACATTGAAACGGAGGCCAGAGAGGCAGGGGTTACGGCTTTCTGCTCAAAACCGATCTTTCTGTCAGAGCTGAGAGAAATACTGGAGTCGCCGTTTTTACATGAAGATATAACCGATGCCGTTTCGGAACAGGAGTCCCTTTTTAAAGGAAAGAAGATCCTTCTGGTAGAGGACAATGAGCTGAATCAGGAGATCGCTGTGGAGATTCTGCAGGAAGAGGGCTTTTCTGTTGACGTGGCTGATGACGGAGCGGT
Source organism: uncultured Hungatella sp. (assembly GCA_949879025.1). Lineage (GTDB taxonomy): Bacteria > Bacillota > Clostridia > Lachnospirales > Lachnospiraceae > UBA3402. The sequence continues at coordinate 80,010 of CATLBO010000001.1, read as the reverse complement.
GGCAGTGGATAAGATGAAGGCGTTTAAACCTGGGCAGTTTGACCTGATTTTAATGGATATTCAGATGCCGATTATGAACGGGTATGAGGCTACGAGGCACATAAGAGCATTAAGCAATCCTGACGCTGCAAATATCCCTATTGTTGCAATGACTGCAAATGCCTTTGAAGAGGACAGAAAGGCGGCATTTGATTCGGGAATGAACGGCCATATAGCAAAGCCTATTGATATTCACAGAGTCATGGAAGTATTGAGGGAGATATTAAAATAGTTTATAAAAAAGGATACAGAAAGGATAAACTGGAATGGTAAAGTAAAGCCATCAAAAAGACCGATAACGGAGAACGCAAATGGAACTGAGACTGCTGATTGTGGAAGATGACCGTCTGATAGCGGAAGCTGCCGCTGATTATTTTACCGGCAAAGGATGGGTGGCAGAAACGCAGGAAGAAGGATTTCAGGTTTTGGATCTGCTGAGACAGAAAAACTTTAACCTGATACTGCTGGACGTAATGCTTCCCGGCACCGACGGGTTTTCCTTATGCCGGGAAATCCGCAAAATCAGTGATGTACCTGTTATTTTCATCACTGCCCGGGTTATGGAGGAGGATAAGCTTAACGGGTATTCTCTGGGGGCTGACGACTATGTAACCAAGCCGTTTTCTCTTCCGGTGCTGTATGCAAAGGCCATGGCTCTGACTGGAAGAATCCAGGGAAGCCAGATATTTCTGGAGGCCGGCAGCCTGAAGGCGGACAGAAAGGGCCATAAAGTGTGGAGCCATGGGAAGCTTCTTTCCCTGCCGCCGAAAGAATATGACATGCTTGTCTTTTTCATGGAGAATCCAGGGCGCATATTCAGCCGGGAGCAGCTTCTGATCCGCTTCTGGGGCTATGATTTTGATGGAAATGAAAGAGTGGTTGACAATCACATCAAAAAGCTTAGAAAAGTCATGGGCTCTTGCGGATGCGTGATTGAGACTGTGCGCAAATCCGGTTATCGGCTGGAGGTGGAAAGATGAAAAGAAAGAAGAAAATCTTTTGGAAACCAGTGACAGCCGGATTCGGGGCCGTGTATCTTTTGACCATGGTATTGGCGACATTTTTGGTTAAGACAAAGTTTACGGATGACTTTGACCAGAGGTTCAGGGAGTTTGCGGTATACATTGTCAGGCAGGTTAATGAGAAAGAAGGGGAAGAAGAGGACTGGGATAGTGATGAGGACAGGCAGGCCTTTTACCAGGATCTGGCCAATGGATATCTTTGGAGAATAAATGACGAGATGCTGCAGATTTCCATTGGGTTTTACGGAACTGATGAAGCGCTGATAGCCTGGACCAGGGATGAGATTGGCGGAAACACCATCTGTGAGGCGGACACGGCTGTAAGAAGATACAGATCTTTTGCTCTGGATGACTATCTTTCTTCCCAGGAGAAGGAACAGCTGGCACGGTACCAGTGGGAGAATATCCATTCTTTCTCCATTGACTCCGCCATACCGGGGAAATACCGGGTTTCTGTCCGGACATCGCCAGAGGAACGCAGACTATGGGGGATCTATGTACAGAAGCTTATATGGATACCGGAAGATGAGTGGGATGGAGAAAATTATACTGACCCGCTGACAGGGGCTGTCAACAGCATGGAGATGGTAAATGTCGATTATGCTACGGGAGATGAGACGGTGACAGGGTCTTTTAAGCAGACGGGCAGTGAAATCGTGTGGCAATGGGTAGATCCCAATGTAAGCCAGGAAGAATTAGAAAAGGGCACCGTTTTGAATACCAGCTTAAGGCTTCCTTATATGACCTCATATGAAACCTGGCGAGATTTTGAAAGCTGGGAGACGTGGTGCAGGAGCCAGTACCTTCACAGCTTTCCGGCACACCAGAACTTTACATGGGAAGAAGGCATTGATGAACCTTCGATTATCATTGACAATGACGGATTTTACTATAGAGGGCGGTATCAGCTAAAGGTGGGAACCGAGGAAGCTCCAGTATATGTGGAGCTGCGTATGGAGAGCAGTCCCTGGGTGGCAGCTCTGGATTACATGAAATATGTTTATGCAGCAGGACTTGTGCTGACCCTTACATGTGCAGTGAAAATCGTCCAAGTATTTCGGGAAACGTATGATGCGCAGACAGCTTTGGAGGAGATGCGGCGGGATTTCATTAATGCCATGGCCCATGAGCTGAAGACTCCTTTAGGAGTTATCCGGAATTTTGCAGAGAATCTTGCAGAACATAACATGGAGGAGAAGAGGGATTATTACCTGGCTCATATTATCGGCCAGACAGAGGAAATGGATCAGCTTGTAGTGAAGATGATTGAGATATCCAGGCTGGATTCCCAGGAGACAATTCTGAAAAAAGAGATGGTATCATTTTCAGAACTGGCAAAAGAGCAGATGGCCAGATTTGAACCCATGGTACGGGAGAAAAATATCCAGGTGGATTTTCAGGGACAGGAGGATTTTGCAGTAAACGGAGACAGGGAATATTTGGCATGTGCTGTGTGGAACCTGCTGAGCAACAGCGTGGATTATAATGTTCCCGGCGGCAGGATTATGATTAGGACAGGACGGGGGTACTGCGCTGTAGAGAATACAGGAGGCCCTATGAGCCAGGAAGATCTGGATCATGCTTTTGACATGTTCTATATGGGTGATAAAAGCAGAAATAAGGATCATGGACATATGGGGATGGGGCTTTTTCTGGCTAAGAAGATTCTGGAGCTTCACAGCTTAAGCCTGACGCTGGAAAATACCAGTGACGGCGTAGGCGCCAGGATAGGGCAGATTGACAGAAGAGGGAAAAAGCCCTGATACCGGTGGTGCCAAGTGTCTGCCCCCGTTTAGTCAGCACAAGACTGAATGGGGGCAAATGCCTTTGAGAGCCGCATACCGAAGCGGCAGCAGGTGTTTAAGGCTATGGAATTACTTTCCACAGAATATCACGGTTAATCGTTTGGTAGAATAATTCTTTCACTTTCTCACGCTCTTTTGTCTGCCCCAAAATCCACATCAGTTTTGTTACGGTAGCTTCCAGCGTCATATCATACGACTCCAGAAGGCCAAATTCATATTTAATATTCCGTCCCACTTCATAAATGGACATATTGCTGCCCTCGTTGGTGACCTGGGTGGTCATGACCACGGTTTTTCCCAAGTTAACCCATTTTTCCACAACCGAATAATATCCGCAGGTATCATAGTTTGGGAGTCCTCCGACCCCAAAGGACTCAATAATAACCGCATCATAATGTTCTGCCATATAGTCCAGAACTGTGGCATCCATGGAAGGAATCAGCTTCAGCAGCCCAATGCGGGGATTCAAATCATGATAAAATTTAACAGGGGCTGACAGCAGATTTTTGTCATTGAGATAAAACAGAATCTGGCTGTCCTGAATAGCAGCAATATAAGGAAAGTTAATACTTGAAAACGCATCATAGCTTTTGGTGCGCTCTTTTTTTCCTCTTGTCCCTGCAATTGCTTTGCCGTCAAAGACAATATTGACTCCATGGGAGGAATCGCAGGATGCGAAGGAGAGGCTGTCCAAAAGGTTGGACTTGGCATCTGTAATTTCCATGTCAATGGGCTTCTGAGAACCGGTTATAACAACTGGTTTTGGCGAGTTCTGAATCAGATAGGACAGAGCCGCTGCGGTGTAGGCCATGGTATCCGTGCCATGGCAGATCACAAACCCGTCATAGTCCGTATAGTGCTCTTCCACTGCCAAAGCCATGGCAAGCCAGTGTTTCGGCTGTATGTTGGTGCTGTCAAGGTTGAACAGCTGCAGGGCGTCTGTCTGGCAGAACTGGGAGGCGGACGGAACATAGTTCAGCAGCTCTTCAGAAGAAATCAAGGGCTTTAATCCGGCTGCGCTGCGCTTGGAAGCAATTGTGCCGCCGGTTGCAATAAGGAGAATCCGTTTCATAAGGCTTGCGCTCCTTTGTGTTTGTTTTCACATGTATAAACATTATCATAAATCTTTGGAAATAGCTAGACGAATTTTCTCAAAGCAGGTAAAATTAGTGTAACTGTTTTTCAGCCAGGTAACTTAAGCGAAAGCTGCATTTATCATAATCCGGTTAAGTGCGGCTTATACATCCAATAAAAGCTAGGAGGCAAATTATATGAATAAGATTCCGAAAGATCCGGCAATGCTGTTAAGCTATATGAACACTCAGTTAAGGGATTTCTATCCGTCTCTGGAAGAATGCTGCAGATCTTTGGATCTGGAGCAAAAGGATATAGAAGAGAGCCTTGGCAGGATTGACTACCGATATGATTCCGAAAAAAATATGTTTGTGTAACAATGAGCATTTAAGGGAACCATACCTTCAGAAGATGAGTTAAGGAGGGGTGGAAAATGGAAGCGATCCTTGATATTCTGGTGGAAATACCCAGGCAGATGTTTGCAGCATGGGGATGGATGATGGAGCATCTTCTGTATATTAATCTTGTCCTGTCTGTAGTTATTGTTTTCTTTCAGAGAAGAGATCCAAAGGCAGTGTGGACATGGCTGCTGGCGCTTTATTTTGTGCCGATTTTTGGCTTCTTTCTGTATCTCCTTCTCTGCCAGGATTACCGCAAAAATAAGATGTTCCGGGTTAAGGAGGTAGAAGACCGGTTTAAGTATACGGTAAAGTCTCAGGAGGAAGCGATCGCAAAGAGGGATGTGTGGCTTACAGATCCCCGTTACAGAGAATACGAGAATCTGGTGAAATACAATATGGAAACTTCCGGAGCGGTGCTTACGGGAGACAACCAGGTAGAGATTTTTACTGATGGGGTTGAAAAGTTTGATGACTTGATTGCTGAGATGAAAAAGGCTCAGAAATATATCCACATTCAATATTACATTATCAAGAATGATGAAGTGTTTCAGAGAATGATACCAGTTCTAAAGGAAAAGGTGGCCCAGGGAGTAGAGGTGCGTATTCTCTATGACGGCATGGGCGGCAGATTTATGCCGAAACGGGTGTGGAAGGACCTGGAAAGCAGCGGCGTCATGGTGGGAGAATTTTTCCCCGCTTTTTTAGGACGGCTGCAGCTGAGGGTTAATTACCGCAACCATAGGAAAATTGTGGTTATTGACGGCAAAGCGGGATACGTAGGCGGCTTTAATATTGGCCGTGAGTATATCTCAAAAGATCCGAAGTTCGGCTACTGGCGGGATACCCACTTAAAGATCCGGGGCAGCGCTGTTTACAGCCTGCAGATCCGTTTCGCTTTGGACTGGAATTATGCGGCAGGGGAAAACCTTTTTAAAGAAGGATGGTATTTTGGATTGGATCAGGCGGTACAGGTGAAAGAACGGGAGACATTTCCTGACAGCGGCAAACATGATGTGGAGGTGCAGATTATCAGCAGCGGTCCTGATGCCAGCAACCGCCAGATCCGCAACAATTACCTTCAGCTGTTTAATAAGGCAAAAGACCATATTTATATTCAGACCCCCTATTTTGTGCCAGATGATGCGGTTCTTTCGGCGCTTAAGATGGCAGCGGAGGCAGGCGTGGATGTTCGTCTGATGATTCCCTGCAAACCGGATCATCCGTTTGTGTACTGGGCATCCTATTCCTATGTGGGCGATCTTCTGGCAGTTGGTGCAAGATGCTATGTTTATAAAGGAGGGTTCCTCCATGCCAAAGGCGTTATGGCTGACGGACTGGTATGCAGCTGCGGGACGGGCAACATGGATATCCGCAGCTTTGAGCTGAATTTTGAAGTGAATGCCACCATTTTTGATCAGGAAACCACAGGAAAAATGGAAGCGGCTTTTAGAAAGGATTTAGATCACTGCCAGGAGGTGACAAAAGAACGGTATGAACAAAGGAGTATGTGGATTCGGATTAAGGAGCAGTGCAGCAGGCTTTTATCGCCGCTGCTGTAGAAGAATCAAATTCTTATGGATGGAATGCGCATAAATTTCCCCTATTCCACGCATACTGCTTTCATGAAGACAGCATATAAGATAAAAGAACTGGGAAAAAACTTTTTTAAATGTGGAATAGCAGGCTGGTGCCTAGAGGTGATTTTTACCTCTGTAGGTTCCATGGCTGCACATGACTGGAGGCTTATGGGAAGTACTTCTCTTTTAATGTTTCCTATCTATGGTCTGGGAGCATTACTGTCTCCTATCGGCCAGGTGGTAGACAGGTGGCTTCAGATAAGGCCAGGGGAAGTGCTGGCAGCAGCAGACCGAATCCTCCGCCATGGAATGCTTTACATGGTTCTTATTTTCATGGCAGAGTATCTGTTTGGCATGCTGCTAAAGGCCGGGGGAGTCTGTCCCTGGGATTACAGCGGGCTTCACTCTAATGTCGATGGACTGATCCGCCTGGACTTTGCTCCTTTGTGGTTTATAACGGGACTTCTATTCGAACAAATTACAAAAAAGAAAGGCGCTTAGACTTGTATTTGCGCCTTTCTTTTTATATAATAAAGGGATGAAAAGAGGGAGAAAACTATGCTGAAATTTATTCTGGTTGCATCTATGGTTATTCTGTTTTTAATCTTCAGTATTCCTATTCTCATATTAGAGAAACAGATTGGGAAAACAGACCCGGAGAAGAAAGGCAGGCAGAGCCTGGCCATTGTCCGCTTCATGTTCCGTCGGATTTTAAAGGTGGCAGGGGTACATATTACGGTAAAGGGTCTTGAGAATATTCCGTTGGATCAGCCGGTGCTTTATGTGGGCAATCACAGAAGCTATTTTGATATTCTGGTTGGATACACAACAGTACCCACTTCTCTTGGATTTATGGCAAAGAAGGAGATGGAGAAGATCCCACTCCTGTCTAACTGGATGAGAAATGTCAACTGCCTTTTTTTGGACAGGGAGAATATCCGTGAAGGCGTGAAAGCCATATTGGAAGGGGTTTCCAAAGTAAAAAACGGCGTTTCCATTTGGATTTTTCCGGAAGGGACCAGAAATGAAGCAGACAATTATCTGGATTTGCTTCCATTTAAGGAAGGCAGCTTAAAAATTGCCGAAAAGACAGGCTGCCCAGTGGTTCCAGTGGCTATTACGGGGACAGCGGAAGTATATGAGGCGCACTTTCCAAAAATGAAATCCTCTCAAGTGACCATTGAGTTCGGAGAACCGTTTATTATCAAAGGACTGGAGCCGGAGAAAAAGAAATTTGTAGGCGCCCATACAAGAGAGATCATAATTGATATGCTGATAAAGGAAAAGAGACTGAGAGAGGGAGCATAAAAACATGGATTTGATGAAAATCAGAGACCAGCTGGACACGGTTGACCAGGAGATTATCCGGCTGTTTGAACAGAGAATGAAACTGATAGAACAGGTGGCAGAATTTAAGATTGAGACGGGAAAGCAGGTCTTTGACAAAGAGCGGGAACAGGCGAAAATTGCTGCAGCCAGACAGCTGGCTCATGGAGCATTTAATCAACAGGCAGCTCAGGAACTGTTTACTCAGCTTATGACTATCAGCCGCCGTTATCAATACCGCCTTCTGGAACAGCATGGGAAAGGAGGCGGGTTGGGATTTCGGCAGGTAGACAGCATCCCCTCTCAGGCAGTACGGGTAGTATATCAGGGAGTGGAGGGGGCCTACAGCCATGAGGCGGCGCTTGCCTATTTTGGAGAACATGTGGATGCCTTTCATGTGAACACATGGGAAGAGGCTATGGAGGCAGCAGAATCAGGAAAGGCAGATTATGCCGTAATTCCCATTGAGAATTCTTCTGCAGGGGCTGTCAGTGACAATTATGATTTGCTGCTTTGTCATAACAATGTTATTGTGGCGGAAATCTGCATTCCGGTGAATCACATGCTGCTTGGACTGCCTGGGGCATCCCTTGACGACATTCAGACCGTATATTCTCATCCTCAGGCTCTGATGCAGTCCGGCCAATATCTTAATGCACGACCCCGGTGGCGGCAGATCAGCGTGGAGAATACGGCAATGGCTGCCAGGAAGATTATCAGCGACCATGATAAAAGTCAGGCCGCTGTGGCCAGCCGGGCTGCAGGAAAGCTGTATGGCTTGGAAGCGCTGGCAGAAGGCATTAACAATAATAAGAATAACACTACTCGGTTTATCATCCTTTCCAAAAACCGCATTTACCGCAAAGATGCGGGGAGAATCACCATTTGCTTTGAACTTCCTCACAGAAGCGGAACCTTGTATAATATGCTGGGCAACCTGATTTACAATGGAGTCAACATGAGAATGATAGAATCCCGTCCCATACAGGGAAAAACGTGGGAGTATCGGTTCTTTGTAGACGTGGAAGGCAATTTAAGCGACCCCTCTATTCAAAATGCATTGAGAAGCGTCTCGGAGGAGGCTGCCAACATGAGGATTTTGGGTAATTATTAGGAGACAGAGCCATGAACACGAAGCGATTGCTGATATATCGGAATTTTAAAAACCAGAAACTTTTTGACCAAATGGCCCAGCTGCTTTGCCAAACAGAAGGCCAGGGTGACGGCCCGGATATTTATGCCCTTGCCAACCAGCTGATTGAACTGGCGGCAGACTATGGGTTTGAGGGGAATTTATGGCATTGTTTTCTGGCGCTTGGCCTTGCTGATCATGAAAATGCCTACAGCATTTCCTGTGAGATCCGCGGAGATCAGGGTGGGACTTTGTCCAGGCTTGCAAGGCAGGACTTGGCGGCAATACAGGAACTTTACAGAAAAGATATCCGGGTTTTGGATGAAAAGAATGAAGGGGAGCCGGTGTGGAGCCAGCTGGCCTGCTATAAGCCTGCGGATACGGTCAGCCGGATTTTTAACAGGCGAATCCGGGACCGGATCATTGAGCTTTCTGTGGCTTTGGAGGCGGCGGAAGATATTGACGGATTTCAGTATGCAATAACAGAGTTTTATCGGGAATTCGGCGTGGGAAAGTATGGACTGAACAAGGCATTTCGTATAGTAGAAGACCGTCATAAAGCGGTTATTGAGCCAGTGGTAAATGTGGAACATGTGTACTTAAATGATATTGTAGGGTATGAGCTGCAGAAAAAAAAGCTGATTGAAAATACAGAATGCTTTATCCAGGGCAGGGCTGCCAACAATGTGCTGCTGTTTGGTGATGCAGGGACAGGCAAATCGTCCAGCATTAAGGCTATTTTAAATGAGTATTATGACCAGGGCCTGCGAATCATTGAAGTGTACAAGCATCAATTTCATGCGCTTTCTTCTATATTGGAGCAGATACAGGACAGGAATTACAAGTTTATTGTGTATATGGATGATTTGTCATTTGAAGAAAGCGAGCTGGAATATAAATATCTTAAGGCCATAATTGAAGGCGGACTTGGCCGCAAACCGAAAAATGTCTTGATTTATGCCACCTCCAACCGCAGGCATTTGATTCGGGAGAAGTTCAGTGACAAACGGGAACTGGACGACGAGCTTCATGTCAATGACACCGTGCAGGAAAAACTGTCTTTGGTAGCCCGTTTCGGAGTAACCATCTATTTTGGATCGCCGGATAAAAAGGAGTTCCAAAATATCGTAAAGACTCTGGCCAAACGTCATGGAATTACCATGCCCATGGACGAATTATATCAGGAAGCCAATAAATGGGAGCTTGCTCATGGAGGGCTTTCGGGAAGGACGGCGGCTCAGTTTATTACACATTTACTTTAAAAGTCCGCCGCTGAATAGGCGGCATAAATTCAGGTATGCCAAATGCGCCCGACAGATTTTCATTTGTGGTGGTGCGTCCGCAACCGGGCGCATGTAAGGTCTGCTTGGGAAACAGTAACAGGGCGGGGGAGTTTTCATTTTCAGGCATATCCCTGACTGGAGCATAAAAATTTCAACAGAGGGAAGAGGGGAGGAGTTATGTATGGCGGCACAATTATTTGCGGCCATTGATGTGGGGTCTTTTAAGTTGGAACTGGGGATCTATGAGATTACGGCAAAAAACGGGTTAAGACAGATCGATCATCTGCGCCACGTAATTGCATTGGGGAAAAATACCTACAGCACAGGAAAAATCAGCTATGAGCTCATCGATGAAATGTGCAGGATTCTGGAAGAATTTATGGCAGTGATGAAAAGCTACCAGATATCCGATTACCGGGCTTATGCCACTACGGCCATGCGCCTTGCTAAAAACAGTCAGATTATTTTGGAACAGATACGGGTAAGAACCGGGATTTCTGTAAAAGTCTTAAGCAACTCAGAGCAAAGGCTTCTGACTTACAAGGCTATTGCCATGAAGGAGTCGGAATTTCAGAAAATCATCCAGAAGGGAACCGCCATTGCAGATATCAGCTTTGGCAGCATGCAGATTTCCCTGTTTGATAAAGACAGTCTGGTTTCCACCCAGAACCTGCCTTTGGGGGTCATGGGTATCGGAGGAATCCTGTCGAAGATTCCCGCTGACAGACGGTTGCAGCGCTCTATAGTGGAAGAGGTAGTGGACAAAGAACTGGGAACTTATAAAAAGATGTATCTGAAAGATCGGGACATGAAGAACCGCGACATCAAAAATTTGATTGCCATTGGGGAATTGATTCTGTATCTGGCAAGAGACGAAGTGGACTATGTGGCTTCATACAGAGGAAAGAACGGCTCATCAGCCGGCAGCGATTCCCAAGAAACCCGTTTAGGGACTACGGATCGCATCAGTGCTTCCGATTTTATGGCGTATGCAGACAGACTCTGCCAGATGTCACAGGATCAGATTGAGGATCGGTTCGGAGTTAATGCAGGATATGCTACCCTTTTGATGCCGGCCGCCATTATTTTCCGCAAAGTGGTGGAGATGACAGGGGCTGAGATGATATGGATACCCGGAATCCGTATGTGTGACGGAATTGCATCCGAATATGCTCAGAACATCAAGAAGTTGAATTTTGCCCACAGTTTTGATGAAGATATTCCCATAGCAGCCCGCAATATGGCAAAGAGGTATCGCTGTGGAGGAAGCCATGCCCAGTGTGTGGAGAAACTGGCCCTTCAGCTGTTTGATGTAATGAAGAAACACCATGGATTGGGCAGCAGAGAACGTCTGCTGCTGCAGATAGCTGCTATTCTTCACGGCTGCGGCAAATTTATCAGTACCAGGAACACAGGCGCCAGCGCTTATAATATTATTATGGCTACGGAAATCATCGGTTTGTCCCATGAGGAGAGGAAGCTGGTGGCCAATGTTGTCCGCTGCTATGGGGCGGAATTTGACTATGCAGATGAAGATACCAGAGTAGCCAAGCTGACGGCTCTTCTGCGTATGGCGAATGCCCTTGACAGAAGCCATAGACAGAAAACGGAAAACTGCCGTATGAGCGTGAAAAACGGGGAACTGGTGGTTACGGCCGCATACGACGGTGATATTAGCTTGGAACTGTTTGCGGTAATGCTTTGTGGGGATTTCTTTGAAGAGATTTTCGGTATTAAGCCAGTGCTGAAAAGGAAAAGGAGGGGTTAGGACGTGGCTGAGATAGATTCACGATATATAAAGTATGAAAATTATGTAAACCGAGAATTAAGCTGGCTGGAATTTGACTATCGGATTTTGGAAGAGGCAAGAGATAAAAGCCTGCCGCTGTTTGAGCGGCTGAAATTTTTAAGTATAACGGCTTCCAACCTGGACGAGTTTTTCATGGTTCGGGTAGCTTCTTTAAAAGATATGGTTCACGCAAAATATTCGAAGCCGGACATAGCAGGATTAAAGCCTGAGGAGCAGTTAGAAAAGATAGGCGAAAAAACCCATGACCTGGTGGCGCTTCAATATTCCACATATAACCGTTCTCTTCTTCCTGCGCTGCGGCAGAACGGCCTTCGCATTGTTGCCAGGCATGAAGAGCTGACGGAGAAGGAAGGGGAGTTTGCGGATAAATATTTCCGCTCCAACGTGTATCCGGTTTTGACTCCTATGGCAGTGGATTCTTCTAGGCCCTTTCCGCTGATATACAATAAATCTCTGAATATTGCTGCGCTTATTAAAGAAAAGGAGAAGCCAGAGCAGTTGGATTTCGCCATGGTTCAGGTACCCAGCGTGCTTCCGCGTATTGTGGAGATTCCGTCAGACAAGGAACGGGTAGTAATCCTGCTGGAGGAGATCATAGAGAGAAATATTTCCTCGCTTTTTGTAAAGCACGAAGTCCTGGACGCTCATCCGTTTCGGATCATGAGAAATGCAGATCTGACTATTGACGAGGAAGAGGCTGAGGATTTATTAAAAGAAATTGAGAAGCAGTTAAAGAAACGCAGGTGGGGGGAAGCGATCCGCCTGGAGATCGAGGAGAATACAGACAAGCGTCTGCTGAAGCGTCTGAAAAAGGAACTGGATATCCATTCCGAGGATATTTTTGCCATCAGCGGCCCGCTGGATCTGACATTCCTTATGAAGATGTACGGAATGGATGGATTTGATCATCTGAAGGCGCCCAAATATACTCCCCAGCCTAACCCTGCTTTTATGAATGAGGATGACATCTTTACCAATATCCGGAAAGGTGACATTCTTTTGCACCATCCATACGAATCCTTTGATCCCGTGGTAGATTTTGTAAAGACAGCTGCCAGAGATCCGCAGGTTCTGGCTATTAAGCAGACGCTGTACCGCGTCAGCGGCAACTCGCCTATAGTGGCTGCGCTGGCAGAGGCGGCAGACCGTGGCAAACAGGTATTTGTCTTGGTAGAATTAAAGGCCAGGTTTGACGAAGAGAACAATATTAACTGGGCTAAGACATTGGAGAAAGCGGGATGCCATGTAATCTACGGCCTGCTGGGATTAAAAACCCATTCTAAGATTACCTTGGTAGTGCGCCGGGAGGAAGATGGAATTCGCCGTTATGTCCATCTGGGCACAGGCAATTACAATGATTCAACGGCAAAGCTGTATACAGACTGCGGAATCCTTACATGCCATCCCCAGATTGGAGAGGACGCTACAGCGGTTTTCAACATGATGTCTGGGTACTCGGAACCTCTTCACTGGAATCAGCTGGCGGTGGCGCCGATCTGGCTGCGAAAAAGATTCCTTCGTATGATTAAACGGGAAACTGACCATGCAAGGGCAGGAAGGAAGGCAAGAATTATCGCCAAAGTAAATTCCCTGTGTGACAGGGATATTATAGCGGCTTTGTATGAGGCTTCATGTGCAGGTGTAAAGATTGATTTGATTGTCAGGGGAATCTGCTGTCTTAAATCAGGAGTTCCTAACCTTAGTGAAAATATTGCGGTTCGCTCCATTGTAGGCAATTTCCTTGAACATATCCGCATTTTCTACTTTGAAAATGACGAGTTTCCTGAAGTATACATGGGGAGTGCAGATTGGATGCCCAGGAACCTGGACCGCCGGGTGGAGATCGTGTTCCCTGTTCTGGATGAGAAGCTTAAAGAGAAAGCGATCCATATTCTGCAGATTCAGCTGGACGACAATATGAAGGCTCATGTCCTGCAGCCGGACGGAAGCTATGCGAAAATCGACAGAAGGGGGAAAACGCCCCTGTGTGCGCAGGAAAGGTTCTGTGAGGAGGCCATGGAAGCGGTAAACAGACAGCATGCTTTAGAGGAGCCGGAGGATAAAAGGGTGTTTGTCCCTGTGGAGAGGGAGACGGAATAAGAGGATTCGCAGTATAAATGATGATTAGGCGGAGTTGTCGCAGGCCCCAAGGGTTCCATCTCCTGGCAGAGTTCAGAATTGCCAAACGTTCCGAAGAGCCCGAAAAACAGGTCTCTTCTCCACGGCATTAATTCACCCTGCCAGGAGATGGAGCCCTTGGGGCAAAAGCAGAATTCGCTTAATCTGATGATATGCTGCAGGAAATTTAATGGTTATGTGAGCATGGTTTGCTCGCAGCGCTAATGATTGATATAGAGAAGGCTTTCCGTGTATGGGCCGGCGTCATCTGCTCAAGGATTTAGGCAGGCGGATTCTGCTTTTGCCGTTGAGTGCCCTGCCTGCAGCTTCGCCTTAACGATCTTCCCTTAGCTCTGAAAATTACAGCCATGTAAGGGAATTTACGGGAATTTGACAGAGATTCCCCTGTGTTTTTTTAATGAAAAAGTAAAGCAAAATCCCCCTTTATGTGATATGATGGATAAACAAAGGCGAACCTTGAAAGAAACGCTGCAGAAAAAGGAGGACATTCCATGTCACAGATCAGTATTCTGGTAGTTGATGATGAAAATGAGATTGCGGACCTGGTGGAAATTTATCTGGTTAGCGATGGATATAGAGTATTTAAGGCAGGCAATGCCCAGGACGGATTGAGCATTCTTGAGAAAGAAGAGATTCATCTGGTGCTTCTTGATATTATGATGCCGGGCATGGATGGCCTGGAGATGTGCAAAAAGATAAGGGAAACCAATAATATTCCGATTATCATGCTCAGCGCCCGCTCCACAGACCTTGACAAGATTCTGGGGCTTGGCACAGGAGCAGATGATTATGTAGTAAAGCCGTTTAACCCTCTGGAGCTGACAGCAAGGGTAAAGTCCCAGCTGCGGCGATATACTCAGTTAAATCCCAACAGTGCATCCAGAGAAGAAGGCAGAAACGAGATTTCTATTAAAGGCCTGGTGATTAATAAAGATAATCATAAGGTAACGGTTTATGGGGAAGAGATAAAGCTGACTCCCATTGAATTTGACATTTTATATCTTCTGGCCTCTAACCCGGGAAAAGTGTTCAGTACTGACGAGATTTTTGAGAAGGTGTGGAATGAGAAGGTTTATGAGGCCAATAATACAGTCATGGTACATATCCGGCGCCTTAGAGGAAAGATGAAAGAAGACACCAGGCAGAATAAGATCATCACCACAGTGTGGGGGGTAGGATACAAAATTGAAAAATGATATGAGCCGTCGGTTTCATACAAGAGTGATCACCAATATTATATTCAGTGCCATGTTCGCCTGTCTGGTGGTTCTGTTTCTCGTGACCAATCTTACTATGTTGGGAGAGTATGCTGTGCGTCAGGGCAGGGATAAATCCCTGCAGGCTGTCTTTTATCAGCCGGACGCAGTCATTACGCTTTTGTATGTATTGGCTGGAATCGCCACATTTTCTGCGGCATTTCTTGTACTGCAGAAAAAATCTATGGACTATATCATAAAGCTTTCCACTGCGATCCGCAATATTTCCGAAGGGGACTTAAATACCACTGTGGAGGTAGTAGGAGATGACGAGTTTTCTGCTATGGCTGCCAATCTAAACAAAATGGTGGGAGATATACGTACTTTGATGGACAAGGAGCGGGAGTCGGAACGAACGAAAAATGAGCTGATTACCAACATAGCCCATGACTTAAGGACGCCGCTTACATCTATTATCGGTTATCTGGAACTGCTGTCTGTTTCCACGAATATAACCCCGGAGATGGAGAAAAAATATATTAATATCACTTATACAAAAGCAAAGCGTCTGGAAAAGCTTATAGAGGATTTATTTGGATTCACGAAGCTGAATTACGGAAAAGTATCTATGAAAGTTACGAAGGTAGACATTGTAAAACTGTTAAGCCAGCTGCTGGAAGAATTTTATCCCAATTTTATGGATAAAAATCTGGCGTATGAATTGCAGAGCAATGTTCCGGCAAAGATGATTAATGCAGATGGCAATCTGCTGGCGAGGCTGTTTGATAATCTGATCAATAATGCCATTAAATACGGAGCAGAGGGAAAACGTATTGTGGTGAAGATTCATGCCGCAGAAACCATGGTAACGGTGTCTGTTACCAACTATGGATATGTAATACCGAAAGAGGAGCTGCCCCTTTTGTTTGAAAAATTTTACAGGGTGGAGCAGTCCCGCTCCTCCAATACAGGAGGAACCGGTCTTGGGCTGGCGATTGCCAGGAATATTGTGGAGATGCATGGCGGAACCATAGGAGTGGACAGTGATCTGAATGGGACTGTATTTACAGTCAGGCTTCAGGTGGATTTTGATATTAATAAAGAAAATTTCGGAAACCCGGGAGACAAACATGAATTTTAAAAAGAGACTGCTTATAGGGCCGCTGGTATTTCTGCTGGCCCTTTCTGCCGTTATGACCCTGTGGGCAGGAGCATACGACGGTATGGAAGATCAGGATGAATTAGGAATCATCCTGGATGTAGAATACGGATATGAAGGGGCGGCAAAAGGCGGCAGATATGTGCCGCTGGATGTAAGCATACAGAATCAGGGAGGGGCAGCACTAAACGGAAAACTCCAGATTCTGGTAATGGAATCGGATTATGAAGTTTACCGCTATGATTATCCCGTTTCCGCAGACCCGGGGCAGGAACAGGAAATGCATTTGTACATTCCTATGGGGAACCGGTCGGATCAGCTGTTTGCAACAGTGGTAGACGAGCAGGGGCAGCAGGCGGCTCATAAGCGGCTGCAGCTGGACTTCAGCCTGGATGTGCCGGAATTGTTTGTAGGCGTTTTAAGCAATGTGCCGGAGGCCCTTATAGGCTGGGACAGAGTGGGAGTGGACTATGGCATGCTCCGCACCAGAACCATACCATTTGATACATTGAATTTTCCAGAAGATAAACTGGGCCTGGATATGATTGATGTGATGCTTGTTACGGATTTCCGTATCCGGGATCTGTCAGATGCACAAAGCCAGGTGCTTATTGAATGGGTGCGCAGCGGAGGGGTAATGATACTGGGAACCGGTACGAATGTTGACGGCACTTTGGGCAGGTTTGCACCGGAACTATTGGAGGAGATGTATGAGGAACCCTGTCTTCGCCGAATTGATATGAAAGATCATTACACTCAGGAGACTCCCAGCCCCACTATTCTGGAGATTCCCTGCGTGGAATTTTCTCTGTCCGGAGGAAACGTGGTACTGGAGGATGACTCACAGGTTCTCCTGAGCGCTGTAACTTACCGAAGAGGCATCATTGCCGTGGCGGCTTATGACTTTGTGGATATCGGAGCATTTTGCCGGGAAAATCCCTCCTATCTGGACAAGCTTCTTACGGGGATTTTGGGAGAAAACAGGATCACCGCTCTGGCGGAGTCGGTATACAGCGGCAATTCCGGACAGTACTGGTCAGTAAGGGACATGCTTAATACAGGTAATGTCAGACGGCTTCCCAATATGGGACTCTACACCATGGAGATCATGATCTACGTATTCTTGGCAGGAATCGGACTGTACGTTTTTTTAAAACAGCGTGATCTGACGGAATACTATATGGGCAGTGTCATGGTTCTGTCTGTGCTGTTTACAGTGATCATTTGGCTGATGGGAAGCACAACGCGTTTTAAGGACACGTTTTATACCTACGCCCGCTTTTTGGAGGTTACTTATGATACGGTAAGCGATACGGCTTATATGAATATTCAGGCCCCATATAACAGGCCTCATGAAACAGAATTGGCTTCCGGGTACTGGGTAAAGCCTGTAACTCAAAATTATTATGGCGCAGAGCCGTCAGGGGCAGGAAAGAAGTTTACAGGAATGGAAGATTACAGCATAAAAGCAGACTACCTTCAGGACAAAACGGTTGTATCGATCCAGTCAGTGCCGGCTTTTGATGCAAGATATTTTCAGATGGACAAAGTGACAGCCAACACAGAAGGGGCGGGATTTGAAGGAGACATTGAGATTGCCCAAGGGAAATATACAGGAACGATTACCAGCCATTTTAAGGAGACTCTGGAAGACTGTGCAGTGCTTCTTTACGGCAAACTGATTTATCTTGGAGATATGGAGCCAGGAGTATCATATTCTCTGGATGGGCTGGAAGTTTTGACATACCCACTGAATCACTCCTATCAGGTGGCCACCTATCTGTCAGGGCAGAACGAATTTGAGAAGGCGGATATAAATAATGACCAGTATCTGGAAGCAGTGGCGAAAACGAATGTGCTGACGTTCTATCTTAACAATTTTATGCCTGATTATTCACCTAATGCGAAGATCATCGGCGTGTTCAGCCAGAGAGATGAGGACGGGGCGTATCTTCTCAGCAGCGGAAAGGCTGAAGGAAAGACCGTGGCAGCCTCGGACATCAATGTGTATTCCAGTGATGATCAGATACTTTACCGCTCAGGGCTGATCAGGACTCCTCAGGTGTCAGGAGGAAGCTATGATTCCGCCAGCAACATGCTGTATGGAGGAGACCCGGTAACTCTGGAATATTCTTTGGGAAATGACGTACAGATTGAAAAGCTCATATTACGCCCTGTGTCCTCTGTTTTTGCAGGGGAAGGGGCTGGCCGCAATTTAAATCTGTTTGCAGGAAACATTTATTTTTATAATCACAGTACGGGAAACTTCGATTTAATGGACTCAATGAAGGAAGTGTATGAGGAACGCGATCTGGTGCCTTACCTTTCACCAGGCAATTCCATTACGGTAAAATATGTTTATGAAAACAGGGCGGACTATAGTTTAAATGTATTGCTTCCTATGGTGGAGATTGTGGGGAGGGAAGGCTGATGCTGAAAGTGGAAGGTCTGAAAAAAATGTATGGCCGTATGGCTGCCTTAGACGGACTGTGCATGTGCGTAAATGCAGGAGCTTTGTACGGTTTTGTAGGGCCTAACGGAGCAGGGAAGACCACAACCATAAAGATCCTTACAGGACTGCTGCTTCCGGACAGCGGCAGCGTGATCGTGGATGGCATTGACGCAGTGAAAGAACCAGGAAAGGTTACAGAAAAAATCGGCTATGTCCCTGATTTCTTTGGTGTTTACGACAACCTTAAGGTTTGGGAATATATGGAGCTGTTTTCTGCCTGTGGCGGCCTATACGGCTTAAATGCAAGAAAGCGCTCCTGGGATTTGCTGGAGCAGGTGGGGCTGGGAGAAAAATCAGATTATTATGTGGATGGGCTGTCCAGGGGAATGAAGCAGAGACTTTGTCTGGCAAGGGCATTGATTCATAACCCGCCGATTCTGGTTATGGATGAACCTACATCAGGGCTGGACCCGGGAACCAGATATGAATTTAAAGAGATTTTAAAGGAACTTCGGGAGCAGGGGAAAACCGTAGTCATCAGTTCCCATATTTTATCGGAACTGTCAGAGGTTTGTACAGACATCGGGATTGTTGAACAGGGGAAAATGGTGCTGGAAGGTTCTATAAACGATATTTTAAACCAGATCAACGTAAGAAGCCCTTTGCTGATCACAGTATGCAGAAATAAAGAGCAGGCTTTGAATCTGCTGCGGTCCCACCCCTATGTGGAGACGATCACCATACGTCAGAATGATATTATGGTTGGTTTTACCGGAGAGCAGGAGGATGAGGCAGTACTGCTGAAGCAGCTGGTTGAGGCAGGAGTCATGGTCTGCGGGTTTGTGAGGGAAAGAGGAAGCCTGGAATCCGTATTTATGCAGATTATCAATCATGAGGAAGGGATGGTGCTTATCAGTGAAAATTAATCCGATCTATTGGCAGGAAGCCAGGGTAAGCTCTAGATCATTCCGGCTTCCGCTTATTATTTTTCTGTGCAATACCATTTTGTCACTGGCTGCCCTTCTGAATATGTATTCTATGGTTACCCAGGCAAAAGTTACAGCGGAGATCCAGTATTCCAGTTTTCTGAATTTGTATATTCTTGTAGCATGCATTGAATTTGTGATGATCCTTTTAATTGTGCCTGCCCTTACTGCAGGAAGTATCAGCGGAGAGCGGGAAAGGCAGACCCTGAATCTGCTTCTGACCACCCGCATGACCCCGATGGATATTGTGGTCGGGAAACTGATGACAGGATTGTCCACCATGATTTTGCTTATTATATCCAGCTTCCCTATATTGGCATTGGTGTTTATCTACGGCGGCGTGACAATAAAAGATATTGTCCTTCTTTTAATGAGCTTTATATCTGCAGCAGTTTTGTCAGGAAGCATAGGCATCTGCTGTTCCTCCATGTTCAGAAAATCTACCATTGCTACGGTGGTAAGTTATTGTGTTATGGCTGCTTTAGTTTTGGGGACAGCGGCCGCTGTGCGGTTTGGCGGTTCTTCCGGGTTCTCTTTTCTTGTATGGCTGCTGCTTTTAAATCCAGGAGTTCCTTTTGGAGCCGCTATGGGAGAGCAGCTGGGCAATGTGCGGCGGATTTCTGTACTGCAGACATGGACGGGCAGTTCGCTTCAGCGGCTGACAGCAGGGGACTGGCTGTGGCTTGGCATAATCATGCAGCTTCTGCTGGCAGGGGCATGCTTATGGGCAGCGGTAAATCAGGTGAATCCCAGGAGGAAACGAAGATGGAAGTATTAGGAGCCCTTGCCGGATCACCGGGGCTTGTGGCGGGGATCGTACTGCTGGCTGGAGGAGCATATGCCTGGTTTCGGATACGCAGGCAGGTGCGCATGATTTCAAAAGCTATGTTCGGAACGCCTTCTCTTGCGGAAGGATTGGAGAGGCAGGCAGATATTTTGGCAGAAACGCCTAAATCCGTATCTGGGATGACAAAGCTTTGCCTGCCTCAGATAGAGGCCGATTTTCCGGAGTTCCACTGGGCTCAGTGGAAACAGATGTGTGAGAACATGCTGAAGGCATACTTGGAGGCACTAAGCTCCCAGAATGTGACGGCATTAGAGGGCGGCAGCTTAGGGAAGCCGTGGGAACAAAACAGCAGTGATCAGATGCTGACCGCAAATGGAAAAGGCAGCAAAATGTCAGTTTCTGCGGTTTCAGAGGAACTGAGGAAGCAGGTAGAACTCCGAATAGAAGATCAAAGACGCAGAGGAGTCAGGGAAAGCTATAGGCAGGTAAGGATTCATCAGACAGAGATTTCAAGATACCAGAAAGAGGCAGGAATGTGCATCATAAAACTGCAGTCTGCAGTAGAGTATTATTATGAAGAGATAAAGAAGGAGGAAGAGCCAGGGAATGGTGCAGGAAGCTGGTGGGTAAATGAAAGCCGGAACGAAAGCAGACGCTCAGGAAAAGCAGAAGGAGCCAGGCAAAGAGGAAACAAAAAATCAGAAATCCAAGATAAAATCCGCAAAGAACAGACCAGATACAATATGGAACTGATTTACATACAGGATCTGTCAAAGATAAAAGATTTGGCAACTGCCATAGGGGTAACATGCCCTAATTGCGGAGCCCCCATTACCAGGCTGGGAAGTAAGTTCTGCGAATACTGCGGCACAGGAGTTATGCCTGTTGATGTCAGGGTGTGGAAACTGCATCGGGTTGAGAGGGAAAATCATTGATTTCAAGGCTTTAAAACGGTATACTTAAGAAAAAGAATTAAGGTTCAGGAGGGATTGACATATGGGAATTATTAAGGCAATCGGCGCAGCCATAGGCGGTTCTCTGGCAGACCAGTGGCTGGAGGTCATTGAGGCCGGAGAAATGGGAGATCAGACTGTTTTTACAAACGGAGTAAAGATTCGGAAGGGCTCTAATACAAAAGGGACTGTAGATACAGTTTCCAACGGATCGGTGATCCATGTGTATCCGAATCAGTTTATGATGCTGGTAGACGGCGGCAAGGTGGTAGACTATACGGCGGAGGAAGGTTATTATACGGTTAATAATTCTTCATTGCCTTCATTGTTCAACGGCCAGTTTGGCGATACTCTAAAAGAATCCTATCAGCGTGTGAAATACGGCGGCAGCACTCCTACAGTACAGAAAGTATTTTTCATTAATCTGCAGGAGATTAAAGGGATTAAGTTCGGCACCCGCAATCCTATTAATTATTTTGATCTGTTCTATAATGCAGAGCTTTTTCTGCGGGCTCATGGAACTTATTCCATAAAAATAACAGATCCTCTGAAGTTCTATGGGGAGGCGATCCCCAAGAACCGCAGCAAAGTGGAGATCCAGAGTATTAATGAGCAGTATCTCAGTGAGTTTCTGGAGGCGCTGCAGTCCTCCATTAACCAGATGTCAGCAGACGGAATCCGCATTTCCTATGTGTCTTCCAAAGGCCGGGAACTGGGAAAGTATATGTCCAATGTGCTGGACGAAGACTGGAAGCAGATGCGGGGCATGGAGATCCAGTCTGTAGGAATTGCCAGCATTTCCTATGATGAGGAGTCTCAAAAGCTGATCAACATGCGTAACCAGGGCGCCATGTTAAGCGATCCCTCTGTCAGGGAGGGATATGTGCAGGGCGCTATTGCAAGAGGCATGGAGGCAGCAGGTTCCAATGCCAACGGTTCCATGGCCGGATTTATGGGCATGGGAGTGGGGATGAACACGGCTGGAGGCTATATGGCGAATGTTTCTAACATGAATTTCCAGCAGATGCAGATGAACCAGGGAGGCATGGGCTATGGGCAGCAGATGAACCAGGGCCAGCCTCAGCCAGCAGCAGGGTATGGACAGCAGGCAGCAGGATATGCTCAACAGGCCGGGCCGCAGACTTCGGGCATGAGGGAAGGCCATGGGCAGACTCAGGACGGAGCCAGGGCTCAGTCAGGATCATGGACCTGCAGCTGCGGTACGGCCAACACGGGAAAATTCTGCAGTGAATGCGGCAGCCCCAGGCCTGCCGCCGGGCCGTGGACCTGCGGCTGCGGCGCCGTAAATACAGGAAAATTCTGCAGCGAATGCGGAAAACCCAGACAGTAACTTCTATGCACCCGGCTGGGAACGCATCACCACCCATGAAAGTCAGGCGGGCGCATTTGGCATACCTGAATTTATGCCGCCTAATCGGCGGCGGACTTTTACAGTAACAGGCGGAGGCCGGACATATGGCAACAGTAAGTATAAAATGCCCTAATTGCGGCGGCGGGCTTCAGTTTGATCCCGCCGCTCAGGACTATGAGTGTGAGTATTGCCTATCCAGGTTTACTCAGGAAGAACTGGAAAAAATAGCTCCGGAGACAAAGCCGGATCAGAAAGAGGCTGTGTACGAAGAGAAACAAAGCAGCGCCGGAAAGCAGGAAAACAGTACTGCAGGGCAGGAAGGCATGGAAAATGCCGTAGTATATACGTGCCCCAGCTGCGGGGCGGAGATCGTTACCGATGGGACCACGGCTGCCTCCTTCTGCTTCTACTGCCAGAATCCGGTGATTCTTCAGGGAAGGCTTCAGGGAGAGTATCAGCCGGATCATGTTCTTCCATTTGCCATTGACAAGGAGAAAGCAACGGAAATTTTTCTTCAGTGGCTGAAAAAAAAGCGTTTTGTGCCTTCTGATTTTTACGCCCCTGAACAGATTGAAAAGATGACGGGAGTATATTTCCCTTATTGGCTTTACAGCTGCCAGGTGGACGGAAAGCTTACTGGAGAAGGGACAAAGCTGCGTATTTGGCAGACAGGAAATATGCAGTATACGGAAACACAGAAATATGATGTGTCCCGCTCAGGCACTATGGATATTGATCACGTACCACGCAATGCCTTAAAGAAAGCAGATAAGAAACTGGCAGAAGGGGTAATGCCTTTTGATGTGAGTGCCATGAAGCCTTTTTCCATGGGATTTTTGTCCGGATTTTTTGCAGAGAAGCGGGATATGGAACAAGAGCAGTTTCAAGAAGAAGTGGAGCAGGAGATCAGAGGATTTGCCGCAGACAGTCTGAAAAACAGCATTGGCAGTTATAACAGCATTAATATCAAAAACCAGGAAACCAGGCTTCGGAATAAAAGGTGGGAATATGCTCTGCTCCCTGTATGGACTTTGACTTACAGGGAGAGAAAGACGGGAGATATCTACTATTTTGCCTGCAATGGGCAAAGCGGTAAAGTATGTGGAAGGCTTCCAGTGGACAGCAAAAAACTGTGGATATTTTTTGCCGAGATCTTTCTGCCTCTTTTTGCCGTGCTTTTGGCTGTGGGGTATTTTATATGAGAATGAAGATACGATATATAATGGCATGGATATTGACAGCCGTATGGTGCCTATCCGCAGTGCAGACTGTCTGGGGCAGCAGCGATATCGAGATAGAAGCCTCTGACGGAAAGCGGATCTATGACATGGCAGGGCTTCTGGATAACGCATATGTGCAGGAGGCAAGACGCCGGATCAAGGAGTATCAGGATGCGTACCATCTGGATATTGTGGTGGTGACTGTTGAGGATGCACAAGGTAAGACAGCCGTAGAATATGCCGATGACTTTTATGAGGAAGGCGGCTTTGGCCAGGGGGACGGCAAAAGCGGAATTCTTTTTCTGATTGACATGGATAACCGGGAGCTGGTATTTTCCACTGACGGAAAAGCAATCCGGATTTTTACGGATCAGCGGATTGAGGATATGCTGGACGGGGTATACGAAGGGGCATCCCAGGGAGATTACAGAGCCAGTGTGGACTCGTTTTTAGGGGATGTGGAACAATACTGCAGGGCCGGAATACCTGACGGCCAATATAATTATGATACGGAAACAGGAAAAGTAAGCGTTTACAGGAGCATCCGCTGGTATGAGGCGCTGCTAGCGGTATGTGTTTCTGCTTTTATGGCGGCAGCGGCTTGTATAACCGTAAAGCGGCAGTATGCCATGGAGGAAGATGAGAAACGGATTCGGAATCTGACTATGGCATATCGGGCGGATGCCAGATTCATTTATGGCGATGAAAGGGACGCATTGGTTAATAAGTTTGTTACCAGCAGGATGATCCCCAGAAATACAGGAAGCGTAGGTAGAGGTGGAGGACATTCCTTGTCCGGGCGCAGTTCTACGCATACATCATCAAGCGGAAGAAGCCATGGGGGAGGGAGCAGGAAGTTTTAAGCTGTTTCGATTTTAAATGATATTGTTGTTAATAAACAGCTGAAAAGGCGATGGTTTTTAATATTCTATGGGATTGTGATCGCCATATTAGGGATCAGTGTAGCGGTTTTCTGCATTATATTAGAAAGATATAATTTGAACTTTAAAGAGTCGCCGATGGGCGGCTCTTTTTTGGAAAACGGAAAAAGTAGTTACAGAATATTTAAAAATACTCCTCCTGTCTGGTAAAATTCCCTAAAAGATGGTATACTTATGCAAAACTGAAAAAATGAGGATTAAAATATGCAGGCAATCTTACTGGCAGGCGGTTTGGGCACCAGGCTCCGCAGCGTGGTAAACGATCGTCCAAAGCCTATGGCTATGATTCAGGGAAAGCCTTTTATGGAATATGTAATTCAGGAGCTGGAAGGGCAGGGTATTGATGATATTATTTTCGCCGTAGGGTATAAAGGGTCTATGGTGGAGGAGTATTTTACAAACGGGGAGAAGTTTGGAATCCACACTTCCTATGCCTATGAGGAAACCCTTTTAGGCACTGCCGGAGCCATAAAAAATGCAGCCCGGCATATGACAGGACAGGAAGTTTTTGTTTTGAATGCAGACACGTTTTACAGAATGGATTACCACCGCTTAATACGGCAGAAGCAGGACATGGAACTGGATATGGCTCTGGTGTTAAGAGAAGTTGAGGATGTGTCAAGATATGGTCAGGCCCTGCTTGCAGAGGGCAGGCTGGCAAGGTTTAATGAAAAGACCAGGGAACAGAGGGCCGGGACGATTAATGGCGGAGTATACCTGATGTGCCGGGAGTTGATTAATGAGATTCCTGAAGGCAAAGTATCTTTAGAGCAAGATATGATCCCTAAATGGCTGTCAGAAGGGCGCAGGCTGGGCGGCTTTGTCAATGACGGCTATTTTATTGATATCGGCATTCCCCAGGATTACTATCGGTTTATGGATGACGTTGAGAAGGGAGTTCTGGCATGGTAATCAGAGGAAGAGCGCCGCTGCGGGTCAGCTTTGGCGGCGGAGGAACAGATGTAGCTCCTTTTTGCGAGGAACAGGGAGGGGCGATTATAGGAAGCACCATTAACAAATATGCATATTGTTCCATTGTACCCAGGGAGGATGATCAGATTATTGTCCATTCCCTGGATTTTGACATGACTGTAAAGTACAATGTCAGGGAAAACTATGTGTATGACGGACGGCTGGACTTAGTAACGGCAGCATTAAATGCCATGGAGATAAAAAAGGGATGTGAGGTGTATCTTCAATGCGATGCGCCGCCAGGATCGGGCCTGGGGACATCTTCCACCGTAATGGTATCTCTTCTTACTGCTATGGCCCGCTGGAAAGGCGTGGAGTTAGATGGGTATGCCATGGCGGATCTGGCCTATAAGGTGGAACGGGAAGACCTGAAAATCGACGGTGGTTATCAAGATCAGTACGCTTCCACATTCGGCGGGTTTAATTTCATTGAATTTCATGGAAGAAATAATGTAGTGGTAAATCCTTTAAGAATAAAAAAGGACATTATTCATGAACTGCAGTATAACCTGCTGCTTTGCTACACAGGAAAGATTCATGTATCAGCCAACATCATTAAAGACCAGGTAAGCAATTATAAAAAGAAAGATCCGTTCGATGCCATGTGTCAGGTAAAGGCTTTGGCTTATGCCATGAAGGATGAGCTGTTAAAAGGCAATCTGCATAGCTTTGGAAAGCTTTTGGACTATGGGTGGAAAAGTAAAAAGCGCATGAGCAGCAAGATTACCAACCCTCAGATAGACGAACTGTACGACGAAGCAAAAAAGGCGGGGGCCCTGGGAGGCAAGCTTTTAGGCGCCGGCGGAGGAGGGTATCTTTTGATGTACTGCCCATACAATGTAAAACATAAGGTTGCGGCGCGGATGGAGGCTGCCGGAGGGCAGCTGACAGACTGGAATTTTGAATTGCGGGGAGCCCAGTCATGGATTGCAGATGAGAGCCGGTGGGCATATGACAGTGTGAATATACAGATGCCTGACAGAAGCTATCAGTTTCATCTATAGCTCATTGGATTACCTGCCAATGCATGGCAGAGCACTCTAAGGCTGGCTTTTAAGGCATGGGTTCTTGGCAGAAAGGCTAAGGTATATGGATAAAGCAGTGTTTTTAGATCGTGACGGAACCATTAACAAAGAAGTCACATATCTTTACCGCCCAGAGGATCTGGTGATTCTTCCAGGAGTACCTGAGGCTGTAAAAATTCTGCATGACAACGGATTCCATATTTTAGTGGTGACGAATCAGGCAGGTATTGCCAGAGGCTATTACACAGTGGAGGATATGCACAGGCTTCACCAGTATCTCAATGAACAGCTGAAAAAGGACGGAGCTTGGATCGATGCATTCTATTATTGCCCTCACCATCCGGAACATGGGATCGGAGCATACAGGAAGGCTTGCCGCTGCAGAAAACCGGATACAGGAATGTTCGAAATGGCAGA
Source organism: uncultured Hungatella sp. (assembly GCA_949879025.1). Taxonomy (GTDB): domain Bacteria; phylum Bacillota; class Clostridia; order Lachnospirales; family Lachnospiraceae; genus UBA3402. The sequence goes on along the minus strand of CATLBO010000001.1, from coordinate 52,922 downwards.
GCAGGAATATAAGATTGATAAAAAGCATTCCTATATGATTGGCGACAAGCGCATTGATGTTCAGGCAGGCCGAAATTACGGAATAAAAAGCATTCTCGTAGGCACAGGCTATGGCAGAGAAGAGAGGGAAACGAGCAGGCGGCAGGGAGAGGAGCCATTTTATGATTTTTACTCGGAAACTCTTATGGGCGCAGCAGAATTCATTATTGGAAAGGAAACAAAACATCATGAATGAAGTGGCATATATACAGGAACTGACAGAAAGGTATCCCTGTCTGGAACCGGTAAAGGGCTCTGTTATACAGGCCTATGAGACTTTAAGGGAATGCTTTGCTTCAGGCCACAAGCTGCTGGTGGCAGGAAACGGCGGCAGTGCGGCAGATTCGGAACACATTGTAGGTGAACTGATGAAAGGTTTTGTAAAGCGGCGCCGTATTCCAAAAGACATGGCTGAGAAGATGGCGGAGATAGACAGCGCAGCAGGAAAAGAGTTGGCCGAAAAACTTCAGGAGGGCCTGCCTGCCATTGCTCTTACGGGCCATCCGGGACTGTCTACTGCATTTTTAAACGACGTAGACGGACTAATGGTATATGCACAGCAGGTATATGGATACGGACAGGAAGGGGATGTATTTCTGGGAATTTCCACCTCCGGCAATGCAGCCAATATTTTTTATGCTTTAATAGCAGCAAAGGCTAAAGGGATGAAGACCATTGGACTGACAGGGAAAGACGGAGGAAAACTTGGCAGACATGCAGACACGGCTATAATCGTTCCGGAGCAGGAAACATATAAGATTCAGGAACTGCATCTGCCTGTCTACCATACGTTATGCCTGATGCTGGAGGAATGTTTTTTTTGACTTTTTGCTTTTGTAATGAGGTAAATAATGGGATTTCATACATTTGTCATCTGTGCTTATGGGCAGTCGCCATATTTGGAAGCGTGTATCCGCTCCCTTAAAGCCCAGACAGCAGAAACAGAGATTATCTGCACCACATCCACTCCAAGCCCATGGCTGGATGGCATTCTGGAAAAATACGATATTCCTCTCTATATAAGGGAAGGAAAAAGCAATATTCAGGATGACTGGAACTTTGCAGTGGAAAAGGCAGAAGGGCAGTTTGTAACCATTGCCCATCAGGACGATCTGTATAACCGGCATTATGTGGAAGAAATTTGCCGGGTTTATAAACAATGGCCGGATATGACTGTATTTATGAGTGACGGGATTCTGATAAAACATGGGAAGCTAAGCTGGGGAGGCGCTGTGGAAGTGGTAAAGAAGGTACTGCGCCTGCCGTGGCGGATTCGCCGCCTCTGTCATTTTACTGCTGTAAAAAGAAGCGGCCTGATTTTGGGAAACCCTGTTATGTGCCCGTCCTGCAGCTACAGAAAGGCACAGCTGGCGCTTCCTTTATTTTCAGGCAATTATGACTTTGTGTTAGATTGGGAGTGTATGAGAAAGCTGGCAGGACAGCCCGGACGGTTCATCTGCGTGGAAAAGCCTTTGCTTTATTACAGGGTTCACGACAGTGCCACTACTAAGGCGTGCATCAAAGATCACCGCAGGGAGCGGGAGGAGCGGCAGATGTTCGAGAAGATGTGGCCGGGGAAATTTGCAGGCGGGTTTATGATGCTGTACCGCCTGGCTTATAAGAATTACCAGTGAATTTAGAAAAAGCAGGAGGAAGTAACAGCATGGAAAAAAAGCGTGCTGGTGTGTGGCAGTACCGATGGAAGGACGAGGTGATTACAGCCGGGCTTTTGCTGGCTTTTGGATTTTTTATAAATGCCGGGATTGAGATTCGGGGCCTGTTTATGGATGATCTGTATCTGTGGTCCTGTTATGGAGAGCAGAGCTTTGGGGAGTTTGTATTTCCAGTAGGAAGCACCAGGTTCAGGTTTCTTTACTATCTGGCAGCGTATCTGCAGCTAGGGCTGGTGGGAAGACACGTAACCTGGTTTGTCCCTATTAATATTATACTTAACAGTGCCATTGCTTACACCATATGCCGGTTTGCAAGAAGGCTGTCCGGAAACAATATAATCGGATTCATAGTGGGATTTTTATATTTGCTGTCAAGAATGTCTTATTACCAGATTTCCCAGGTTTACGGGCTTATGGAGTCTCTTGCTTTGTGGGCAGCCATAGGAATCCTGTACTGCCTTTATATGTATGTCAATGAGCCGGGACAGGAGCTTTTATGGTTTCGCATAGCCAATGGCCTGTATTTTGCGGTATGTTTTATTCATGAGCGGTATATGGTTCTTCTGCCGCTGCTTTTTCTTGTACTTTTGATGAAGCGAAATAAAAAGATACGTGAATGGATTACGCCTTTGGCAGTATTTGCTCTGATACAGGGGATCCGTCTGGCTGCTATTGGAACCGTAATGCCTGCAGGAACCGGAGGGACAGATGTGGCGGATACGCTGAATATCAGGCAGGCAGCGGGCTTTGCCATTCAGCAGGTACTGTATCTTTTTGGGATCAATTCAGGAGAAAGCTATTTAAGCGCTTTAAGCTGGCAGGAGTCTTCCAGATGGATCAAAGTTCTGATTGTGATGGCGGATGTGACAGTATTAGCTGTTATAATTGTGTTTGTCATTAAGACGATTCGGAGCAAATGGGGAAGGACTGCGATTCTAAGAAACAATCTTCTCTTTTTCCTGTTTATAGGGGCATGCATTGCTTGTTCCAGCGTGACGATCCGCGTGGAGGTGCGGTGGGTTTATGTGTCCATGACAGGGGCATGGCTGTGGCTGGCCTATATGTGCGGAATAATTGCCAGGCCGGCAGCAGAAAAACCGGATGCGGTGCGCCGGATACCGGACTATAAAATGGCTTTGGCCTGCACGGCTATGGTTCTTGTCTATACAGTTCTTATGATACCAGCAGAAATCTATTACCGGCGAAGATTTTCCAATTTATATTATTGGAACACCCAGCAGCAATACAATTCTCTGGCAGAGCAGACCTATGAAAAATACGGACGGGATATTTTTGGAAAGAAAATATATATATTAAAAAATTCCTATAAAGTCAGCGACTTTTATGCGGATACCTTTTTTAAAGTTTTTGACAAGGAAAGGAAAGCAGAAGGTACAGAGGTCATTTTTGTAGACAGCATTCGGGACTTCGGCCAGGTGAACAACAATATGCTGGTTATCCGGGAGGAACCGGCGTTCCATGCATATCAGGATATCACAGAGGCTGTGCGGATCTTAAAATGTGAGCCGATTTACGGTTATTATCGTGACGGATGGATGGATGAAAGCGCAAAGCTCCGGGTAATGTCCGGCAGCAGCGGAGTCATCAGCCTGCAGCTGATGTATCCGGGCACTATGGACGGCCATGAGCAGGCATTGATTTATCAGAATGGCCAGCTGGCGGCAGAAGTTAAAATTCAGCAGAACATTACGCAGGTAGAATTGCAGACCAGACCGTATGATATTGTAGAACTGGATTTTGAGAATAACTTTTATCTGGAGGATGCCCAGGAACAGAGAGGGGAAAAGCGGTTTTCCATGATTGTACAGATTACGGCGGATTAGTGACAGTGGTTTGGACGGCAGGGGTGCTAAGCTGATGATGCCGCAGGCCCGAGAGAAGCCATGTCCCGTCAGGCTTCAGGTTTGCCAGACATTCCGAAGAACCCCAATAACAGGGCTTCTTCTCCAAGGCAAAATTCACCCTGACGAGACATGGCTTCTTTCGGGCAAAAGCCGGATTGGCTTATTTAAATGACTTTGGTTTGGGCAGAATGGTGCATTTACTGTGCTGAGGTGCCATTGGCGTGCGGAGAAAATGACAAGGAGTTTTATGAAAACTGGAAAATGGTGTTATGTTTTGCCGGTTATAGGCACGATATTTGGTCTGTGGTATGTAGCATCGGCATTTGCAGACGTGGTGTATTCGGATTATATCCGTTTGGTAAACAGTTATCTGCCGGATGTGTGGAATTTTGATAAGTTTTTTGTAGGTGATATTTTAACACGTATACCTTTGAATTATGTGGCCAGGATTATTAATGTCACATTCTTTGACTACAGCATACGCTTTGACCAGACGCTGGGTATTGTCTTTTTAGGTATCTCGGCACTTCAGATAACTTCATACTGTATAAAAAGGAATATTGGGGCTTTCTGGCTTGTGGGCACAATGATTCTTATTTTCAGCCTGAATAAATGGGAGATGATGATAAACGGCAGCGGCTGGATTCATTTTTTGGCTTTTGCGGGATTTTATTTCCATTATCTGATTCTGGATAGAATGTGGCGGAATGAGGAGAAGAGGGGGGATCACATCTGGCTTTTGATCTTGCCTTGGATCATTACCCTTGGAATGGCCGGGCCGTACTGCGCCATCTATACCGTGGTAATTCTGCTGGCTTATGGATTTCGGATGATCCTCACTGGTATAAGGGAAGGGAAGCGGGAGAAGCGGTATATTTTATATGGAATATCAGCCGTTATCCCTCTTATGCTGTATATATGGAGCAGTTCCCTGGCAGAGCCGGAGAAGCTTGGCGTGGCCCAGGTACCTTTGATGACACAGCTGGCTGATACGCCTGGATTCTTTGTCCGGTTTTTGGTGAAATCTTTTTCTTCCATGGCAATGGGCGTAGAATGCGCTCAGGCTGTGTTTGCCACAAATACTCCATATTATGTTTTGGGCGCTGTAGTTATGGCGGCTTATGGGCTGGCACTGTGGCAGCAATGGCGGTACCAGCTATATGAGGAGAGTATATTTCCGCTGATGCTTATATGCGCAGGAGGGCTGAACCATATTTTGATTATGGTGTCCCGGTGGGTATTTTTAAGGGAAGACTATGGCATGTCCTCCAGGTATGCGCTGCAGTTTCAGGCGGGGATTTTAGGAATTATTTTGACTTTCGGGCTTGCATGGGGCAGGCCAGGCCAGAGGCATCTGTCTTTCGGAGGCTTGCCTGAAAAAACAAAAGGCATGGGGAAAACCATGTGCCGCCTTTTTATGGCAGGCATTATGGCTGTGCTGCTGGCAGGAAATGTATATACCACTGCAGAAGAGGTAAAAAAGGCGCCGTTCAGAAAAGAGGCATGTGAGAACCGCAGGCAGATTGCTCTGGACTTTGAAAACAGGTCAGATGAGGAACTCAGGGCTAATTTTGAATATCATATGAGCAGGCCGGAAGGGGGACAGGAAGTACGGGAAGCCCTTGAAATTTTAAAACAACATCAGTGGAACATTTTCCGGCAGCAGAAATAAAGGAGAGCAAACAGATGAAGGTAGTCATTTTAGCAGGAGGATTTGGCAGCAGAATCAGTGAGCAGAGCCATTTGAAGCCAAAGCCCATGATTGAAATCGGAGAGAAGCCTATTTTGTGGCATATTATGAAATATTATTCAGAATTTGGGTTTCACGAGTTTGTTATCTGTCTTGGATACAAACAATATGTGGTGAAAGAGTTTTTTGCAGATTATTTCCTTCATACCTCAGATGTGACATTTGATTTGGCAAATAATCAAATGGAGGTTCATAATAATTACGCAGAGCCATGGAAGGTGACTCTGGTAGATACAGGACTTAATACCATGACCGGAGGAAGGGTTAAGAGGATTCAGCCTTTTATCGGGCAGGAGCCGTTTATGCTTACTTATGGGGACGGAGTATGCAATGTGGATCTGCAGGCACTGCTTAAATTCCATAACAATCATGGAAAGACTGCTACCATAACAACAATAAGCATTGCCCAGATGAAAGGTGTGCTGGATATTGGGCCCGATTATGTGGTGCGTTCTTTCAGGGAGAAGAAAGAGGCGGATGCCAGCTTAATTAACGGCGGTTTCATGGTTCTGAATCCGGAGATTTTTGATTATCTGAAGGACGATGCCACAGTGTTTGAACAGGAACCGCTGCAGCAGCTGGCGGCAGAAGGCCAGCTTATGGGCTACCACCACAGCGGATTCTGGCAGTGCATGGACACTCAGCGGGAGATGAAAAAGCTGGAGGATCTGTGGCAAAGCGGGAAGGCACCATGGAAAATATGGAATAATTAAGATCTCACGCAGCCACAGAACCGGCACGAAAGAAGATTTTAAGCATTGATGCTCATGGCGGAAGGGAAAGGAATGATTGGAAATGGATAATGCCTGGGATATATTTTGTAAATTCTTTAAAGGAAAAAAGGTATTGGTTACCGGCCATACGGGATTTAAGGGTTCCTGGCTGTGCAGAATTTTGACGGATATGGGGGCAGAGGCTGCAGGCTATGCAAAAGAACCGCCCACAAGCCCCAGCCTGTTTTATGGGGCAGGGCTTGACCATACCATGGACAGCATTATAGGCGATATTAGGGATTTGGAACATTTGAAGCAGGTTTTTCGACAGTTTCAGCCGGAAATCGTGTTTCACCTGGCAGCGCAGCCGATTGTGAGGGATTCCTATAAAGACCCAGTTTACACTTATGAAACCAATGTTATGGGCACAGTTAACATATTAGAGTGTGTCCGTCTCACACAATCAGTCAGATCATGCCTGAATGTAACGACGGATAAAGTTTATGAGAATAAAGAGTGGGAATACGGATACCGGGAATGTGATAACCTGGACGGCTATGACCCATACTCCAACAGTAAGTCCTGTTCAGAACTGGTGACTCACAGTTATATCCGATCATTTTTTGGTGATAACCATTGCAGAGTATCAACAGCCAGGGCAGGAAATGTTATAGGAGGAGGAGACTTTGCCAATGACCGGATCATCCCGGACTGTATACGTGCAGCATCGGCGGGAAAAGACATTATTGTCCGAAACCCTTATTCAGTCAGGCCGTATCAGCATGTGCTGGAACCGCTGCTTATCTATTTGCTTATTGCCATGAAACAGTATGAGGATTCGGCATACGCAGGATATTACAATGTGGGCCCTGATGACAAAGACTGCATTACTACAGGCAAGCTGGCGGATCTATTCTGCGAGGCCTGGGGAAATGGGATTACATGGGTAAACCAATATGATGGAGGCCCTCATGAGGCTAATTTTCTGAAACTGGACTGTTCTAAAATAAAGGCGGTTTTTGGTTGGCAGCCGCATATGAATATAAAGCAGGCAGTGGATCAGACTGTGCAGTGGACAAAGGCTTATTTTGCAGGAGAAGAAATCCTGGAGATTATGGATAAGCAGATTTATGAATTTTTTCAGAGAAAACAGAAAGGATAAGCGCAATGTTTGATAATAAAACCGAGGCTGAGGCAAGGCAGGAGATTCTTGAACTGGTAGGAGAGTACTGCCGGCGTTTTCATGGGAAGAAGGCTTATGAGAAAGGCGACAGGATTCCCTACGCTTCCAGAGTATATGATAAACAGGAGATGATAAATCTGGTGGACAGTTCCCTGGAATTCTGGCTTACTTCTGGAAGATATACGGACGAATTTGAAAAGAAGCTTGGGGAGTATCTGCAGGTTAAGTATTGCTCTTTGGTAAACTCTGGCTCTTCTGCCAATCTGGCGGCATTTATGGCATTGACATCACCGCTGCTGGGAGAACGCCAGATAAAAAGAGGGGATGAAGTCATTACCGTAGCTGCCGGCTTCCCCACTACGGTGACTCCCATGATTCAGTATGGGGCGGTTCCCGTGTTTGTAGATGTGACGATTCCCCAGTATAATATTGACGTGAGCAAACTGGAAGATGCTTACTCAGAAAAGACAAAGGCTGTAATGCTGGCCCACACCTTAGGAAACCCATTTGACTTAGAAGCAGTGATGCAATTTTGCAGGAAGCACAATCTTTGGCTGGTAGAAGACAACTGTGATGCGTTAGGGACCAGATATATTATAGAAGGAAGAGAGAAATTTTCCGGCACCATAGGTGATATAGGAACCTCCAGTTTTTATCCGCCTCATCATATGACCATGGGAGAAGGAGGCGCCGTATATACAGACAACCCTTTGCTTCACAAGATTATCCGTTCATTCCGTGACTGGGGGCGGGACTGTGTGTGCCCTTCCGGATGCGACAATCTGTGCGGACACAGATTTGACAGGCAGTACGGAGAACTGCCTGTGGGCTATGATCATAAATATGTATATTCCCATTTCGGGTACAATCTGAAAGCCACAGATATGCAGGCCGCCATTGGATGTGCGCAGCTGGAGAAGTTTCCGTCCTTTGTGGAAAGACGGCGTCATAATTTTGACAGGCTTTATCTGGGACTTAAGGTGACAGAAGATAAACTGATTCTTCCTCAGGCTGCAGAGAATTCCAGACCCAGCTGGTTTGGATTCCTGATAACATGCAAAGAGGGGACAGACCGCAATCAGGTGGTACAGTATGTGGAAAGCAAGGGTGTCCAGACTCGGATGCTGTTTGCCGGGAATTTGACAAAGCATCCATGCTTTGATCAGATGAGACAGAGTGGGGAAGGATACCGGGTTGCAGGAAGCCTTCAGGTAACTGACAGAATTATGAGGGATACGTTCTGGGTAGGAGTATATCCTGGAATGACAGACGAAATGATTGATTATATGGCTGAGGTTATCCGGGAAGCGATAAGATGAGTGCTTATACCATACCAGGCTGGCAGATTACCGAAAAAAGAACGTGTGCGTAATATCAGGAGGATGCATAGATGGAGGAAAAGGACAGGCAGGAACTTTCTGCTCCTTATGATCTGACTCCGATTCATGAGGCTAATTTAAAAATATTAAAAGAGATTGACAGGATATGCAGAAAGTATAAAATTCAGTATCTGATTGATTCAGGAACTCTTTTGGGAGCAGTGCGCCATCAGGGCTTTATTCCGTGGGATGATGATGCGGATGTGGCATTTACCAGGGACAACTATGAGAAATTTGCAAAGGTAGTAAGGAAAGAGCTGCCCAGGGGAATGAAACTTCTGGAGCCGCATCAGCTGGGAGGGGGAAATGCGTTTTACGATTTTACCCCCAGAATTTTGTATATGAACAGCAAGACCCATGAGGACGGACCAAAGATGCAGTTTTATGGGGGACGGCTTAATCATTTGTGGGTAGATTTGTTCATTCAGGACGACTTGCCGGAGTGCAAAGTAAAGGCAGCTTTTGTCAGAGGCCTTCATACCCTGGTTTATGGCTTGGCTATGGGACATCGGTATGAGTTGGATTACTCTAAATACGGAAGGCTTGGAAGAATTGCGGTAAAGGTTTTGGCAGCAGCAGGAAAAAGAATTCCTATGAAAATTATCCGTAGAATGCAGCATAGTCTGGCGGTGCGGTATAATGGGGGAAACAGCAGACTGCGCTATTACAGTAATTATCAGCCAGACTATCTGCAGGTGACCATAGAAAAGCAGTGGAATAATCAGTCTGTGGATTTACCGTTTGAAGATACGGTTTTAATGGCGCCTGCAAATTGGGATCAGGTTCTGAAACAGATTTATGGGGATTATATGCAGCTTCCTCCCAGAAAGAATCGGGTCCCTACCCATTCCGCCATTGAAATCCAGGTGACGGGATGATGTACATCCATGGAAAGGAATCAAATACATGGGAAATTTATTGTCAGTTGTGGTTTCGGTTTATAATGAAGAAGCTGTGCTCAGGCAGTTTTATGGGGAAGCCAAAAAGGTTTTGACAGCCATTGACTGGGATTATGAACTTCTGTTTGTGAATGACGGCAGCAGGGACAAAAGCCTTGAGATTCTTCAGGAGCTTGCCGCAGAGGATGCCCATGTAAAAATAGTCAGTTTCTCCAGAAATTTTGGCCATGAGGCAGCCATGATAGCTGGAATCGACTACAGCAAAGGCGACGGAATCATTTGCATGGATGCTGACCTGCAGCATCCGCCGGAGTGCATTGTGCAGATTGCTGACAAGCTTGATCAGGGCTTTGAAATTATTAATATGGTCAGAACGAAAAATGAGTCTGCAGGGTGGTTTAAGAATCTGGCATCATCAGCGTTTTATAAACTTATTAATCTTCTTTCAGATGTAAAGTTTGAGAATAACGCATCGGATTTTTTTGCAGTCAGCAGAAGAGTTGCGGAAGTCTTAAAAGTCAGTTACCGTGAGAAAGTGCGGTTTTTGCGAGGCTATGTGCAGAACGTAGGGTTTGCAAAAACCACCATTTCCTATGAGGCAGGAATAAGGGCCGCAGGGGAGAGCAAATACAGCATCAGGAAATTGCTGCAGTTTTCGGTCAACACCATTATCTGCTTTTCCAATCTGCCATTAAAGCTGGGGATTTATGCCGGAATCATGGCAGCATTTTTAGGCGTGGTGGTAATGGTCTATACTTTATTTACCAGAGGCGGAGCACCCAGCGGTTATGCTACTATTGTTGTTCTTAACTGTTTTATGTTTGCCATTTTGTTTCTGATTGTTGGCATTATGGGCGAGTATATGTCTATTCTGTTTGCAGAACTGAAAGACAGGCCTATTTATATTGTGGCGGAAACTAAAAACATAGACTGCAGAGAAAGGAAAATCCTGCCGGAAGGACAGGATTTTGCAGCAGAAAAAAGAAAAGAGGCAGACGCCGGTTTTGGTGGGCATTGTGATTAAAGTTCATACAAAAATTTAAGTGGTCAGCATTGGAAAACGGCTGGAAACTAACGGAGAAGCCAAATTCGGGAAGGCGACAGGGTGACCTATTTTCTCATGGATTTCGGATACACTATCCTATAAAAACAGGAGGGTGTGACATGAGAATTTGTGAGGCCACTAATTTGAGAATCAATGAACTTAGGCAGAAGAAACGCTTGACCGAATATGCACTGATTTATCAGACCGGTATGCCGCCGTCAACCGTAAAAAGCATCCTGCACGGAAAAAGTCAGAATCCCGGCATTGTAAATATTAAAAAAATCGCTGAAGGTCTTGGGGTGACCATGAGGGAATTTTACGATTCCGATATCTTTGACGAGCTGGAGCCGGAGGATTAATAGTAAAGGAGTCGGGCATGGTAGAAGCGGAAAGGGAAATTATGGAGGCAGCCATGGAAGCAGGACACATTCTGCTGGAAAATGGGGCTGAGATATTTCGGGTAGAGGAAACCATAAACCGAATTTGCAGGCATTACGGGATTGAATCCAGTAGTGCCTTTGTTTTAAGTAACGGTATCTTTTTAACATCAGGGAATGTGACAGAAGAGGTTTTTGCCAAAGTGCAGCACATCCCTGTAAGCGGCTCCCATTTAAACCGGGTGGCAGCTGTGAATCAGCTGTCCAGGGAAGTGGAAGAAGGGTATTATACTATTGAGGAAGTTCGCCGGCGTCTGGAAGAAATCCGGCATATGCCAGGAAAGTCGGCACATATGCAGATTCTCAGCTCGGGTATTGGCAGCGGGGCTTTTTGCTATCTCTATGGCGGCGAACTGAAAGACTGCATGGCATCAATTCTGGCAGGAATCCTTCTTTACATATTTATACTTTACATAAGCAGGCCGTATCTTAATAAGATCGTGTCCAGTATCGCAGGGGGCGCTGTGGCCACAATGTCCTGCATGATTCTTTATATGCTGGGAATAGGCCGCAACCTGGATCAGATGGTGATCGGCTCTATTATCCCATTAGTGCCGGGAGTGGCCTTTACCAATGCGATCAGAGATATTGCCGATGAAAACTATATTGCCGGGACAGTAAGGCTTATAGATGCCCTGCTGGTATTTTTCGGCATTGCCATGGGCGTAGGACTGGTTTATACGGTGAAGCAGCGGTTAATGCTGTAAAGGCCTAAAACTATAACACTCAGTATCAGAAATAAAATGCAGGAGGGAAAAATGGCAGGACAGGTAATGGCAGCAGTAGCTGGGACAATTGCATTTTCCGTGCTGTACAGTGTGCCAAGGGCGTACTATTCTTACTGCGGCTTCATCGGAGGAGCAGGCTGGTTTTTGTATTGTCTGCTGCTTCCAGTGTGCTCCCCTTCGGAGGCGGCTTTGTTTGCGGCGATTCTGGTAGTGCTTTTGTCCAGGTTCTTTGCCGTGAAGGAAAAGTGTCCGGTAACGATTTTCCTCATCAGCGGAATTTTCCCTTTGGTGCCGGGAGGCGGAATCTACTGGACGGCCTACTATATTGTAACTGGAGAGATGGAGCTGGCGGCAGCAAAAGGGTTTGCGGCAGTGAAGGCGGCTGTGGCCATTGTGCTGGCTATTGTATTTGTGTTTCAGCTTCCCCAAAAGTTGTTTCAAATGAAATGGAGAGAGTCAAAAGGCAGAAAATCATAGGAGGAATGAAAAACATGATTCTTATTCAAGGCGGCCGGGTTATTGATACGGAAAAAGGTGGAGAGAACAGGGCGGATGTGGTAATAGAGGGAGATCGGATTGCAGGGATCGGAAGCTATGCAGATGACGGCAGCTATGATCGGGTCATAGATGCGGCAAATTGCGTGGTGGCTCCCGGCTTGGTGGATGTCCATGTGCATTTCAGAGATCCAGGACTGACTTACAAGGAGGATATTAATACTGGGGCAGCAGCAGCGGCGGCAGGAGGGTTTACCACAGTAGTATGTATGGCAAACACAAAGCCTGTGGCTGACAATGAGGAAATTCTTAAATATGTGATTGAGAAAGGAAAAAAGACTGGAATTCATGTCTTAGCGGCAGCAGCAGTATCTGTGGGAATGAAAGGACAGGCTCTTACGGATATGGCGGCGCTGAAAAAGGCCGGGGCTTCCGGATTTACGGACGACGGCATTCCGCTGATGGACGGGGAATTGCTGCGTCAGGCTATGGAGCAGGCAGCAGTGCTGGATGTTCCCATCAGCCTTCACGAGGAAGACCCTTGTTTTATACAAAACAACGGAATCCATCATGGTAAGGCGGCAGAAAAGCTGGGGGTCTATGGTTCCCCTGCCATAGCTGAGGACAGCCTTATAGCCAGAGACTGCATGATTGCCTTTCATACAGGGGCAAAGGTAAATATTCAGCATATCAGTTCCAGGGGAGGCCTGGAGGCAGTGAGGCTGGCAAAAAAAATGGGAGCAAGAATAACGGCAGAGGTAACTCCCCACCATTTTACGCTGACTGATGAAGCGGTGCTACAATATGGAACTTTGGCAAAGATGAATCCTCCTCTTAGGACAGAACAAGACCGCCAGGCATTAATACAGGGGCTTCAGGACGGAACCATTGATATAATAGCCACAGATCATGCCCCTCACAGCACAGAGGAAAAAGCAGCCCCGTTAACAAAAGCTCCAAGCGGAATCATAGGATTGGAGACGTCTTTGGCATTAGGCATTACGCAATTAGTGGAAAAGGGATATCTGACTATGACAGAGCTGATGATCAAAATGAGCCTGAACCCAGCCAGGCTTTATGGGCTGCAGTGCGGGCGGATGACCAAAGGCGCAGCGGCGGATCTGGTGATATTTAATCCCAATGAAAGTTTTGTGGCTGAAAGGTTCCGCTCGAAAGCAGACAATTCGCCTTTTGCAGGATGGCAGCTGAAGGGAAAAGTACATTACACCATATGTGAGGGAAAAGTGGTGTATGAATCCCAATGATGTTCTTGCGGAATAGAGGGAAATGGAATATAATCAAAGGTAACAGTTTAAGTCAGCCGACGAATATAAAAAGGAGAAGGAGAACTATGAAGGATCAAAATTGCGCTTATTGTATGCAGGGGGAATTAGTAGCAAAATTCGGCTATCCGGTTTGCGCCATGGATACAGGATTTGTGTACATTTTTAAGGAGCAAAGCAAACCAGGGCGGGTAATTCTGGCATATAAGGATCATGTCAGCGAGATGATCGATATCAGTGACGAGGAGCGAAATGCATTTTTTGCCGATGTGGCAAAGGTTGCCAGGGCTGTCCACAAGATATTTAATCCTGACAAAGTGAATTACGGCGCATACGGGGATACAGGATGCCATCTTCATATGCATATTGTGCCCAAATATAACGGTGGAGACGAGTGGGGCGGCACATTCCAGATGAATCCGGACAAGACCTACCTGACTGATGAGGAATACGAAGCTATGGCAGAAAAACTTCGCAGGGAGTTATTATAAATTCTGGGATACAGCTGGAAAATATGATGAAACTACTTGCAAATCAGGAAAAATCATGTAAAATGGAAGTGATGTGTAAATGGGGCCCGTCAAGGACCCCATTTTTACGGGACTGCTGTAATAATCGGAATGTGAAGTCAGAAAGGTGAAAGAAATGATTAGTGCAAACAATGTAACATTGCGGGTAGGCAAGAAAGCATTATTTGAAGATGTAAATATTAAATTTACAGAAGGCAACTGCTATGGCCTTATTGGCGCCAACGGAGCCGGAAAATCTACATTTTTAAAGATTCTGTCAGGGCAGCTGGATTCTACGACCGGGGATGTGGTGATCACCCCTGGGCAGCGACTGTCTTTCCTGCAGCAGGATCACTTTAAATATGACGAATACCCTGTTCTGGATACGGTGATCATGGGCAACCGCCGTCTGTATGAAGTCATGAAGGAAAAAGATGCGATCTATATGAAGGAAGATTTCAGTGATGAGGACGGTATCCGTGCAGCAGATCTGGAAGCGGAGTTTGCGGAGATGAACGGCTGGGAGGCGGAATCAGATGCGGCCAATCTCTTAAACGGCCTTGGCGTAGAGACAGAATACCATAATACGCTGATGAAAGATCTGGTAGGATCGTTAAAAGTTAAAGTGCTTTTGGCCCAGGCCCTTTTCGGAAATCCGGATATTCTGCTTCTTGACGAGCCTACGAACCATTTGGATCTGGATGCCATTGCATGGCTGGAGGAATTCCTGATTGGATTTGAGAATACGGTGATCGTGGTTTCCCATGACCGGTATTTTCTTAATAAAGTATGTACTCACACGGCAGATATTGACTATGGGAAGATTCAGCTGTATGCAGGCAACTATGATTTCTGGTATGAGTCCAGCCAGCTGATGGTTCGTCAAATGAAGGAGGCTAACCGGAAGAAAGAGGAGAAGATTAAAGAACTGCAGGAATTTATTCAGAGATTCTCTGCCAATGCTTCCAAATCCAAGCAGGCCACATCCAGAAAAAGGGCTTTGGAGAAAATCGAATTGGATGATATTAAGCCTTCCAGCAGGAAATATCCATACATTGATTTTCGGCCTTTCCGTGAGATCGGCAATGAGGTGCTGACTGTTGAGAACCTGTCAAAAACCATTGACGGGGTAAAGATCCTGGACAATATCTCATTTATCCTTAACAGAGAAGACAAAGTTGCCTTGGTGGGGCCAAACGAACAGGCAAAAACCGTGCTGTTTAAGATCCTTTCCGGGGAGATGGAGCCGGATGAGGGAAGCTATAAATGGGGCCTTACCACGTCCCAGTCCTATTTCCCAAAGGACAATTCGGCAGAATTTAATAATGATGATACGATTGTAGACTGGCTGACCCAGTACTCTCCGGAGAAAGATGCTACGTATGTCCGCGGATTTTTAGGGCGTATGCTGTTTGCCGGGGAAGATGGAGTCAAGAAGGTAAAAATCCTTTCCGGAGGGGAAAAAGTGCGGTGCATGCTGTCAAAGCTGATGATTTCCGGGGCAAATGTGCTGATGCTGGATGAGCCTACGGATCATCTGGATATGGAATCCATTACGGCCTTAAATAACGGGCTGATGAAATTTCCTGGAGTGCTGCTCTTTTCTTCCCGTGACCATCAGATTGTGCAGACTACTGCCAACAGGATTATGGAGATTGTAGGCGGTCAGCTGATCGATAAAATTACCACTTATGACGAGTATCTGGAAAACGACGAGATGGCGCGTAAGAGACAGGTATTTACCATTGCGGTAAAGGAAGACGAGATGGCATAAGAATAGGAAACGAAATACAGCATATACAAAAGGCGGCATAACCACAATGCAGTGGGTTATGCCGTTCTGTTTTCACGCCTTTTCCTGCTCCTTTAAGTAGGCCTTGGCGTCCTTGAAAAAACTTCCTACAATAAGAAGGATGATGATGCCGATAGGAAATGCGGCAATAATGGATACTGACTGCAGATTAGACATGGAACTGTCAGAGAAAATCAGTGCAATAGGAAGAAGCATAAGAAGCACCGCCCAAAACAGCCTTACATGTTTGTCCGGCTCTATTCCTCCGGGAAGTTCTTTATAGGAATAGGCGGAGGCAACCATGGTTAGGGCATCAAAGGAGGTGGCGTAAAAGGCAACCATGGTAATTGCCAGCAGAATAAGGCCTGCTTTTGCCAGAGGGAGGGTGTCCATAATGGACAGGATGACCTGATAAAGATCTCCGGTTTGCTCATACAGTTTCATTACATTCAGCTTTCCAGCCATCTGCATCCCCAGGCTGTAGTTGCCGAGAATGATAAATGAGGTAAAGGTTCCCGACAGCCCATAGAAATACCCTCCTAATACGGTCTGACGGATAGTACGGCCTTTGCTGATGGAGCCAATGAAAAACGGAGTCGCCACACACCACACCATCCAATACGCCCAGTAAAAAATCGTCCAGTTCTGCGGAAAGGAAGAAGTCCGCAGGGAATCTGTCCAGGTGGACAAAGAAATAAAGTTTTGGGCCAGATTGCCTATGGCTGTAATGCCGGTTTCAATAATATAGCGGGGCTGGCCGCCGCCTATGAGCACATAGGCCAGGAAGGCAAAAAACAGATAGGAGCAGGAGGCAGCAAGCTTTGCAATGCCCTTCATGCCGAAATATACGGTAACTGTGTAGGTAATGCAGATAATTACCAGAATAAGTATGGTCAGCAGATGACTCTGGGCCATGCCAAAAAGCTGGCAGACAGCTCCGGACAGGAGAGGGGTGGCCAGGGAAAATGTGGTGGCGGTTCCAGCCAGCAGTGCAAACACGGCAGTCAGATCAATCAGCTTTCCCGCAAACCCGTCTACACGAGTGCCTAAAAGAGGCCTGCATGCTTCGGAATACTTCTGCTTATCCCTTTTGCGCACATGAAGCATAAAACCGAAAGCTACTGCCAGCACCATGTAAAAACTCCATGGAATAGGCCCCCAGTGAAACAGCGGATAGGTGGAAGCCCAGTCCTGCATTTCTCCCATCTGCGTAATACGTGGTTCTCCAGCATACAGAATCCATTCACATAGGGAATAGAACAGGATATCTGCGGCAAGTCCGGCAGTAAACATCATGGAACCCCACTGAAAGGAAGAGTACTGCGGCTTTTCTTCTGTGCCCAAACGTATGGTTCCGTATGGAGAAAAGGCAATGTACAGGGAGCATAGAAAGATTCCCAGTCCCATAAGAAGGTAACAGCCTCCCAGCTCATCTCCCAGAAAGCTGCGGATGGCTGACAGCGCAATGCCGGACGATTGCGGAAATGCAAAAAACACAGCGCATAAAAGCAATATACAGACAAATGGAATGATGGTGGTGACCCAGTCCAGCCGGCTTTTTGTGCCGGAAAAAGGGCTTAAAGATTTATGCTCCATAAAATGTCCTCCTAAATGTTCAAAAATTGAAAAAATAATTTATTATTGAACATATTACCACTGATATTCAGAAATGGCAAGAGGAAAATATAAAGTTTTTCTGACTTTTTGTAAAAACCCCTGTGAAAAAAAGCAGTTTTCCTATATAATACAAAAGATTGAAAGAAGGAGGAACATAAGAATATGAAACGCTGGATTTTATTTATGGCAAGTGTTTGCTTATTGTTATGCGGATGTACCAAAAGTAATATTGTGTATGGAGATAACAAGAAATATGATGACCAGTACCAGTCAGTAGACGGGATTGTTTGGGAGCAGGTTTGGCAGGATTTCAGTGATACTTATGCGGATCAGGATCTGTTTCCTTTTGCGGTATCTGTAAACGGAGGGATATATCCAGAAGAGAACATGGCACGGTTTTATCTTCTTGTAAACGGTGACGTATCGGACAAGGAAGCAGCAGAATATGCCACAAAGGTGTTAAAAGGATTTAATGATCTGATTGCTATCCAGAACAGTTCCTATGCCAGCTCTTCAGAGGAATCTTACGGCGGCTATCTGGCACAATACCAAGTTTATGTAATGGTAGGGCCGGATGCCACGAAAGACGACCCGGACACATGGATTCTGGAAGATATCATACCAGCTGGGGAGTATCACCCTGTCGGAGGATATGCCTGGTCAGCAGAATAGGAAAGTATAAGGGTCTGGGCTCACCTTTCTTTTCCACAATGGTTTGGATACCATTTGGGGAGAAGAAAGGTGATTTTGTTTTAAGAGTAAACAGGAGAACTTTCCTGGACGCTGTCCGGACGAGGGGACTCATGGCAGGGGATTTTCAGAGTCATTCCAGGCAGAACCAGACCTTTGCTTCGGGTAACAGGAAGCCTCTGCCCTGGTGACAGCCCTACAGTGTCCCCGTCTTGGAAGACTGCATGGCTTTCCAAAACACAAAAGACCAGATCTACAAGAAAATTTCGCAGCCGGTCAGGGCTTGCATCAGAGTTTGGCACTTCTATCTCATCTCTTCCAAACAGTTCCAATCCATATGTATAGCCGCCGATTCCGCCGCTGGTTCTGTAAAGCCCGAACCAAACCCAGTTGAAAACAGGAAGCTGTCCGCTTTTTATAACAGCAGCCATGTTTCGGTACAAGCCGATTTGATAAACAGTCCCGCTGGTGAAAACACCCATGGCAGGAAGCTGCAGGCAGCAGGTGGATGCTATTTTTACAAGAAGTATTCCTTTGTCTATGGGAGGCGCATCTATGTCTAAGACAGTAATAAGCAGATGAGCCTTATGCTTTTGGGTCACTTTGTGTGCATTTGGCCACAGATAGTTGCAGGATGCTGCCTTTTCAGCTTCGTGCCTGGGAACGGCAAAGGGAACCAGCGTAATGGAAGCTGTCATGTTATCTGCAGAAAATACCAAAGAAGGGCTGACAGAAGATATGGCATTGCTGTCTGTGCTGTCATCTGGAATAATAGGTAAAGACCAGTCGGTATAAAAATCACATAAAAACTTATCCTTGTCAAACCAGGCGCCGGACAGCAAAACAGAGCATACAAAGGCGCCTTCCTGGGGGGCAGCCTTTTCGGCTGATCCGAAGCTGCATAAATCATCACTGATCCATGACAGGAATTCCCTGCATTCTGTTTCCAACCCTTTTTTAGGATTCAGCCTAAGGGCCTGGGAAAAGGAAGCAAAAGCACCTTGAAGAAGGGATTGCTGCTTTTCATGGGTTGGAGAATCCATGGAAGCATAATAGAGCGCATATCCCATACAGTAGTGCCAGTGAGGGGAGCTGCGGTTTTGGCTGTCCATTCCTTTCAGCGTTTCAATCGCTTTTTCATATTGCCCAAGATTATTGTAGGCTACGGCCAGATCTTCTGTCAGGCTGTCTGTAACATCCCCTTCTGTCAGGTTTAAAATGGCTTTAACTGTTTCGCCGTGCTCTCCAGCCTGATACCATTTATCAATTTGTTTCGACAGAGTCATAATGTGTCTCCTCTCA
This sequence comes from uncultured Hungatella sp., assembly GCA_949879025.1. GTDB lineage: Bacteria > Bacillota > Clostridia > Lachnospirales > Lachnospiraceae > UBA3402. The sequence goes on along the minus strand of CATLBO010000001.1, from coordinate 33,523 downwards.
GCTGCGTTATATATGTTTTTTTCGGGAGTAAACGGAAATTTTGACCTTTTATAAGACCTTCATGACAATATGTCACAAAAAGCAGGATTTATCTTAGAGTGCCGGAAAATAAGAATCCAAGTATAGTTCCTATTGTATCAGATAAGTGAGGCATACTGCAACACCTTTAGTAAAATACGAGAAAAAAAGTGGTAATTCTAAACGATAATGGCCCCGATGGCTGTAAAGGAAAAATTACCGTAACAATATGCCTAAACAAATTTACCGATTCTGTCTTCTGTATGGTAAATTTTACTTAAATAAAAAAGAGAGGAGGCTGCACATGAAGATTTTGGCCATTACAGCATGTACAGCGGGCATTGCCCATACTTACATTGCAAAGGAGAAACTGGAAAATGCAGCAAAAGAACTGGGAGATGACATCAAGGTAGAGACTCAGGGTTCTATCGGCGTGGAGAATGAATTTACGCCGGAAGAAATTAAGGAAGCGGATGTAATTCTTATTTCCGCAGATATCAGGGTAAACAAGGATCGTTTCAAAGGAAAGCCAGTGGTGGATATACCCATCAGCATGGTGATGAAATCGCCAAAAGGGGTTATCAATAAGATCCACGAGAAACTAGGCAAATAGAAGCAAAGGGAAATCTTTTAGAAAAAGGGGAAACAGGTATGGCAAAACAGCAGAAAACTTTTATGAAACATATTATGACTGGTATTTCTTACATGATACCTATTGTCGTAGCCGGAGGTATTCTGGGAGCTTTGGCAAAAGCGTTCGGCGGATGGAACATCGGCAGCGCCATTGAGGCCGGTGCAACGCCGTTTTCGAACCTGAATCCGTTTACATGGGTTGGATTCTGGTGGGGCGTAAACAAATTAAGTTCTTATGCCATGGATTTTGCAGTGGCTGTTATGACGGCTGGAGCAGCATATTCCATTGCCGGAAGGCCTGGTATTGTACCTGGTATGGTAATTGGTTACTGTTCGGCGCAGTCAAAGGCAGGATTTTTAGGCGGACTTCTGATGGCTTTCATTATCGGAGCCGTAGTTAACTGGATGAAAGGCTGGAAACTTCCTAAGTGGTGTGAAGGATTAAAGCCGGTTATGATTATTCCAGTATGTTCCACATTCCTGTGCGGCATGATTTTCTTGTGCATATTCTCCATCCCTCTGGCCTGGATTATGGATGTGTTCCAGCAGTGGATCATTTCCCTTAATGGCGGTGCAAAGGCAGTTATCGGCGGCGTTATCGGAGCTTGCATGGGATTTGACATGGGCGGCCCTGTTAACAAGACGGCATCCATGGCAGCCAACGCACTGGGAGCTGACGGGATCAACGGGCCTATGTGTGCCAAGATCATCGGCGGTATGACTCCTCCTATCGGCCTGTTTATTGCAACAATGCTGAAGAAAGAGAAATTTACAAAGACAGAACGTGAAACAGCTAAAACAGCTCTTCCAATGGGTCTTTGCTTTATTACAGAGGGTGTGCTTCCCTTTGCGGCGGCTGACCCGGCAAGGTTTATTCCCTGCAGCATGCTGGGCTCTGCAGTGGCAGGCGCAATTGCCGTAGGAGCAGGATGTGAGTCTGTGGCAGGCCATGGAGGCATCTTCGTAGTTCCGATGATGGTGAATCCTTTGATGTTTATGGTTGCCTTGGTTATCGGTTCAGCCGTGACAGGAGTGGTTTATGCCATAGTTAAGAAGACTACAGCAGATGATGATGTAACCGAGGAAGAAGATATTGATATCGATCTGGATATTGATATTGCATAAATCTTCCATGTACATAAATAATAGATTGATTACAGAAAGGATAACAATATGCTTGTATCGATGAAAGCGATTCTTGATGATGCCAATAAGAACTATTATGGCGTTATGGCCATGAACAGCATCAATATGGAGATGGCAAGAGCCGGAATCACGGCGGCAGAGGAGGAGCATTCGGCCATAATTATTCAGTTCGGCAATGGCCAGATGACTAACCATGCCCATCTGGAAGAAATGGTTCCGCTGATTAAGGAGCTGGCAGCCAGGGTTCATGTGCCAGTAGCACTGAATTTTGATCATGGTTCAGACTTTTATGCCATTACCAACTGCATCAATGCCGGATTTACCAATGTTATGTTTGACGGTTCTGCTCTTCCCTATGAGGAGAACGTAAAGAGGACTGCCATTATCAGTGCTTTGGCTCACGGTATGGGCTGTTCTGTAGAAGGAGAGCTGGGCCACGTAGGACAGGCTGCGGATTCCGACGATACAGATGTGGATTTGTATACCAATCCGGATCAGGCAGCAGATTTCGTCGCCAGGACAGAGGTAGACGCCTTGGCAGTGGCTATCGGCACAGCTCACGGTGCATATCCTAAAGGAAAAATACCGAAACTAGATTTTGACAGGCTTCATCTTTTAAAGGAAACTCTGAAAATGCCGTTAGTGCTTCATGGAGGCTCCGGCTCCGGCCAGGAGAACTTAAAGAAAGCAGTAGCTGGCGGAATCAATAAAATCAATGTGTGTACGGATGCTTTTGAAGCAGGAAAGCAGGCTACTTTAAAGGCGCTTAAGGAAAATCCGGACATTGATTATATGCATATGTGTATGGCTGCGGAGGCTGGCATTAAGCAGTTCGTGAAAGAGTACATGAGGGTAATTGGCTCCAGCGGACGATATATTTATGGAGAAGCCGTAGTAAAGAGCAACGAGTAGTGAAAAAGGAAATATGAGGTGCTTGGTTGAAAGAAGATAAGAACGCATTATATTTTAATAAAATACTGAATTGCCTTTTGGGTGGGGAGACCTATACCATATTGCAGATTGCAGCAAATGTGGGATTATCTGAAAAAACAGTCCGTACCAAAATCGACCAGATGAACCGCTGGCTGACAGAAAATAACATGGGAAGGATTGAAAAGAAGCAGGGGACAGGAATCTGGCTTGAGATGGATGGACGGCAATGGGAAAGTCTGCAGAACCATCTGGCGCTGGGCAGAGACCTGGACTCTGCGGTTCAACCGGATGACCGCAGGAAACAGATAATAGGGAAACTTCTGAAATTAAAGCCCGGGCAGACTACTACGCTTCAGCAGCTGGCGGAAAGCCTGTATTTAAGTGCTCCGACAGTGGGCGGGCTTTTAAGAGAGGTTTCCCCCTGGTTTGAGGAGCGCTCCCTGAAGATTACGTCCATACGCAGCAAGGGAGTATGCCTTGTGGGGGATGAATACAATTTCCGAATTGCGATTAAAGATTATATCATAGAAATGATGCCTGAGGTTCTGGAGGCCCTTTTGGGCTCCTACGCTTCAGGGGTGGATATATCCAGAGTCCGGCGGATCGTGCTTGAGGCAGAGAATGCCTGGCGCATAGAGCTTGCGGATAATTCTTTTAAGATGGTGTGGATCATGGCATGTCTGTCCATGGCCCGCCGGCGTTTTGGGAATGACGCTGTATTCTCCACCAGAGAAGAGAATATTGAGCATTATAATGAATATTCTTTTGCAGAATCTATTTATCAGAGAATAGAACAGGCATATGAAATTGAAATTTCCGATGATGATACCGTGCTGCTGGCGGTGCTCCTTTTGTCGGCAAAAAAACTGAAAAATTTCTCCAGCGTTCAGGATACGGATTATGCCAGGCAGTACGACAAAGATTTAGGAAAATTTGTGAAACTGATAATTGAAACCATCGACACCGTTCTGGATATTGACCTTTCCGAAGACCAACTTTTATATGAAAGCCTGCTGCTGCACATGCGTTCAGCTATTTTCCGGATGAAATATTCCACGGCGGCAGGAGATAACATCAGCAAGTATGTAAAAAATGAATATAAACAGACATTTCTGGCTACCTGGTCTACCAGCAGCTTGTTTGAAGAATATTATGACGTGCAGGTAACCGAGGATGAACTGGCTGGAATCGCTTTATACATCCAGGCAGCTGTTATCAGGCGAAAGAAAGGAAACCCGCTGACAGCCCTTTTGATCAGCGAGGGCGGCATGGCAGCCAGCCAGCTGAATATTGAAAGGCTGAAATACAGCATTTCAGAGCTGACAGAGATCCATGCGGCCAGCTATCACGATTTAAGGCTGGAGCAGTATCATGACGTGGATGTCATCATCAATATGTCAGGAAATGAAATTAAAGACGATCGGGCAGTGGCAGTGGGGGAATGTCTCAGCGGACAAAGCATAGAAGCCATTCGCCAGAAAGTGAATCAGATATTCTATTTCCGCAAGAAACCTGAGTTCCATTTTAATAATCTCTGCCACCAGCTGTTTGAGGTGGATTTGTTTCTTTTAAGGCCCCAGGTAAAAGATAAGGATCAGTTGATTACGATGATGGTAAAAAAACTGGAAGACAAAGGTGATGTAACTCCGGCTTATCTGCAAAGCGTGTTTGACAGGGAGAGGGCTACTACTACCAGCATTGGACGGGGGATCGCCATTCCTCACGGAAATATGTCGGAGATCAATGAATCACGAATCGTAGTGGCTATATTGGAGGAGCCTATACCGTGGCATGATGACATGGTGGATGTGGTGTTTTTGCTGGCAGTAAAGATGACCACACAGTTTGAAATTCGGCGTACTAAGCAGTTTTATAAGGATTTCCTTCAGCTGACGGATAATGACGAGAATATGGAAGCTATTAAAAAGATGGGTTCCACCCTGGATATTTATCAGTACTTTATTAAATAGAAAAGAGGATATATTATGGCAGTAAAAGAAATCCTGGACAGGCAGGTTATAGATTTGAATATGGAAGCAACAAACAAGGACGAGGTAATCCGGCATCTGGCAGGGCTTTTGAAAAATGCCGGATACATAGATGATCTGGAAGGGTATATAAAAGATGTCTACTTAAGAGAAAGCGAAGGTATCACAGGCATCGGAGGCCATGTGGCGATTCCTCATGGAAAATCGGCTTTTGTAGATAAAGTAGGCATTGCAGTGGGAAGAACCCGGGAAATGGTCGAGTGGGAGTCCTATGACGGGGAACCGTCCCAGCTGTTTTTCCTGTTTGCTGTTCCGGCTGACAGCGACGGAGCCAAGGATCATTTGCGGCTGATAGCGGAGCTGGCCGGAAAATTAGGCAATGATGCGATCATGAGCAAACTGCAGACAGCCAGTTCCTATGAGAATCTTGTGGAGGCGTTTTCCTGATGGCTGATATTTTTTTGGCGCCGGGAAAAGTCATAAGCGGAAGCCATGCTCTGGAATCTGCGGCGGAAACCATAGGGGGCATGGGCAAAAAGGCTCTGGTAGTAACAGATGCCATGATGGAAAAACTGGGAAACCTGGATAGACTGACCTGTATGCTGTCAGAGTCCGGTGTATCTTATGCAGTTTATGCAGATATAAACGGGGAACCAGATGACAGGATGGTTGAAAGAGGTGTCAGGCTGTATCAGGAAGAAAAGTGTGACTTTCTCGTTGGGCTGGGCGGAGGCAGCCCCATAGACTCTATGAAGGCCATTGCCATGATTACAGAATATGGGGGAAAACCGGCAGATTATATGGGAAAAACAATTATCAGAAGGCTGCCGCCTATGGCAGCGATTCCCACTACGGCAGGAACTGGTTCGGAAGCCACCCAGTTTACCATTATAACTGACCGGAGCAGTCAGGTAAAGATGCTGCTGAAAGGGCCCTCTTTGATGCCAGATATGGCAGTTATTGACCCTAGATTTACCATAACTGCACCGCCGAAGATTACGGCGGCCACAGGGGTAGACGCTCTGACCCACGCCATTGAAGCGTATACATCCAGAAAAGCCCAGCCGCTTTCCGATACCTTTGCATTGTCTGCATGCCGGAGGATTTTCGGATCTCTAAAGAATGCATGGGAGCATGGAGAGGACGTAGAAAGCAGAATCCAGATGTCGTTAGCGTCTCTGGAGGCCGGCATGGCATTTAACAATTCATCGGTTACCGTTGTCCATGGCATGAGCAGGCCTGTAGGAGCATTGTATCATGTCCCTCACGGTATTTCCAATGCCATGCTTCTGAATGTATGCTTAGAGTACATCGCAGACGGGGCTGAAGACAGGTTTGCTGATATTGCAGTAAACTGCGGATTTGCAGAGGAAGGGGACAGAAGGGATAAGGCGGCGGCAGCCCTGCTTAAGGAAACTGCGCAGCTGCTTAAGGACATCCAGATTCCTACTCTGGTGGAGTATGGAATCAATAGGGAAGACTTTTGGAAAAATATTCCTAAAATGGCAAGGGATGCGTACGCTTCAGGAAGCCCTTCCAATACCCGCAAAGAAATTACCGCAGAAGTTATGGAAGAACTTTACAGAAGGCTTTGGTAAATGGAAAAAGAGGCACAGGGCATGAATTACATAAGCTTTAAAGAAAATAAAAACTTTGATTTGATCTTGCTTGGCAGGATAGCCATAGACTTTAACCCTATAGATTATTACAAGACGCTGGCAGAAAGCCAGACATTTAAAAAATATGTAGGCGGTTCCCCTGCCAATATTGCAGTAGGGCTTTCCCGGCTGGGGAAAAAATGCGGTTTTTATGCCAGGGTCTCTGACGATCGGTTCGGGGAATACGTGACGGATTATTTTAAAAAAGAGGGGATTGATATTTCCCATATCCGAAAATGCGAAAACGGAGAAAGTCTTGGCCTGACATTTACGGAAATTCTCAGCCATGATGAAAGCAGCATACTGATGTATCGCAACGGCATTGCGGATCTGTCATTATCGCCGGAAGACATTGACGAAGAATACCTGGTTCAGGCAAAGGCGATTCTTATATCAGGGACAGCTTTGGCGGCCAGCCCCTCCAGGGAAGCGGCGCTTAAGGCAGCCGCTCTTGCCAGAAAGAATGGAATTAGAATTATATTCGACATTGATTACCGAGCTTATAACTGGAAGAGCAAGGATGAAATGGCGGTTTATTATGGGGCGGTGGCCAGAGACAGCGATATTATCCTAGGTTCCAGGGAAGAGTATGACTTAACAGAGAGATTTTTGGGACTGGACGGCACCGATGCAGCTTCTGCCAAATACTGGTGTTCCTGCGGGGCGTCAATTGTAGTCATCAAGCATGGCAGAGAAGGGTCAACAGCCTATACCATGGACGGTAAATCTTACTCTATCCGCCCGTTCCCCGTGAATGCGCTGAAAGGATTTGGAGGCGGAGACGGGTATGCGTCCAGCTTTCTGTATGGCATTTTTAACGGTTTGGACATCCAGGACTGCCTGGAACTTGGTTCCGCATCAGCGTCTATGCTGGTGGCTTCCCATGGCTGCAGCGCAGACATGCCTGGCATAAAAGAACTGGAGGAATTTATCAGAAAAGAAAAGGAACAGTACGGCGAGATGGTGGCCAGAGGCTGACAATAATGGAGCCTGCAGAGCCAAGGCGGGAAACAGTTCCGGAACTGTCAGGATGCATGGCAGGAGTTTTGGAGGAAAGAGAGGAGTACAGTCTGGTTATGGAGAAAAGACAGATAGGCAGGTCAGGAATCACGGCAGGCGGTATTGGCCTGGGAGCGTGGGCCATCGGCGGAGGCCTGTGGTGGGGAGACAATGATGATAAAATGTCGGTGGATACTATCCACAGGGCGCTGGAGCTGGGCATTAACTGGGTTGATACAGCCAGGGTCTATGGATTCGGCCACAGTGAAGAGGTTGTAGGGAAGGCGCTGAAAGAGATTCCCAGACACAGCATGGTTTTGTCTACCAAGTGCGGAATCCAATGGTATGACAATGGAGGGGAGTACCATTTTACAAGAGAAGGCCATGACGTATACAGGGATTTATCTCCAAAAGCCATACGACGTGATCTGGAGTTAAGCTTAAAGACTATGGGGACCGATTACATTGATGTATATTACACCCATTGGCAGTGCAGGACCTATGGGCTGATCCCAATAGCGGAGACTATGGGAGAATTGATGAAAATGAAACAGGAGGGAAAGATCCGTGCCATTGGGGCTTCCAATGTGGATATGCAGATACTGAAGGATTACACGGCAGCAGGGCAGCTGGATGTGATTCAGGAGAAGCTGAGTATTCTTGACAGGAAGCCAGAGGCGGAATTGCTGCCTTTCTGCCAGGAGCATGGAATTTCTCTGCAGACTTATTCTCCGATTGAACAGGGGCTGCTGGCGGGAAAGGCGTCGGATCAATACATAGCCAAGCCAGGAGAAGTACGGGAAGGGAAATTCTGGTGGAGAAGCGATAATATTCCAGCAGTGAATCAGATGCTGGCCGGGTGGAGGGACTTAACAGAAAAGTATCAGTGCACTTTGGCCAATCTGTGTATCAAATGGAATTCCATGCTGGCTCCGGAAGTCCATGTGCTATGCGGGGCCAGGAAATTGTCTCAGATTGAGGATACGGCAAAATCGCTGGATATCGGTCTTACCAGAGAGGAATTTCTGCGGATGAAAGAAGATGCGGATGCACTTATACATAAACAGACGAAATAAGGGGCAGAAAGCATTTTTCTAAACCTGCATGCGCCCAGCGGCGGACGCACCACCATAGATGAAAGTCTGGCGTGCGCATTTGGAATACCTGAATTTATGCCGCCTAATCGGCGGCGGGACTTTTATAGTAATGAAGAGAAAAGAGAGGATAAAAAATGAAGATTGCAGTACTTAATGAGTTTAGCCAGGCACCGAAAAACGGGATTATTGTCAAGGAATTAAAAGCAGTGGTGGAACCTATGGGGCATCAGGTTTATAATGCTGCCATGGAGATCCCCCTTACAGACCAGGATGTCCCGGAAGCATACACAAAGGAGAATCCAAGGCTGACTTACCTGCATCTGGGTATCCAGGCGGCACTGCTTTTGAATTCCGGCGCCGTGGATTTTGTAGTAACCGGGTGCGGTACGGGACAAGGGGCCTTAATGTCTCTGAATATGTATCCTGGCGTAGTGTGCGGGTATTGCATTGAGCCTACGGATGCTTATCTGTTCTTGCAGATTAACAACGGAAATGCATTGTCCATTCCTTTTGCAAAAGGATTTGGATGGGGAGCGGAACTGAATCTGAACAATATTTTCTCCAGGGCATTTGGATCACCAAAGGGCATGGGATACCCGGACGGCCGCAAAGAGGCCCAGAACCGCAATGCCAATCTGTTGTTTGAGGTGAAGAAGCAGGTGGCAAAGCCGCTGATTGAGGCATTAAAGGCCGTTGACCCGGAACTGGTGAAGGGGTGTATGATCCCCAGATTCCTGGACTGCTTCTATGCAGGGTGCGAAGATGATGAGCTGAAAGCATTTGTTGACAAGGTAGTAAGTACATTATAAGCCGGCCTAAAGAAGCAGCAATGCCTAAAAGCCAGATAAGTTAAGATAAAAAAACGATTAAGAAAGGGGCTGATGCACATGAGAAAAGTATATCAGCGCCTTTCTGCTTTTTAGAGGAAGAACGCATTTACAGGCGACGCAGAGCGGCGCATGCCGATATATCTGATACAAGAAGGAGGAAAATCCATATGATAAGGAATTTTACGGATTTGACAGGAAAGAGGGCTATTGTTACCGGGGCTGCCCAGGGGCTTTGCCATGGAATGGCTGAGGGCCTTATGGAAGCCGGAGCCCAGGTGTGCATGATAGATATAAATCCTAAGATTCTTAAGGTGGCAGAAGAATTTACAGAAAAGGGGTTTTGCTGTCATGGGGTGATTGCGGATCTGGGAACAGGACATGGGACGGCAGAAGGATTTAATCAGGCTATGGAGAAGCTGGAGGGGCATCTGGATATTCTTGTAAACGGAGCCGGGGTTCAGAAGCGCCATAAGTCGGAGGAATTTCCTTTTGAGGACTGGGAGTTTGTGCTGAATATTAATCTGAACGCAGTATTCCGCCTGTGCCAGCTGGCTGGGAGACAGTTTATGGCACAGAACAGCAGGGGAAAGATCATTAATATTGCGTCTATGCTTTCTTTCTTCGGCGGTTACACGGTACCGGCTTATGCTGCCTCCAAAGGCGGCGTGGCGCAGCTGACAAAGGCATTGTGCAATGAGTGGGCAGGAAAGGGAATAAATGTTAATGCCTTGGCTCCGGGGTACATGGACACAGAGATGAATAAAGCACTGACTGACCCTGAAAATCCCAGATTTAAAGAGATCACAGGCAGGATTCCTGCCGGGGAATGGGGGACGGCAGAGGATATGAAAGGCCCCTGCGTATTTTTGGCGTCAGAAGCGTCGGATTATCTTAATGGGGCGGTTATTCCTGTGGACGGCGGGTATCTGGCGAAATAGAAGGAGAATGGGACAATATGGAAGGAATAAAGTCAATCTATCTGCCCCAGTTTACCATAGGGGAACATGCATTTGAACAGTTCGGCCCGGAGATGGGCAAATTCGGAAAGACCGTAACAGTTATACATGGGGAGAAAGCATGGAAGGCTTCTGAGAAGTATGTGCTTCCGGCGCTGGAGAATTCTGGCCAGAAGCTTCTTGGAACGCTGCTCTATGGCCATGATGCTACCCCTGAGAATGTAAAAAAGATAATGGAAGACAGGAGTGTGAAGGAAGCAGATATGCTTCTGGCAGTGGGAGGAGGAAAGTGTATTGACACTGTGAAACTGGCAGCAGATAAGCTGGGAAAGCCGGTTTTTACAGTGCCGTCTATTGCCTCCAACTGTGCACCCATTACAAAGATCAGCATCATGTATCATGAGGACGGCTCCTTCTGCGACATACCCAGGCTGAAATATGTGCCTGCCCACTGCTTTATTGATCCCAGAATCGTGCTGGCAGCCCCTATTCGTTTTCTGCGAGCCGGAATAGGAGACGCCATGGCTAAACATATCGAATCAGCTTGGTCTGCCAAGGCAGGAGAAACTTTGGACTACGGAAGCGAATTGGGGATTATGGCGGGACGAATGTGCTTTCTTCCGCTGCTCCGGGACGGCAGGCAGGCTCTGGAGGATGCAAAAAAAGGAACAGTCAGCGAAGCTTTAGAGAACTCGATCTTAAATATTGTTATCTCTCCAGGAATTGTTTCTGTATCGGTTCACCCTGACTATAACGGCGGAGTGGCTCATGCATTGTTTTATGGACTTACCAGCAGAAAACATATTGAAAAAAATCATCTTCATGGCGAGGTAGTGTCCTACGGCACATTGATAAATCTGCTGCTGGATAAAGACTATGAGAATCTTAAACTGGCTTATGGCTTTAATAAGAGTGTGGGACTGCCAGTATGTCTGGCGGATCTGGAACTTACAAGGGAGGACAGCCTTACAGATGTGCTGCAGGTTACCATGGCTAACCAGGAACTGATACATACGCCGTATGAAGTGACAAGCGAGCTTATATATCAGGCGATACAGGATTTGGAAGAGTATGGGAAGCAGCGAAAGCACACAAGTAAATGACAAGCGCTTTGGAAGGCCTTTGCTGACTGAATTGTAAGTCCCAGAGAAAGCCGCCGCTGCAAGGCGGCTTTCTCTGGGACGGTTTCTTCGTTTGTTTTCTTTTATCCTTTTACTGCCCCTTAAGTATCCTTTGTTTGTACTGGTCAAATGCGGCCCCTTCTGGCAGCAACTTTCCGTCATTGGTGTCAATTGCACTGTTCCGTTCCTTGAGAAGCGCCATAAGAGCCAGCCCTGCTTTTTCGGTTGTATCAGCAAATGTGGTCACTCCATTGGAAGCGAGAAGGTAAATTGCCAGATTATGAACTTTCTTGCTGCTTTTTCCAGTCTTGATGTAATAGGTATATTCACTGAAAAAGCACGCTTTTAAATCATCAACACGGAGGACGGTCTGAGCGGCGTCAGCTAAATAAATATAGTCTCTTGTAAGGAGGCCGTCCCTGTATGCAACGGTAGCAAACAGCCTGTCAAGTCCAGCTGTCAGCTTTAGGATGTAACAGTCAGAAGCCACTGCCTGCTGTTCGAAAGCTTCGATTTCGCTTTTGGGCAGCTTGCTTCTTTTGGCGGAGATTGCGATGTGATCGCTGCGTTTCCGTCTCAGCTGCTTAATTAAGAAATAGAGCATGGCCAGACAGCCCAAAACAACCAGTGCCAAAAATACGCAGATCCCTATGGCGATCCCCAGCAGATCGCATTCTCCTTCAGAAATAGATTCTGCAGTTCTGCCAATAGCCCATGCCAGCCCGTACACTGCGCCGGCAGATAAAAGGGTAAAGAAAAACAAAGCAAAAATACTGCTTCCCTTTACTGATTTCGTTACACCTTCAAATACAGAGCGGTTTGGAAAGTGTTTCTGCACATAATCTTCATTCATTTTCGCAAAAAAGTCTGACATAAATAATACCTCCGCTGACATGACGTACACTGGATGATTTCCTATGCCTGCCTTTGCATAGGATTTTTACATTTTTTCTGCACAAGCTGGTATTTACTGAAACAGCGTACATCCCATCTCTTTGAAATAAGCTATTTTTTTCTCAATATCTTCTCTTGTAATATCGAAGGCTTCTGCCAGACAGTCCAGGCAGTAATAGACAACGGCGCCTCGGTTTACAAGCTTTTTTGTGGCCCCGATTTCATCAGGGATCAGTTCTTTCCCGCATTTTTTGCAATGTTCTTTTTTACCCATGTGAGTCCTCTGACTATATGAAGCAGGTTTACTGTAAAAGTCCCGCCACCGATTAGGCGGCATGAATTCAGGTATGCCAAATGTGCCCGCCCAACTTTCATATGTGGTGTTGCGTCCGATGCCGGGCGCATGCAGGTTTACTTTGCCAGCCGGCACAGGAACAGCCTGCAGTCGTGTCCGGGAACCGATACTATATAGTAATCTTTTTTAACTCCTAAATCTTTACCCGTAAAAATATCTTTCATGGCAAACCCATAACCGGAAGTGTAGGGAACCCCGGCATCTGCAAATATGCAGCTGACTTCCCGTTCCTCTTCAAATAAATTATAATAGGCAATTACAAACTCATGATCAGACAGATGCTTTATAAAAGTAAACAGCTGATCCTTTACAGCCCTTAAAGGCTCCACGGCATTTTCCCGGTCTTCCTCAGGTACCATGACACTTCTCTTCCCCACCAGGTAAGGAGGACGGCACTCTGCATCCTGATCAATGCGGATCAACTGCCGATTCAGCAAAAGCTTCCGCATCTGGGCATTCAGATTCCGAATATCCGCACCAATCATAAGCGGCACTCCGGCAAGGCACCAGAGAGAAAACTGCATCCGGTATTCCCCATCTGTACAGGGCTTTCCGATAGCCACATTTCCCTGGTTGTACATTCCGACAGTAAGCATGTCCATATCATTAAAGCAATATGGGCCGGACTGGCTCAGATGTTCCAGCTGGGACTGGAAGATGCCCATAAATGATCGGAAATTGTCGAAGATGTCTCCGGTGGAGCGGTACATATGGGCTCCAATGGACCGCATCCAGTTCCAGGCGTCATGGTGCCCCCAATTACAGGCTGCAAAACAGATGTCCCGGCCTGTGGCTTTCAGAGCCATGCTCATAATGTGGTAACGGTTAATGCCGTCGGCATTGTCCGGGAAATTGCAGTAATCGTATTTCAGATAATCAATACCCCACTGAGCGAATAGTTTTGCGTCCTGGAATTCATGGTCATAGCTGGACGGATATCCGGCACAGGTACGGATTCCGGCGCAGGAATACATGCCGAATTTCAGGCCGGCGTTGTGGACATAGTCAGCTACTGCCTTCATGCCCTGGGGAAACTTGGCCGGATCAGGCACAAGATTGCCCTCGGCGTCCCGTTCTTTCAGTGACCAGCAGTCGTCAATAACCAAATATTCATAACCGGCTTCCCGGTATCCTTCCTTAACCATAACATCTGCTATTTGGAAAATCAGATCCTGATCAATATCCTTTCCAAAAGTGTTCCATGAATTCCACCCCATAGGCGGTTTCGCTGCTATCATAATGGCTCCTCCTGACTCCGCAGCGGAGCAGATGCTCTGCAGGCGGATTTTTGTTAGCAATCATATAATAAGATACCATAATTGTAAATAGATTTTTGTCAGGTAAATATAAGGAAATGTGGCTTATTTGCAACAGTTATTGTCACTTATGCTTCCCTTCGATCAGCATATAGGAATTGATTCTTTTGATTACATGATTTATACTTTATTCATTATAAGAATATCCACTGATTTCGGAGGTATAAAAATGAGTCAGCAGGAGGAAGTAAAAATCATTCACACCACAGGACGCAATAACTGTGGAGGACGGTGCATTATCCATGCCCATGTAAAAGACGGAAAGATAGAAAAGTTAACTACGGATACAAAACAGGAGTCAGGGAAGGACATCCCTCTGGCTGCATGCATCCGGGGCCTGAATTACCATAAGACATTTCTGGGAGAGGACAGGCTTCAGTATCCTATGAAGAGGACAGGGGAGAGAGGAGAGGGAAAATTTCAGCGCATTACCTGGGACGAGGCCATAGATATCATTGTATCCCAGTGGGTACGGATTCGGGATACCTACGGCCCTGGTTCCCGATATGTAAACTATGCCACAGGGGTCAGCGCCCTTATGAGAGGGAACAGCCTGGCTAAGCGGCTGCTGAGCCTGGACGGAGGGTTTCTGGATTATTATAATTCCTACAGTACTGCCTGCATCCGGCAGGCCACAGAGCTGATGTACGGAACCTGCAGGACGGGGAACTGCCTGGAGGACTGGCTGAATTCCAATCTGATCCTTTTGTGGGGACATAATCCGGCAGAAACAAAATTTGACAGCGGCACCATGTACTATCTGAAAAAGGCAAAAGAAAAAGGCATACCCATAGTTGTGGTGGACCCAAGAAAAAATGACACGATTCGGGAGCTGAACGCAGATTGGATTCCCATCCGGCCGGCAACAGACAGCGCCATGATGGATGCCATGGCATATGTGATTGTGAAAGAGGGTCTGTGGGACAAAGCATTTACAGACAGGTGCTGCCTGGGATTTGATAAAGAACATATGCCAGAGGGAATTGCACCTTCAGAATGCTACCTGTCTTATTTGACAGGAGAAATAGACGGGATTGCCAAGACTCCCCAGTGGGCAGAAAAAATCACCGGAGTCAGTGCGCAGCAGATCCATAGCCTGGCTGTGCGCTACGGCACGGCAAAACCTGGGGCGCTGATTCAGGGATATGGCCCTCAGCGTCATGCCTATGGGGAGCAGATTGCCAGAGGAGGCATTATGCTGGCATGCCTTACAGGAAATGTAGGGGTTAAAGGGGGATGGGCCAGCGGTGCGGCAGACTGCATACGCCATAAAAATCCGTCGTTTCCCCAGCCGCCTAATCCCTATGGAATGAAAATCCCCGTGTTTCTCTGGACAGAAGCAGTGGTGCGGGGGCACGAGATGACGGAATCAGACGGAGTGATCATAGACAGAGAAAAGGGCCGCACCCATCTGGACAGTGATATTAAGATGATTTTAAATCTGGCGGGAAACTGCCTTATTAATCAGCACAGCCATATTAACCGGACGTCGGAAATTCTGAAGGACACTTCAAAATGCGAGTTTATTGTATGCAGCGACCTGTTTATGACTGCCAGCGCCAAATATGCAGATATTTTGCTTCCGGGAGTGTCCATGTTTGAATGCGAGAATATTACAATGCCATGGCAGTATGGAGATTTTCTGGGATTTGGAAATCAGGTTATTGATCCATTATATGAATGCCGCTTTGAATATGACTGGCTGTGTGAGGTGGCGGAAAGAATCGGATTGGGGCAGGAATTTTCCCAGGGAAGGACTGGGGGACAGTGGCTGGAGTTTCTTTATGGCGAATTGAGAAGGGAAGAGACAGAGCTGCCGGAATATGAGATATTTAAGCAGAAGGGCATTTACCGCTATAAAAATAATCCTTACGTTGTTGCCTTTGAGAAAGAGAGAAGCGATCCTGAAAAATACCCCTTTCCAACTAAAAGCGGGAAAATTGAGATTTTTTCCGAAAAGGTTTACCGAACCGAATATAAAGACTTCTTTCCGGCAATTCCCCGGTATGTAGAACCGCCAGAAGGAGCAGAGGACCCTTTGTCAGACAAATATCCCCTGCAGCTTATTGGATGGCACACCAAGCGCAGATGCCACAGCATCCATGACAATAACCATGCCTTGGACAAGGCTGATCCCCAGAGACTGTGGCTGAATCCGCAGGATGCCCAGACTAGAGGACTGAAAGACGGGGATATGGCTCTGGTATGGAATGACAGAGGACGAATAAGAATTCCGGTGAAAGTGACAGACAGAATCATGGCAGGAGTAGCTGCCCTTTCACAGGGAGCCTGGTACCATCCTGACAGGGATGGTACAGACAGGGCGGGTTCTGTTAATGTGCTTACTTCCCTGAAACCTACACCTTATGCCAGAGGAAATCCGCAGCATACAAATCTGGTGGAAGTAAAGAGGGCAGAGGAAGAAGCGTGAGTGAATTTGTACCATGAGAGGTGGAAAGAATGAGTGACATAGCAGGCTGTCTGCTGGCAGGAGGGAAAAACCTGAGAATGGGCGGCGAAAAAAAGCTGTTTTTGGAATATGAGGGAATCCCTTTTTACCGTCATATTCTGGCTGGAATGGCTGATCTGGAAACGATATATTTGTCAGTAGATGAGCCTGAGCCATATATTAAGACAGGACTGCCCCTTATTGAGGACAAGTATCCCGGGACAGGGCCGCTGGGGGCGGTCTGCACCGGACTGGAATGCTGCCCCCAGGAAGCGCTGCTTATTGCTGCCTGCGACATGCCGTTTTTGGACAGGGAAACTGTGAAGCGGCTGAAAGGAGAATACCAAAGAACCTTGGGAATTGTGATAACAGAGATGGAAGGAAAAATCTCCCCGTTTCCGGGAGTTTATCCTAAAAGTGCGCTGCCAGTACTGCTTAGACAGCTGCAGAATGGGAAACACAAAATGACAGAAGCCATAAAAGAGGCAGGATATGGAAAGCTCATGGTGGAAAGACAAGACAGAAACACCATTAATATCAATACTCCCCAGGAATACTATGGGCTGAAGAAACAGAATAAAAGACCTTTTGTATTTGCGGTCAGCGGTTATAAAAACTCTGGAAAAACCACATTGATAACCAAATTAATTCAGGAACTGAAAAAGAGAGGGCATAAAGTGGCTGTTATTAAGCATGACGGCCATGATTTTGAAGGCGACGTGCCGGGAACAGACACTTATCGTTTCCAGAAGGCAGGAGCTTACGGGACTGCAGTATATTCCCTTAACAGGCTGATGGTTATTAAGGAATGCGGCAATCCGGATGAGAAAATGCTTATGGAGGCATTTAAAGAGGCGGATATTATCCTGATTGAGGGACTGAAAGACAGCGACTATCCCAAATATGTATGCAATTACCCTCAGAAGTTACCTATATCAGCTGCAGAGCTGGCGGACAGAATTGAAAATACAGTTTTTTTACAGATGCATGGCAGCTAAAATTGTGTAGAGGGACTGCTGCTGGTTCCATGACGGACAGGGGTTTTTCAGCGCAAAACAGCAGGCGGCTGGGCCCGGAAGATTGAATTTCCGGACTCAGCCGCCTGATTTATGGTATTGAGACAGCCAGATTCTGTTTTATGGCCAAGTTTTATTCAGCCGTAGCAGCATTAAGGCCTGCAATCCGTCCGAATACCGTAATATCGGCAATTGCGTCGGAACCAAGACGGTTGGTTCCATGAATATCGCCAGTTACTTCTCCTGCAGCATAAAGGCCTGGAATCACCTCATTTTCCGTAGTCAGAACCTGGGCATTAGTATTAATCTTAAGACCGCCCATGGTGTGGTGAATAGCCGGCGTACTCTTCATGATGTAATATGGCCCGTCAGTAAAGGCAGTCAGTTCTCCGCGCTTGTTGAATTCCAGATCTTTTCCGTCGGCGCAGTACTGGTTGTAACGGTCAATGGTAGCCTGCAGTTCTTTTGCGTCAATGCCGAAGTGGGCGGCAGCTTCCTCTACAGTATCTGCTTTTACAAGGATTCCGCGCTCAATCAGATTGTCATATTCTTTTTTGTGGCTGGCATTTACTCCGGAAGCCTGCATGCTGGCTTCATCCCAGAACAGATAGGATACACCGCCAGTCTGCTCTTTTACAGCCATAGAAATCACATCACGGCGCTCCAGCTCCTCTACAAAACGCTTTCCTTCCAGGTTTACCAGAATCGCACGGCCTTCCAGGCGGACATCGCCAACATAGAGAAGGGTTCCTGTCTCAGGGTCACAGGTAGGATAGGTCTGAATATACTGCATATCAACGGTCTGAGCGCCCAGGGCCTCAGCCATGGTGATGCCGTCGCCGGTGCTGCCTACAGAATTGGTAGAGAGAATCTTCTCATCCATCTGGGGATTGTTGGCAATACGCATTTCCAGGTTTGAGCCAAAGCCGCCGGTGGCAAGGATTACGCCTTTGGACGCATTGTAAGTAATGTCTTGCCCGTCAGACTGTGCCTTTACGGCAGTTACTTTTCCGTCGGCCTGAACCAGTTCCACAGCTGCAGTGTTTGTGTGGATCTCCACGCCAAGAGACTCAGCCTTCGCCTGAAGCTTTTGAATCAGTTCCACGCCGCTGGCATTCAAAGGAACGAGGGAACGCTTTACAGAATGACCGCCGAAAAACAGCATATAATCTTCAAACTGTACGTTCACATCATCTCTCAGCCAGATAGCGGCCTCCAGGGCATTATCAGCAAGGACACGTACAAGTTCCGGATCATTCTCATTGTCGCCGCCGGCTAAAATATCCTGATAAAACTGCTCCGTGCTGTCATCAATGCCTTCTCCCTCCTGAAGCCAGTTGCCAGGAGCAGCCATTTCGCCGCCGGAAATCAGGGTGTTGCCGCCGGTATTGTTCATCTTTTCTACGACGATAACGTCTGCTCCGTTTTCTGCAGCTGTAATCGCAGCAGAAAGACCGGCTCCGCCGGCGCCTACGACGATAACATCTGCATCATAATGATCGGCTTTTTCCTCAGAGTCTGCTGCTTCCTTTGCAACCAGAAGGTCAGAGGCTGCTCCCGTTTTCTCAAAAGCATTATTTACGGCTTCAAGAAAGCCTGTGGAAGAAAGAGTAGCTCCGGAAACCATATCCACATCAATCTGATTGGTGGCAATCATAGCCTCACGGAGTTTGTCCATAGCATCTGCATATCCAGGGGTTTCCTGATGCTCTAAAACCTTAATGTCTGTAATCTGAGAGTCTTTAATGGTCAGTTCAACCTTAATTGCGCCGCCTTTTCCGGTTCCCTGGCCTTCATAGGTTCCGTCAGGGATTCCGGCAGCTTCCGTTTCCGGCGCCTGGGATTCTGGTGCTTTTGTCTGGGCAGCAGTGGTAGTTTCAGCCGCCGGGGCAGAAGTCTCATTGGTCCCGGAGCCGGAACATGCAGTCAGAGAAAGAGCCAGAGCAGAGCTTAAAAGAATGCCTGTTAGTTTTTTCATAGTGTTCCCTCCATTTTCACAAGATTGTTATTCATTTAACACAAATATTATAGTATAATAAAGGAAAAATGTATTTGGAGTATCTTTCGGAAATTTGCACTTTTACGAACTGTATTAACTGATCCGGAAATTTTGAGGTAAGGATATGAAACTGCGGAGCAGGATTCTTGTGTTGTTCTCCCTGCTGTTTACGGTAGGATTTCTGTTTCTGATGTTCTTTTCTGCTGCTGCCGTAGAAAAGACTAACAAAAAAATGGTGGATTCTTTTTCTACCCAGTCATTTGAATTTAAGTCTCAGGAGGTGGGGCAGTGGCTGGGGCAGCGTCTTACAGAACTAAGAGTTATTGCTATGAATGAGGCTCTGAGGGACGGAAGCGTTGAAGGAGCAGTTCCCTATATTGCCCGTCTTAATGAAAATATTGGAACACAGTATGGAAATGAGTGGGGAACCTTTGCCGTAGGGTATGGGGACGGAATCGGCTGGGTCAGCCAGGACAAATATATTGATGTGTCAGCCAGAGAATATTTTGGCCGGGCCATGAAGGGAGACAGGGAGTATGTGCTTTCGGCTCCTGTAATTTCCAGGACAGACCAGGCTGAAATTTCTCTGATCTGCTATCCATTACGAAATAGCAGAAATGAAGTTTATGGATTTCTCAATGCGGCTATTTCTCTGGAAAAGCTTCATAAGATCGTGGCGGAACTGGAATTTTACGATGGGAAATCGTGGATCATGGACCCGGAGGGAAATATCTATACCAGAGCCGGAGTGAGCGAAGCGGCAGTGAAAGCCGTACTGCCGGAACTGAAAACAGGAAGAAAGGGAATCCTGAATATGGAAAACGGAGCAGAAACCATATTTTATACCCTGATCCCCTATACTGAGAACTGGTATCTTTGCACGTCGGTTCAGAATGCCCAGCTTATGGAAGACACTAGGCAGCTTAAGATTAAGCTGTCTATGGTTCTTTTAATTGTAATGGCTTTGCTGTTTTTATGCAGCGTCCTGGTATCCCGAAGCGTCACCGAGCCCATTAGAAGGCTTACAGAGGCCATGAAAAAAGTAGAAACAGGAAATTGGGACGTGTGCCTTAATATGAAGGGCAGAGATGAAATTGCCAGCCTGTCCTGCTCTTTTGATGAAATGGTCAAAAAGATGCATGCCTTGGTGCTGCAGACAGCGGAGGATGAGCGGGAAAAACGCACGGCGGAACTCCGGGTTCTCCAGGCGCAGATCAATCCTCATTTTCTGTATAATACCCTGGATACATTGCTGTATAAAGCCTATGATACCAACGATGAGGATATGATTACCATGATACATTCCCTGTCTGCCTTTTTCAGAATTTCCTTAAGCAAGGGGAAAGAGATTATTCCTCTTGAGAAAGAACTGGAACATGTAAAAAGTTACCTGAAGATACAGAAAATACGTTTTCAGGATGTGCTGGATTATGATTTTCAGATCCAAGCAGAAGATTCTTTACAGGTACTGAAGCTTATTTTACAGCCGCTGGTGGAAAATGGTATTCAGCATGGCATAATACCTAAAATGAAACCGGGAATTATCCATATTCGTGTGACGCAGCAGGACGAGAATCTTGTGATGGAAGTGGAAGATGACGGAGTGGGGATGAAGGAAGAACAGCTGGGACAGCTGCGGGAAGAGCTGAAAAAGGGGACTGCAAAAAAAAGTTATGGATTGATTAATGTAAATAACCGAATCCGTCTCCTTTATGGAGAAACGTCAGGCATAAGTATAGATTCAAGGGAAGGAAACGGTACCTGCGTGAGAATTTTCCTTACAGGGCTGCAGGATAAAAAGATGGAGGAGCTTAATGGTTGATATAGTGATTTGCGACGATGAACCGATTCTGCGCAACGGATTAAAATCTTGGGTTGAGAAATCAGGCCTTCCCCTTGAAGTAAGCGGGGCAGCAGCCAATGGAATCCAGGCTTTGGAGCTGATTGTGAAGCAGCGGCCATTTATTGCCTTAATGGATATTAATATGCCTGGGATGGCAGGACTTGATGTGGTGGAGGAAGTTCAGAACCGGGAAATTAAAACCAGATTTATTATTATTTCCGGACATGATGAATTCCAGTATGCCCGCAGGGCATGCCATCTGAACGTGGTGGATTACCTGCTGAAGCCTATTGACAGAAATGAACTGCTGGTGATTCTTCAGAAGGTACTGGAACAGATCCGCAGGGAGCAGCTGACGCAGAAGGTTTTTGTAGAAAAAGAGGAAACCACGGAGCAGAAAATTCTAAGGTATATACAGGAACATTTTACGGAGCAAAGTTTTTCTCTGGGAGAACTGGCAGAGACGTTTCATTTGTCCCAGTCCTATATCACCAGAATTATCAAGCAGGAGACTGGAAGTTCATTTTCAGAGCTGCTGACAAAAATGAGAATTGACAGGGCAGTGTGTCTTCTGATAAAAAACCCGGAAATGAAACTGGTAGAGATTGCTGAGAAGACAGGATTTGCCAGCCAGCATTATTTTTCCAGGGTATTTAAGGAAAAGATTGGCTTTTCGCCGGCTGATTACCGGCAGTACATAAGGAAAAGCCCGGAAGGGAAGCCTGAATAAGGGGAAAATATTTTCACAGCAGAATGCCGCCCCTTGACAAACAGCTTGTATGCTGTTATGCTTTTTCTTAAGAATTGTTAAAATATTATCAAGACAAGGAGATAACGTGAAATGGGAATTTTTGACGGAAAGGTAGCGATTATTACTGGAGGCGGAAAAGCAAAATCCATTGGATACGGTATTGCGGTGGCTTATGCAAAAGAGGGCGCCAGCCTGGTGCTTACAGGACGCAATGAGCAGAAGCTGCTGGATGCAAAGGAGGAACTGGAAAACCTATATGGCATTAAAGTCCTGGCCATGCAGGCGGACGTTACTCCGGATGACGAATCGGAAGACCATGTAAAGGCTGTGGTGAAAAAGACCATTGAAACTTTTGGGCGCATTGATGTGCTGATTAATAATGCGCAGGCATCTGCTTCTGGCATTCCGCTGTCCATGCAGACCAGGGATCATTTTGACCTGGGTATTTATTCCGGCCTGTATGCAACTTTTTATTATATGAGAGAATGTTACCCTTATCTGAAAGAGACACAGGGATCTGTAATCAATTTTGCTTCTGGAGCCGGGCTGTTTGGAAATGCAGGCCAGTGTTCCTATGCGGCGGCAAAGGAAGGCGTCCGCGGACTTTCCCGCGTGGCGGCTACGGAATGGGGCAAGGACAATATCAATGTGAATGTGGTTTGCCCCCTGGCCATGACTTCTCAATTGGAAAACTTTAAGGCTTCTTACCCTGAGGCTTATGAAAAGAATTTAAGGGCTGTGCCAATGGGCAGATTCGGAGATCCGGAGAAAGATATCGGACGGGTCTGCGTGCTGTTAGGATCTCAAGATTTTAAATATATGTCCGGAGAAACAATTACTCTGGAGGGCGGCATGGGCCTGCGTCCATAGGGCCGGCAATGTGAAAATTCCATGAACATATTAAGGTAACCCCCTGCATATGATGTAAAAAACAGTTTCAGGGGGAAAACCTTGAAGGAATATATCGAGGAGCGTGCAGTGGCTATTGCCAATTACATTATAGACCACAATGCCACAGTGCGGCAGACGGCGAAAAAGTTTGGGATTTCCAAATCTACGGTTCATAAGGATGTAACAGAGAGATTAGAAGATATTAATCCGTCTTTGGCTGCCAGAGCACGGGTTGTGCTGGATGTAAACAAATCTGAGCGCCATATACGCGGCGGACTTGCCACTCGGGAGAAATATCAGCACAGGCTGGCAATCTGCAGCAAGGAGGACGAATAAGATTGGAGGAGCCATTCCGGGGAGTGGCTCTTCTTGTTTTGTAAGAAATGATAATGAACAGTCCCGGCAAGGCAGTCTCTTTAAGAATAGCCCAGCCATTTTGGATTAAATGTCCAATGACAACAAAGAGCTTTTACGCTATCATAGAAGCAGTACAAAAGAGCTGGGGAGTGGATGCATAAATGGGGAAAAATGTAAGCCCGGCATACCAGCTGGAGGCGTTTTTAAACTTTATAGATGAATGCCGCAGAGAGTACCAGTATGCCTATGAACAGGTTAATGAAGAGGACAGAAGACTGCAGGATTTGCTTCATGAGATGGAATTTGCCCCCAGCCGGACGGAGAGAAACCAGGTGGCAGCCAGGCTGCAGCAGAGCCGGAGGATACGCAGGACAAATAAGGACACTGTAAAGTGGAATGAACGGATCGTGAAATTCTTTGAAGACCCAAAGGGCCGGGATGTTCTGAATCGGATGCGGCAGCTTTTGGGACAGCGGCGGAAGGAAGAGGAATATCTTTTAAGTAAGCGTATATATAAGCCAAGAACTGCGGTGAAGGAGTAATTCCGCCTATCATTTTTGGGAATGTACAAAGGACAATCAGGCTTAAGCCTGGATTTATCCGGTTGGGAACCGGCCGAAACTTCCGCCAGTGGACGTACCAGAAAACCGCAGTGCAACAGAAGGGAGGATCAGGGGCGGTATGAACGCACATATGAAGAAAGATAGAGTTTATTCTAATATTGATATGAAACGGACAGGGCAGATTTTGAAAAAGCGCATTGGAGATAAGGGATATTCCGTGGGAGAGATTCAGAAGATGCTGATGCTGTCGTGCCCGCAGCCTGTCTACAGGTGGCTTAAGGGGCAGATTTTACCTTCGGTGAACCATTTATATATGCTGAGCCAGATATTGGAATGCCATATGGAAGAGCTGCTTGTGGAGAGGCATTTGGAGTATATCTGGGAGATTGCGGAAAGGGAACAAAGCTTTATGGCGGAGGGAAGGCGAAGAATGGAGGCATATGGTAAATGGACTTGCAGAGATGAAATAGGGACAGGGGATGCAAAGGCATGGGAACCGTAGAAAAAGATACTGTTTGTATGATAGATAAAAATTTACATAAATTTGAAAATTTATGATAGATTGCCGGTCAGCAGGGAAAATACAGCATTGCAGCATTTCAGCAGTATAAATTCCCCCATTTTACAAATACTACATTTACAGCAAGTTACCAGGTAATGATATCATGCAAAATGGAGGAATTATGATATGAAAGCTACGGGAATTGTGAGAAGAATCGACGACCTTGGAAGAGTAGTTATTCCAAAGGAAATAAGAAGGACATTAAGGCTTAGAGAAGGAACTCCCCTTGAGATCTTTACGGACAGGGAAGGGGAGATTATTCTAAAAAAATATTCACCCATGGTGGAATTGACCGCATTCGCAGGACAGTATGCGGAGGCTATGGCTCAGGCAACCGGGATGATGGTGTGTATTACGGATAGAGATCAGGTTATCGCCGTATCAGGCGGATCTAAAAAGGAACTGCTGGCTAAAACTATCAGTAAACAGCTGGAGCATGCTATTGGCGAGAGAAATACAGTTGTGGCTTCAAAGGATGATAAAAGTTTTATTCCAATGACATCGGAAGAGATGGAAGGAATTACGGCTCAGGCGGTGGCTCCTATTATCTGCGAAGGAGATGCTATTGGAAGTGTGTCTCTTTTAAGCAGGGAGCCGAAAGCGAAAATGGGAGATATGGAGGTTAAGCTGGTAACGACAGCAGCCGGATTTCTGGGACGGCAAATGGAAGGATAGATTTTGGCAGAGGGCTGATCTTTTATGGGTGCGAAAACATAAAAAGATTGGCTCTTTCTGTTTTTGTATAGTAGGAGAGCCAGCCCTGGCTCCTTTTGATGCGGGAGAAAATAAAAACAAGCCAATACGACGGATTTTTGCCAAGATCTATTCCATTTGAAAGGCTGCAGTAGTATAATGAAACCAAGTGCAGATCGGAATTTCAGGGGAGCTAATAATGTCAGGGGGTGGGCCATGCAGAAAATGCAGTTCAAATTCAGGCGGGTGTATTGGACATCTCTGAATTCACGCCGCCTATTGGGGGCGGACATTTAAGGCAACAGGCATAAGGCTGGTATTAAATTTGGAAAGGGAAAAAGAGGCAGACAGCGTCCTATTATGAAGAGTATAGAAAGGCTGGGCAGAGCCGAAAATATTTTCGGCAGTCAGGAAAGGAATGTTAAGATGCATGATTTACAAGACAGGAATATCTGCCCTACTATTGAGGAAATAAGCGAATATGTTAGAAATCCTATTTTTTTGCAGCTCTGTACGGAGATAAAAAGCACATATAAATGTAATGAAAAAATAGAGTACAGCTCCTGTAGTTGGGAGAGGGGATGGAACATAAAATTTAAGAAGGCAGGAAAAACATTGTGCATCATTTATCCGAGGGAGTGTTATTTGACAGTTATGGTTGTTATAGGCACAAAAGAAAGGGATGCTGCAGAAGCGATACTGCCGGAGTGTACAAAGGTACTTCGGGAAATATATAATCAGACTCAGGAAGGGAATGGGCAAAAATGGCTGATGATTGATATAGAGGAGAAAGGAAGTTTATATGATGATCTTTTACGTTTAATTCAAATCCGCAGAAACAGCTGAGACTCAGAGCAGGGATTCTCTATTCTGCATAATCTCTATTATTGGCTGGACTTATCAGAAGCAGAGACTGCGGAAGAAGAATTACAGCGTTTTGTGAGAATGATATGAACCGGAAAGACTATGGAAAATTAAAAGTCATGGAGATATTTACTTAATGGAACAATATATAATAAATCGAGTACATGAATTATACTGGAAAGATGATATAAATTGTGCAAGGACAGTAATCATCTGCTTAAGTGAATTATTTGAAATCAATGTTGAGCCGCAGACAATCTGGTCTGCAGCCGGATTGCATGGTGCAGGCGGATATAGAGCGCAGTGCGGTCTGGTTGAAGGCACGCTTATGTTTATAGGAATTTATCTCCATGTGTTGGGAAAGACAACAAATGAGATTGTATCTGCCTGCTATAACTTTGCATCAGCTTTTGATAAGACATTTGGTTCATTAAGATGTCTTGAATTACGTCCCACAGGCTTTTCAGAAGGAGATCCGCCGCATATGTGCGAGAGTCTGACTTGCAGTGGCATTGAATTTGCATACCGATATATATTAGAAATTATAAAGCGGTAAACAGCCTGCGATTTATGTGAAAACTTAAGGAAAGTAAATTTTGACTGGATATGAGGGATTGAATATGACAACATTCTATGAAAAGGATAATATCCAATGCGGCATTCATAAAGTCTGGGATACTGTGTCAGCAATTGAGTGCTATCACACATGGCGAAGCGATGTGGAAAAAACAGAAGTGATCGATGAAAAAAGGTTTTTAACCTATACCAAAGACGGCTATTCAACGATGTTTACAATTACTGCTGCGGAGCCTTACAGGCGTTGGGAATTTGATGTGGAAAACAGCCATATAAAAGGCCACTGGACTGTTGAGTTTACGCCTAGAGACTGCGAAACAGAAATAATCTTTACAGGCTCGGCGACGTCAAAAGGTCTTTTAATGCGGCCAATTGGCAAAAGTGTATTTGAAAAGACATATCTGAGAAAGATGAAGGAACAATTTATAACAGATTTAAAGAAATCTCTGGGCTGACAATTTCCCATTTATACAATAGGGATTTAAATATGGGTATAGTGATGCCATATAAGAACAAATAATGCATTTGGATCGCTTTTCAATGTTTTTCAACAAGGCCTTTTGTTCCGATTATATAACAAAGAGGCGATAAATTATGGATTTGATGGAGGTGATGCAGAATGAAAACAATTTGTGGAATTGATTGCAGCGGATGCGGCTTTAAAGGCAGTTGTAAAGGATGTATGGAAACAGACGGGCACCCTTTCGGCGGTGACTGTATTGTTGCCGAGTGTTATAAATCAGGTGATGAAAACTGTTTTATTGCATACAGAAAGCATTTGATTGAAGAGTTTAATGCTCTTGGAATTTCCGATATGCCCATGATAACAACTGTTTGTCAGTTAAGCGGTGCATATGTTAATTTAGAATATACTCTTCCAAACGGAGAAAAAGTGAAATTGCTTGATGATACAAAAATATATCTCGGTTATCAAGTTGAAAAGCCAAACAGTGATAGATGCTATGGGCTTGCTGCAGATAACAACCATCTGCTTGTATGTGAATATGGATGCAATGGTGCAGAGCCTGAAATCATTGTATACAAAAAGAGATAAAGAGTGTTTCCTAAGCTCATATCGCTCCCCCCTGTATTTTCATATCTTAATTATAAAAGACGTTTTAGTCGAAATCTGTCAATTTGCATTTCCTCTTTTGCCTGTTTTCTTAACATTTTCCGAAATCATGTGGTGCTGGCGGTCTATTGCTTTTCTTCATTTATTTGTTTCTTTACCATACATGAGCATTGCGCCGGGGGTGCTGCTGCCATAGCCTTTCAACAGATCAAAAGAAACTCTATAAGGAGAGTTTTCCGGCGGGATGTCATAGAATACGCCGCTGAGAAGCGGCGTTTTTTACAGTGAAAGCAGATGGCTTCAGACTTGCAAAGTTCCGCCAGAAATACTTAACTATTTTTCTTTTTGTATTCTGTTCCCCATGAAAACATAGCATCTAAAACAGGTTTTAGACTAAAACCTGTTTCGGTAAGAGTATATTCTACCCGTGGAGGCACTTCTGGATAAATTTTGCGGGTGAGCAGCCCACTATCTTCCATTGAGCGTAAATTGGCAGTTAATACTTTTTGGGAAATGTTTCCGACAGACTTTTTTAACTCTCCAAAACGCTTTGTGCCTTCCAGCAGATCACGGATAATAAGAACTTTCCAGCGGTCACTGATAAGCATTAAAGTGGTTTCTACCGGACAGGCAGGTAAATTTTTTTCCATCAAAATCCCCCCATTTCTTCATAATAGTTTCTTTGAGGTAACTACAGCACAATAAAGTGCTTACTTTACGTTTTCGCCCTACGGAGATATTATAATCTTGCAGGCGGGAAAAAACAAGCTGAAAACAAAATCAAAAAAGAAAACTAGGAGGAATGAAAGTATGAAAATCGCAGTTATTTGTGCAAATGGTAAAGAGGGTAAGTTGATTGTCCAGGAGGCTATCGCAAGAGGGGCAGACGTTACCGCCGTTGTGCGCAGAGAAAACCAGTCAGCAGCAACAAGCGTAATCAGAAAAGATCTGTTTGATTTGACAGCAGCCGATTTGGAGGGCTTTGATGCTGTGATTGATGCTTTCGGTGCATGGACGCCGGAAACTCTACCGCAGCACAGCACTTCTTTGAAACATCTTTGCGACCTTGTAAGCGGCAGGGAAACAAGGCTTCTTGTTGTTGGCGGGGCGGGCAGCCTGTATGTGAACCCAGAACATACTATACAGGTCATGGACGGGGCAGACTTCCCGGAAATATTCAAGCCGCTTGCTTCCAATATGGGAAAGGCTCTTGATGAGCTTCGCACCAGAGCTGATGTAAAATGGACGTATATCAGCCCCGCCGGAGATTTTCAGGCAGACGGGGCAAAAACAGGGAAATATATCTTAGGCGGAGAAGAATTGACATTGAACTCTAAAGGAGAAAGCGTAATCAGTTATGCCGACTATGCGGTTGCTATGGTTGATGAAGCATTAAATGGAAACCACATTCAGCAGAGAATTTCAGTTGTAGCAGAATAAGCAGGCTGGATAATCAACCAGTCAAATGTAGAAATCCCTTCTGTCATGTAAAGGCAGGCATTGCGGAAAAATGTAAGGAGATATTCCCCTTACAGGCACTAAAAAGGAGGACTCTATGACACAGGCAGAAAGACTTCTTTATCTGATAAAATATCTCATAAGCGAAAATAATGAGCTAAAATCATTTCATATTCCGGAGGAGGAAAATGCAAGGAAGCGGCTGTTACGCTCTCTTATGAATATTCGCCTGCCAAAACCGGTTACAAAGGATTTTTTGGACATACAGGACGAATATTTGCAAGGGGAAAAAGCAGAAAAAGGCATTATCTCTTTAGCAGATATTCCATTGGTGAAATCCGGTATTTACCTATGGCAAGGCGATATTACACGCTTATCTGTAGACGCTATTGTAAATGCGGCTAACAGTGGAATGTTAGGCTGCTTTGTTCCTTGTCATGGGTGTATTGATAATGCTATTCATTCTGCCGCAGGCATAGAACTACGTTTGGAATGTTCCCGTATTATGGAAAAAGAACATTCCATGAAGAAACAGAAAATAGAAGAACCTACAGGAAAGGCCAAAATAACAGAAGCGTATAATCTTCCTTGCCGTTACGTTCTCCACACTGTCGGGCCGATTATCTATGGTGAAGTCACAGAAAGAGATTGCCGCCTGTTATCAGATTGTTACCGTTCCTGTCTTGAACTTGCCGCAGAATATCAGTTAAAGAGTATTGCTTTTTGCTGCATTTCTACAGGGGAATTTCGCTTTCCAAATGAAGCTGCCGCTGAGATAGCAACCCAAACCGTAAAAGATTATCAGAAAGAGAATCCAAGTGATATGGAGGTGATTTTTAATGTTTTTAAAGACTGTGACTACGAAATCTACAAACGGTTATTGGGATAATATCGAGAAAGTGAAAACAGAAATTCAGAGTGCAGACGCTATTTTAATAGGAGCAGGGGCAGGATTGTCTACTTCTGCCGGATTTACTTATTCTGGAAAACGGTTTGAAGATAACTTTCAGGATTTCATAGTAAAATATAGTTTTAAGGATATGTATTCAGCAGGCTTTTATCCTTACAAAACATTAGAAGAATATTGGGCGTATTGGAGCCGTTATATTTTTATTAACCGTTACCAAAATGCGCCCAAAAGCGTCTATCATGATTTATACAATTTGGTACAAGGAAAGAACTACTTTGTTTTAACAACAAACGTAGACCATTGTTTTCAAAAGGCAGGTTTTCATAAGCACAGGCTATTTTATACACAGGGCGATTATGGGTTATGGCAATGTTCAAGGCCTTGTCACAATAAAACTTATGATAACGAACCCGTTATAAGAAAAATGATTGCCGGACAGAAGAATATGCGTATTCCGTCCGATCTGGTTCCGCATTGCCCAGCCTGCGGTGCGCCCATGTCAATGAATTTACGGGCAGACAATACCTTTGTTGAAGATAATGGCTGGCATATGGCAGCAAACAGGTATCAAAACTTTGCAAACCGTTATAAGAACTCAAATATTGTATATTTGGAATTGGGTGTCGGCGGTAATACGCCAGGAATTATTAAATATCCATTTTGGCAAATGACCTACAAGAATCCTAATGCTGCTTATATATGTATTAACTTGTCAGAAGCGTGTATCCCAACAGAAATCAAAAAACAATTTATAGGCATTACCGGTGACATTGGTGAAGCATTGACGCACATAAAGAATAGTTTAGCAGAGCAAACAGCCTGAAGTATTATAACATAGAGTTCCGTTGAGGGAAAGGCTTATATCAATGGAAACGACAGAAAAGGTAGTCAGTCAGTTTATGGCTGGCTATTTTTATGTTTTGAAAAATTGAGTAAGTTTTACAAGGAAGATTTTCAAAGAGGTGCTATACGTTTGATCTCAAATCAGTAATATTTGAGATCAAAAATAGATAGTATGAAATTATGCATATTGACGGTGGCGGATATTAATTTTTTTAGATTAAAGTCTGACAGTTATACGGCAAGCGCATAAAGAGTTAAATCTTTCGCTTGAAAGGGACAAAACCCAGCGCTGCACTCTTCCATCCATAAGAGAAAGGAACTGATATTTTGAAACAGTTTTCTATCCTTGACTGGATGAAAAGAGCCGGAAAAGTATGGAAAACAGGATGCTTTTTTCATTGGGAATAAAATAACCGTGAGATGCCGGCAGAGGCAGCCTGCCAACACAGAGGACGAAGCAAGGAAAGATTCAGGGGAATAGTAATAGTATCCATTACATAGAAATGAATTTTTTGTAAAGTCTATTCCCGTTGGAAAGTGATTACGATATAATAAAGCCATCAATAAACTGGAATTCTGATAAGACACTTTTTATAGCATTTAATAACTGTTATATCTTATCTTCAAAAAGTTCGCAAACCCTTGTAAATGCTAAATTTATAACAAGTGAGCTTGCCCTTATACTTTCCCTTGTGTTATATCCTTTGCCCTCATGTTACGAACCCTCATAAGGGCAAAAATAAGGGAAAGAAAAACCTGTAACAAATTATAACATGAAATGAACAGAACAGGAAGAACTGATTGGAATGCTTTCACAAATTCCTCCAAAACACAGACAAGAAAGGGCTGATAAGATATGAGATTTATTTATGCAGCGTATAATATGCTCCATAACTGTATTGACGTAACAACTTTTGACGAATATGTTTTACGGATAGACTGTGGAAAAGCGGAAAAAGGATTGAAAACAACACCATGCTCTGAATGTGCCTTAAATGCTTTGGCAATAGACAATCCCCTTGAATATGCAACGTTGTATCTTGAGGACGGTATGCAGATGTGGATAGACGCGGAAGATTCATTAGAATCGTGGTAATATATCTTTCTTTGTATAGAGGACTGGTCAAAATATAAACCAGTTCTCTCTTTATTTGTAAAACTGCCCACACTTGCATCATATATGAACGAAGTTTTACAATGGTAAATCGTTAGGAATTGTTTAGAAATAACTTGTTAATTCTGACAGTTTAGCACTAAACAACATGGATACAAAACAGTCTACAACTTGCAGACTATTTTGTATCCATCATTTTTGCCACTTCAGACTCCAACGTTTCTATTGTAGGAAGACTGCGTTGGTATTCTTTGCTGAGCGCATTGCTTAATTCGTATCCTGCAATACCAATCGGCTGTGAAACTTCTTCCAAAGAATATTCCGCCACAACATTATCCTTATCCTTGCAAATAAGCAAACCTATTGCCGGATTATCGCCATCTCCTGTTAATTGCTTATTTACTGCGGTAACATAAAAATTTAATTTTCCAACATACTCCGGTTCAAATCTCTTTGTTTTAAGTTCTATGACAACATAACAGTGAAGTTTTATGTGATAAAACAGCAAATCAATATAAAATTCACGCTCTCCAACCTGTAAATGCACCTGACGCCCCACATAGGAAAAACCTGTTCCCAGTTCTAGCAGGAACTGGGTAATCTGATTGTTAGGGCAAGGCCCTGTTCTCCATTGAGGAGTTTTTCGCTGATCCGAAAAACGGAACTTTGGAGAATAAATAAACCACCTGCTATGCGGGTGGTTGGAATAGCTTTAGCGTTGTGTAAAAAACCTCCCTTGATATAATAAAAACAGGTTCGCCAACCGTTTTATCAAACAAAGGAGGAAGTCCAAATGGACAATAATAGTTTATCACACACAACGTGGAATTGTAAGTACCATATCGTTTTTGCACCGAAATATAGAAGAAAAATAATATATGGAGAGTTGAAACAAGACATAGCAAATATATTGAGTATGTTGTGTAAGCGGAAAGAGGTGCATATAGTAGAGGCAGAAATCTGCCCAGACCATGTTCATATGCTGGTAGAAATACCACCGAAGATGAGTGTATCAGATTTTGTTGGATACTTAAAGGGAAAAAGTACACTGATGATATTTGAGAGACATGCGAACCTGAAATATAAGTATGGCAACAGACATTTTTGGTGCAGAGGATACTATGTGGATACAGTAGGAAAAAATGCAAAAAAGATAGAAGAGTATATTCGAAATCAACTAAAGGAAGATTTGGAATATGACCAGATGTCATTGAAAGAGTATATCGACCCGTTTACGGGTGAGCCGGTAAACAAAAGCAAGAAAAAATAAGCCCAAGGGGCTAAGCAGGTAACAGAAGTTGCGGCTGGCGAACTATTCGGCGAGTCTTTAGACTCTAGCGTCGGAAACGAGCCCTTATAGGGCGAAAACCAAACCACCGGATAAGCCGGTGGTACTGATTTACCAGAGCATCTTCCAATTCTTTTTCATCATAATCATCCCGCATCGTTAAAAAATCGAAACTATATGGATCTTTTAATGTCTGTACAGCCAAATCAGAAGCATTGGCAGGAAGTTTATCCTTAAAATTCGTAATGGCTTTTCCCTTACGCTCATATAATCCGCTTTCAATCTGATGTTCCAATACATCCCGGCTCCAATTATTTTCTAAAGTATACT